>NZ_LMCU01000001.1:675232-1001255 GCF_001424905.1 Leifsonia sp. Root112D2
CTCCAACGACATCCTGCTGTGCCATGTCGACGAGACCGAACGCCGCGACCTCTACCGACTCCTCCGCAAACTCGTCGAACCCGACGAGGAAATCACGGAACCCACACACAATCGCGGTTTCCGAACTCGTGATCTGGTCGGGCATCTTCTCCGAGTGAGCCAGGCGCGGGCCACCGCCCTCTGGAGCCGCGAACTGCAGAACGGCCTAACCTCCACTCAATTCGCCGTCTTGCACGTCCTCGCCATNTCTCCGAGTGAGCCAGGCGCGGGCCACCGCCCTCTGGAGCCGCGAACTGCAGAACGGCCTAACCTCCACTCAATTCGCCGTCTTGCACGTCCTCGCCATGCAAGACGGCATCGATCAGACCCGACTGCGACTGCGCGCCTCCCTGGACCGGTCAACCGCAGGCGACCTCATCCAACGCCTCGTCGAACGCGGCTGGATCACCCGAGTTCGCGACACCTCGGACACCCGCCGCAACAACCTCTTCCTCACTGATGCCGGCCGCGAGTTCTACCGCGATTCCGTCTCTCCAGCCCTCCGCTCCAACGACATCCTGCTGTGCCATGTCGACGAGACCGAACGCCGCGACCTCTACCGACTCCTCCGCAAACTCGTCGAACCCGACGAGGAAATCACGGAACCTCCAACGACATCCTGCTGTGCCATGTCGACGAGACCGAACGCCGCGACCTCTACCGACTCCTCCGCAAACTCGTCGAACCCGACGAGGAAATCACGGATTGGACGTCGGCAACGAAGGCGGCGCCCTCCTGACCGGATCAGTACTCGCCTGGTGGGAGACCGACACGCTTCAATAGTCGACCTGGGATGCCCGCGAATTGACGAGCCATCTGCTCGGCGGTCTCGCGCAGCCTCTCCTTCGGCACAACCGCGTGGAGCAGACCGAAGGCCATCGCCTGCTCGGCGTCGATCCGCGCGCCGGTGGCGAGGAGGTACCGCGCCCGCTGCTCGCCGACTGCCCTCACCAGGGTGGCAACGGCGCGTGAGTCGGGCCGGACACCGAGTTGCAGCTCCGGCAGCCAGAACTCGGCATCCGGGGAACCCACTCGCACGGAGCAGGCTGCGGTGAGGAATGCCGCGCGTCCGACCGCCGGCCCGTTGATGGCCGCAACGATGGGGATGCGGGAGCACGCCACCACGCGGTGCAGCCTGTCCATTCCGCGCAGGTAAGCGATCCGCGAGCGCGGAGGAACCGCCTCCAACTCGACGAGATCCTGCCCCGAGGAGAAGACCTCACCCTCCGCCACGACCAACAAGGCACCGATCTCAGGGGTGGTGCCCGCTTTCTCGAGCTCCCGGCTGATCGTCTCGACCGTGGTCGCGTCGATCGCGTTTCGAACTTCTGGACGGTCGAAGGTCACGATCGCAACTCCGTCCCGGTGAGCGACGTGGGGCGAAACGGCCATCAGGCGTCGGTCGACGACACCAACAACCGATCAAGGAGCACGCCCCATCCCGGCGTAACAGGCGAGCGACCGATCTGGTCCAAGAAACCCCAGAGGCTTGCAGCGATGTTGCTGACGACCGGCACCCCATAGCGCTGCTCGACCTGCTCGATGGCCGGGAGGACGAACCAGGCCCCGCCTCCGAGAACGAGGCAGTCGACCGGATCGCCTGTTCCCAGCGCGCCGTCCGCCAGCTCGAGGGCGATGCGAAAACCCTCCTCCGGCTGCAAAGCGACGACCTGCTGAGCGGTGTGGGGCAGCGCAAAGTCGCGGACGACCTCGATCCCGCCGTCGACGAGATGCTCCCTCACCCCGGCGACGACGTCGGGAGACCACTTCGTCGCGAGGGCGACCCGACGAGCGCCCAGCGCTCGCACGGCCATGACGGTGTCCTCCGCGTCGGAGATCACCGGGATGCCGAAATGCTCGGTTGCCTGCGCACAGAGCTCATGGACGAATGCCGGCGGTGCGGATGTCGTCACCGGCAGTCCGCCGATGACGATCCGATCGACACGCCGCTCAGCGAGGAACTCCATCGCCGGCCAAGCGGACTCGAGGGCTCGTTCCCCGTCGGCGCGCGAAAATGCGGCAAGAACGCCCGGGTACCCGACCATGTTGACCTCAAGGCCGCAGACGGAGTAGAAGGCATGATGCACACCGTCGGCGACACCGACGGGTAGGACGTATCCGAGTTGCTGCTCGGGAATACCTGGAATCATCTAACTCTCCCTCCGATTACCATCAGTATACGGATTATCTCTGGAAACGCAGCTAAGGCAGCTAGACGAAGACGGTCGTGTGGTTGCCATGCCGGATGATCCGGTCGTCTGAATGCCAGCGCACCGCCCGCGTCAGCACCGCACGCTCGACATCGGCGCCGCGTGCCTGCAGCTCGGCGACGGTGTCGGCGTGCGTCACGCGCACGACGTCCTGCTCGATGATGGGGCCTTCATCGAGCCCCTTCGTGACGTAGTGCGCCGTCGCGCCGATCAGTTTCACCCCGCGATCCTTCGCCTTCGCATACGGAGCGGCGCCGATGAATGCGGGGAGAAAGGAGTGGTGGATGTTGATGATCGGCGCCCCGACCGCCTCGATGAAGTCCTCCGAGATAATCTGCATGTACCGCGCCAATACCACGAAGTCGACAGCGTCGGTCAGCAGCTTGAGGCTCTCCGCCTCGGCCGCAGACTTGTCGGGGCCTTGCGACGGCACGTGGAAGAACGGGATACCGAACTGCTCCACCTCCGGCTGCAAATCGGTGTGGTTCGAGATCACCATCGGGATATCGACCAGCAACTCGCCGCGGCGATGCCTCCAGAGCAGGTCGACCAGGCAGTGATCGGTCTTCGACGCGAAGATCGCCATCCTTTTCGGCACTGCGCGGTCGAGCACGGTGACCGAGAGTTCGAAACCATCCGCCAGCTTGGCGTTCAGCATCTGTTCCAGCTCGGGGATCGCGCGGCTCGCCCCCGGCAGATGGATGACCGTGCGCTGGAAGAAGTTGCCGCCCTCCGCATCGTCGCTATACTGATCGAGCGAGACGATGTTCGCACCGAAGGACGTCAGCACCTGGGTGATCGTCGAGAGGATGGCCGGCTGGTCACGACCCGAGACCAGCAGCACCGCCTGGTCGACCGGCAGTCGGCTCCTGTCGGCTTCGATCGGCATCAGGTGCGCTCCCGCTCGAAGCTGGTGATCCACTCCTGTGTCGCGCGAAGACCGCCAAAAGTGTAGAAGTGCAGCTTGATCTCGCCGTGCGAGGACTCGAGACGCCGGTCGAGCTCGCGGATGAAACGATCCGGTCCCGCAGTCCCCACCAGATTGGTGAGCGAGAAACCGTACTTCTTGGCGATGCCGGCGCTCGAGGCGACGCCGAAGCGTGATGCGTAGCTGATGAGGCGCTTGATGCCGGCCGGGCCGGGAACGCCGATGCGGATGGGCAGCTCGATGCCGCGCCCGCGCACCGCCTCGATCCAGGTGATCACCGCATCGACATCGAAACCAAACTGGGTGATGATCGTACCGGGCAGTCCCGCTACGTCGAGCGCCGCTGACTTGCTCTCGATGGCTTCCCAGAGCAGGGTGCTCGAAATGTCCGGGTGGCCCTCGGGGTAGCCGCTGATGCTGACGTGCTCGCAGCCGAATTGCTGCAGCAAGCCGGTCCGGATGACCTGCAGCGAGTCGGAGTATGGTCCTTCCGGAGTCGACGGGTCGCCGCCGACGACGAAGACGTTACGCACGACCCCATCGGACTGCAGCGCGCCGAGGAACTCCTCGAGTATCTCCTGCGACGCGAGGCGACGTACCGAGATATGCGGCACGGGGGTGAATCCCGATTCTTTGACCGCGCGCGGCGGTGAGTCGCATCCGCAGGTTCTCGTTGCCGAGGAAGGTCACGTTAATGCGCGTGCCGGTGGGGATGAACTCACGGGCTTCGTCGAGCCTCTCGACATCTTTCCCGGTCATCTCCAACGAGTAGTCCGACAGGACGGTGAGCGTCATGATCCGAGGCCTCCTGGCCCTCGATGCGGTGTGCTCAGAGCAGCACCGACACCGACTTCGACTGGGTGTAGCTGATCAACTCGTCGATGCCCTCTTCGGCGCCGAGGCCGGAATCCTTCCAGCCGCCGTAGGGCAGGCCAAGGTAATGCGGACCGGCGCCGTTGATCCACACGAAACCCGTCTCGAGGGCACGCGCCACGTGGTGGGCGGTGCGGATGTCGTTGGTGAATACGCTGCCGGTGAGGCCGTAGTCCACGCTATTCGCGATGCGGATCGCCTCGGCCTCGTCGGTCCAGCGCAGCACCGAGACGACGGGGCCGAAGATCTCCTCGCAGGCCACGGGCCAATCGGGCGCGACGCGGTCGAGGAAGGTCGGCTGGATGAACAGTCCACCGCCTTCGCTATCGACCTTGGCTCCGCCCGTGACGAGTTGCGCACCTTGAGCAATAGCGCCGTCGATATAGCCGAGCGCCCGCTCGAACTGCTTGCGGTTCACCATCGTGCCCTGCACGGCAGCCGGGTCGAGCGGCGAGAGGAACTGCCGTCCACGCAGCTGATCGGCGATATGACCCAGCACCTCGTCGGCGATGTCCTCGTGCACGATGAGTCGCGACGTGGACCCGCAGGACTGGCCCGACCATGTGAAGTTCATGCCCATGATCGCGCCGCGCGCGACCTCCACCGGGTCCGCATCCGGGAAGGCGATGAGGGCGTTCTTGCCGCCCAGTTCGAGCGTGATGTTCTTGACGCCGACCTCTGCGGCCGAGCGCTGGATGGCGCGGCCGACCACGTCGCTGCCGGTGAAGCCGATGCGGCGCACGAGCGGGTGGCGCACCAGCGCGTTGGGTACCTCCGGTCCGTCGCCGACCACCACCGAAACCAGGCCCCGGGGCAGCATCTGGTCGCACAACTCGCCGAGCATGAGAGCCGACAGCGGCGTCGCCTCAGCCGGCTTGAGCACCACGGCATTGCCGGCGGCCAGTGGCGCCGCGATCTTGCTCGCGGCGAAGAGGAAGGGGTGGTTGAAGGGGACGATCTTCACGACCACACCGAAGGGGTAACGCTCGGTGAAGTGGAAGTTCTGGGTGGACCGCACCGTGAAGCCCTTGGCCTCCATGCCGAGCCCGGCGAAGTAGCGCAGGGCCTCGACGGCCATCGTGACGTCGAGCTGCATGATGCCGATCGGGGCGCCGCCATCGATGGCATCGAGCAAGGCGAAGTCGAGCGCCCGCTCCTCGATCGCGTCGGCCAGGGCCATCATCTTCGCCGCACGCGATAGGACGGGCTCGCGAGCCCAGGCCTCCGCCGGGCCGCACGCCGCCTCGACGGCCCGCGCGGCATCCGCCGTGGCGCCGTCCGGAACCTGGGCGATCTCGCGCTCGCCATAGGGCGTGGTCAGGGTGTAGATGGCGCCCGTGACGGCGGGTACGCCGACTCCGCCGATGCTCAGCCGCCACTCCCGATCCAGGAGATCGGCGACGCGTGCCTCATTGTCGGCAAGGGTTCTCGGTCCGGTATTCATCCCGTCTTCTCCTTCGATCTTCTCCTTCGACAACGCCGAGAGCATATGTGCACGGAGAGATCTTCTCCCTACCCGACCACGCCGGCACGCCTGCGTCACGCGGATTCTGACAGGTGGAACCTGCGTCGTCGTACTTCTCTACTTCTCGACGTAGTGGCCACTGGCGCAGCTCAACTTCTGCTACACCTTCCGGCGCAGCTCCATATGCGCGATCAGCCGCGAGCCCGCTCGGGGATGCCACGCTCCCGATAGTCGGCGAGCACATCCTCCCAGGGGATCACACCGTTCGCGCGCGCCCAGACCGTCCACTCCTACTCGAGCTCGGTGACGAGGTCGGGCTTCTCCGCCGATCTGTCGCGCGTCTCCCCGCGACCTGCTTCGACGTCGTAGAGCTCCCACGCTCCGAGCGCCTCACGGACCAGCTTCCATGGTTCGCGGCGAATCGCCGCGTTGCCGATGTGCTCCCAGAAGAGCGCGGCGTGATCACGCGGCGGCAGCGTCTCGGTCTGGCGCAGATCGAGCTCGGCCTGCCGCTCGAAGCGTGCGGCACGGCGTGCGCGAAGTACAGGAAGAACAGCAATCCGGCGCCGGCCGAGCGCCGCACGAAGTTGACGGCATAGTCCGAGATGTCATCAGTGAAATAGTAGCCAGCGCCGGCATAGCTCTCGGTAGGGACCTGCTCCTCCCCGCGCATGAGGCGTGGCTGGAAGTAGCTGCCGCATCCGGGGAGAGATGCCACTTGCCGACGAGGGCAGTCGTGTATCCCCTCTCCTTGAGCCGCTCCGCCAAGTTCGGCGCCGCGGTGTTGAGGGCGCTGCGGTAGCCGTGCGGCCGATCGTCATTCGTGAGGATTCTTACGCCAACCGAGTGCGGGTACCTCCCCGTAAGGAGCGATGCCCGCGACGGACTGCAGCGCGGGGCAGACCCTCTGTGCCGGGTGAACTCATTGTTCGCGAGTCGTCGGTACGGCAGGCCGCAGTGCGGGCGTCTGCACGCTGATCGGAGCAGATTGTCGTCGCCGGCGTTCGGCCTACGGACATCGACGAATTTCTTGAGAGGCCGTGCAGCGGGGTGTCGGCTAGCCGGCCGCGCAGCGCCGCTAAAATTGGTGTATGTCCAACGAGCCGGCTTCTGACTGGGCCAGGCTACAGATGTTCGAAATACTTGCTGCGGAGTTTTTCGCTGTCGATGATGCTCTGCACTTCCCGAGTTTGAGTGAAGTGACCAGCGATAGCGAGAACTCAGCGGCACATTGGCTGCAATTCCTTCGAGTGGCGATGCTGCGAAAGTTCGACGCCAAGTGTGATCAAGTGCAGCTTTACAGGGTAGCCGGTGGTCTGCGGGCCTGCAGGCTCACGGACGACCCGGGTCTAGACAACGCAGCCGCAGCCATAGAGTAACAATTCAGCCAGTTCAGCGACGATGAAGCGACTTCGTGGAAGGCCCTTCTATCTTCGGGCGGATCCGACGCGTTCGACGACATGATCTACTGACGACTCCTCCATGCCGACGCAGATAAGTTCATGCGAACGGAGGCGATGCCCGGCGCCGACAAGCGACTCTCACTCTTCATTGGCGCGGCCTCCCTCCAAAAGGCCCTGGAGCTAGCGCTCTACAACGTAAGAGTATGCGTGGCGAACGGTTGGGTGGCTGTGCAACACGACGAATGGGAGGCCGGCGATCGCCGCTATCTTTCCGAAGCATCCATGGCCGCCCTCAGCGCCCTGAACACCCCCACGGACAAGCCCATCGAGGAGGTGATTTCGCTCCCAGAACTTGTCACGGCATAATCAAACCAACTGACCCGCACGGTGTCGAGAAACTCCACACTCAACGGGACGTGACCGGTTCTCAAGGTCGGGCACGAAGACGCCTATCGTCTGCGTCCGGCCAAGTGACAGGTTGCGCGCAGTAGCGCTCGGATTGAAGTCGAGCTCGTCAATCGCATTTCGCACCTGCTTGACTATCTCAGGATTCACCGTCGGATAACCGTTCAGAACGCGCGAAACGGTCGCCTTTGAGGCTCCAGCCAGCATGGCGACCTGAAGGATGGTCGCTGGCCGTTCACCAGACGGATTGCTGACCACTTTCTCCCCTACGCGGCGACGGTTCGGACCGTGACGGTCTTTCAAGGCCAGGACCAGCGTGCTGAATACGTCCGGACTGAGCCAGTTCTCACTGTCGAAATCGGGAAGCCGGTGACATCCCGGGAGAGCAAACTACGACGTTTCCCCGTCCACCAACTGCGAAGCGAGAGTCATCGGCGCGAGGACAGCTCCGCGTCGATTGCCGCGAATTCGGCTCGACCCAGATCGAGCTCAGTTGCGGCCGCGGAATCGACGGCCGACTCCGCCCTCCGGGTACCCACGATCGGGATAATTGTCGGCGAGAGGGCTAGCATCCATGCGAGCGCAATCCGCTGCACCGAGACTTTGCGATTGTCGGCCGCAGCAGCGAGCGCTGGTGAGAGTTCGCCCAGTGATCCAGATCGACTCGAACCGCCTAGAGGAGAGTATGCTAGGTAAGTCACGCCCGTGCGATCGCATTCGGCCACCATTGGCGAGTCATCGGTCTTGTGTGGAGAGAATTCATTCTGGACTGAGACGATGGCGCCCACCGACTGCGCGGCTCGCAGTTGTTGCGCGTTCACGTTCGAGACACCGATCATCCGGATCTTTCCCTCCTGTTGAAGTTCAACCAGGGTCTGCATGCTCTCTTCGATCGGTGTCGACGGGTCGGGGTGATGAAGTTGATACAGGCCGATGCGTTCTACTCGAAGGTGACGGAGGCTTGCTTCGCAGTGTGCTCGCAATGTTCTCGGGCGACCGTCGACAGGGAAGTCGCTAGGACCGGCCCGAAAGTGGCCGCCTTTCGTCGCCACGAGGACCTCGTCGCGCAGCGGATGCCCGGCGAGTGCCCGGGCCACGACATCCTCATTGTGGGATTCGTCAACCAACGTGGTGTAGGCGCGAGCGGTGTCGATCAAGCGGATGCCTGCATCCAGCGCTGCGTGGATCGTACGAATCGATTGATCGACGTCGAGGTGATCCGTTATAGACCAGTGGACCCCACCGAGTCCGATTGCGCTTACGGGCGTATCGCCCACGTGGCGTGTTTTCATTGCTTGGTTGCTCCTCATGATTCGTGGTTCGTGACTGGGGATAATTCGATGTCGTGCGCTCGGCGTCAACCCTGCCGATGATCATCGGGATAGACAACGCCGATCTGCGAGCGGATCTGGTCCATGGTTCGCATTATCTGGAGCGTCTCCAGTAGCGGCATCGCAGGGCTCTCGACTAGGCCGGCGCGCACGCAGCGGGCGACTTCATGTGCCTGATAGCGGAGTCCCTGTCCGATGCGCGTGTAGCCGTGTCTTTCCGTGCGGCCATCGGGCCAAATCACGCTGAACGACGATGGCACGTAGAACTTTCCATCGATCTCGACCCGGGCCTCGGTCCCGATGATCGCCGCGCGGTTCGTACCCTTGGCCTCGAGCGATGTCGTCAGAACAGCCTGACTCCCGTTGGCGTGGCTGAGAACCGCAGAGGTCTGCGAATCGACTCCGTTCGTTAGGCAGCCCACAGCTGCGATCTGCGAGGGCGACCCGAGCACCATTGAAGCGAACGAGACACAATAGACTCCGAGATCGAGGAGGGCCCCACCAGCTCGTAGAGGATCGAAGATGCGCTGGGATCCGTCTTCGACCCGGTCCGCGTGGTCAACGATCACTGTACGGACATCACCGAGGCCTCCAGCGCTTAGAAGCATTCGAAGATCCACGATGTGCGGAACAAACCGTGTCCACATCGCCTCCATCAAGAACACGCCGCCCTTCTGAGCCGCGGAAATGACGTCGAAAGCTTGTTCCGCGTTCACCGTGAACGGCTTCTCGACCAGTGTCGGTTTCCCTGACTGCAGAGCTAGGAGCGTCACATCGTGGTGTGCGCTCTGAATCGTTGCGATGTACACGGCGTCGATATCCGGATCGGCGAGAAGTTCGCCGTACGTGCCATAAGAGCGAGGAACACCGTGCGCTGCGGCGAACCGCGAGGCGTCTGCAGTATCTCGAGAAGCGACAGCAACGAGATCTGCATCTTCCAACAGCGCCAAGTCCTTAGCGAATTCGGCTGCGATGTAGCCGGTCCCCAGAATTCCCCATCGGAAGGGGGTATCGGTTTTGCCGGGCTGAGTCATCTCACTCCTTCAGGCTCGTCTCTCGTATCCGCCCGCGAACTGCAGCTGGAAGTGCGCCGACCGCTTCGACCAGGGCGTCGTAAGTAGCATTGACAGATTCATCGACAACCTTGCGTGCGGGATCATCGTCATGCCATTTCACGACCTCACGGGCGCCGATCCACAATGGCGTGCTGACCGAAAATCCTAGGACTAGAGCCTTGATCTTGGTGTTGTCGAACACGACCGAGTCCGATTTGGTGCCGAGCAGGGACTCCGCCAGCAATGGATCCACAGCGGCTATCGTTTCGGATGCGATGTGGACGATACGAGGCTCCTCGACTCCCGCAGCCGCACCGAAGATGCGGTAGATCTGATCCCACGTAAGCAGTTCGTCCGACGTGATGTGGAAGGTATCCCCGACCGCCTGAGGATTCCCGAGTAGCCCGACGAACGCTCGGGCGAAATCAAGGTGATAGGTCATCGTCCACAATGACGTGCCATCGCCATGGACGACGACCTCTTTGCCGCGCCTCATTCTGTCGATCTCGGTCCACCCTGCAAGCAACGGTACTGAGGTGTGGTCGTACGTGTGCAATGGCCGCACAATTGTTATCGGAAAGCCGGTGCGTCGATATTCTCCGACCAGGAAATCTTCGCAAGCGATCTTGTTCTGTGCGTACTTCCAACGAGGATTCTGCAATGGTGTCGACTCGGTGATCGGCTGGCGACGCGGTGGCGTCTGGTATGCTGATGCGGTGCTGATGAACACGTACTGCCCGATCCGGCCAGCAAAGTGTTCTACCATCGCCTCGACATGTTCAGGAAGAAAGGCCTGAAAGTCCACGACTACGTCGAATGTTCGATTCCGAAGCGCTCGATCAATCTCCGTGCGGTCGTGTACGTCTGCCGTGAGAAGCTCGGCCCCATCTGGCAGCGGCCGTTTCGTATTCAGTCCTCGGTTAAGGATCGTCACCTCGTCGCCTCTAGCTATGGCGAACCTGCAGCACGCCGTGCTCACTATGCCGGTGCCACCGACGAACAGAACTTTCATCAGGCCGGCGTCAACTCGTCGACCACACGGCGCGGTGCCTCAGCGCGGAGGCTTTCGCTCAAGGTCGCGACTCGTTCGCCATCAAGCAGCATGTACACCGGATAGCCGAAGTCGGTGGATCGGTAGAACTCCTTCAGCTTGTCTGCGAGAGCATCCAACTCCTGAACAGTGCGGGACCATCGTTCGACGAAGCGGGACTCGACCGGCTGACCAGCGCGATCCTGATCCACCAGATGACGCGTGAGGAATACTCCCTGCACCGACAGCTGGAAGATCTGAACGTAGCGACGGAACAGATCCCATGCCTCCACCAATTTGGCCGCCCCGAAGGAAGACAACGCTGGATGACCGATCGCCAGCCGTCTCCCTAAAGCTATGACCTCCCTCATCGCCTCATCTTCCGATTCCACGATTCCCCAGACGTTCGTCGCGTCGGAGGAGAGGGCATCTCTCGCTGTCGGATCCCAATCCATCAGCCCGTCCTTGACCTCGCCAACCCATACTGCGTCGGCCATGCTTACCGGTACGCAGCTCGACTCGGAGAAGACACAGTCGTTGACGAATAGGGAGCGAGAGATTATGGGCCAGGTCCTCCCAATGATCTCCTGTGCCCAACCGGCGAGATCATCGATGTCCGCGTCGCTGGCTCCCGGAGCGACGATCGTTTGTTCCTCGAGCCAGTTCCGATAGATGCTTCGATCCGTTGTCGAAAGATCGCGGGAGAGAGCGGCGCCGCCGGCCACATTGATCCAATTGAGTGTGTCGAAGGCGGTGTGACCCTCCAAGCCCTCCCAGTCAGTGCGGAACATGACACCGGTTGCACCTCGATCGCGGCCATACTGCATCCGTTTCCGCATGTCATCGAGCATCACACTGGCGCCGATACCCCACCCGTAGAACTGGCCCATGCAGTCGATCTCGATCCATTGATCGTGATCACCGACGGCGCCGATCCTAGGGTTGTTGGGAAAAGTCGGATAGTAATCGTGCGGAGTATTCTTCAGCGCGATCACGATGTCAGAGGGCAGATCGACCACGGCGTCGACCATGGCCGTTTGATCGCTCGATGTGAAGGTGAAATCTCTGACGATGAGCCTTTTGCCCGCCGCACTCAGCGGCTCGTGGATGGCGGTCAGGATGTTCTGATACCACTGCGCTGGCGTCATCACCTTGCAGTCATCGCACTCGCACTTGTTTGCGGCAATCGATACTCTGCTTTCGGCTGTGGCGGGAGCGACGATGAGACCGGCGAGCCCTGGGCACTCGACCATCAATTCCTCGTATTTGACGCGCACGAATTCCGGCCAGAACGGATGGCTCGCACAAAGTCGGCCATTCTTGATCACCTCAGGGTGTATCTCCGGGATGGTGTCATCGAAGTAGATCTCTTTGTTCTCGAGATAGACCTTCAGCCCGCGCTGTGCTGCCTGATCGATGAGGCGGTTGACGTATGTGCGTGCACGGCATGGCCGATCTGCTCGCTTGGGAGCGACGAAGGCGCGCACGTAGGAGTCACGGTAGCGTTCAAGGTTGTTCGAGTACTTCTCGCCACCCGCCCCGAAGTACTCTCCGGGGTAGACAATCAGATCGACGATGTCGTTGCGGTGCAGGACAATGCCCGTCATGTTGTGGGACGCCGCGAAATCCAGCGCGAACTGCATGTGCTGGTGGTCCCATGCGTAGTTGCTGTGCACCTCAAGCAGACGCTCATCGAACATTTGATACCTTTCCTCGTGCCGTAGCTGTGTCGAAGTTGTCATTGCGATAAGAGTTGACGGGCCTGCCATCGGAACGCGAGCTGGTACACACTGTCATCCTTTGATCCCCTGAGCAGCGATGCCTTGAACAAAGAATCTCTGCAGCGCGAAGAAGACGATGAGGACCGGAATTACCGAGAGAAGAGACATGGCCATGATCGGCCCGATGCTGAGATCGGAGCTGTTGCCCAGGTTTGCCAGCGCCAGGGCCAACGTGTACTTGCTCTGATCATGAAGGAAGAGCAGGGGAAAGAGTAGATCGTTCCAGGCCCAGAAGAACTGGAAGATCACATTTGTCACGAGTGCGGGTTTGACCAACGGTATGACCACCTGTCGGAAGATCCTGAACTCCGAGCAGCCGTCCATTCGAGCTGCATCGAGCAACTCGTCCGGGACCGTACGCACATACTGAGTCATCAGGAATGTGCCGAAAGTCGCACCGACGCCTGGGAGGATTACGCTGGCGTAGCTGTTGACGAGACCCACGGAATTGAACATCTGATACAGGGGCACCATGCGAATCTGGTCGGGCACCATCATTGCGGCGAGCACCAGGACGAAGAGCACCTTCTGACCACGGAATCGGTATTTGCCAAATCCGAAGCCGGCGAGGGCATTGATGATGACAGTCAACATCACCCGGAACACAGTGACGACTGACGTGTTGACGTAATACTCGAGGAACCCGCCCTGATTCCATCCTGTGATGAAGTTGTCGAGCGTCGGATGCATCGGGATCAATGAGGGCATCTTCGCGTAGATCTCGCTCATGGGCTGGAACGCCATCGAGATCATCCAAAGAATTGGGAACATCATGATCAGTCCACCGATGATTAGCACGATCAGTGTCAGGTGCTTACGCGTCCCTTCGATGAGCCTCATTGTCAGCGGTGGGCGTACCCGCTGAATCGGCATGGCTTTCTGCGCCGCGACCTCGGCGATTGCTGCCTGGCTCATATCAATCGTCTTCCTTGCCCATTAGCCGCTGCATGATCAAGGTCACCACGAGGATTCCCGCGAAGAGAACACAAGCCACCGCGGCCGCATAGCTCAACGAGGAGTCAGCGAACGCCTTGATGAAGATGTACAGAACCATCACGTAGGAGGCGTCACCCGGTCCTCCTCCAGTCATCACGTAGATGCTCTCGAAGACGCGGAACGACGCGATGGTGCAGAGGATCACAACGAGCATGGTGATGGGTCGTAGGCCGGGCAATGTTATATGCACGAACTGCTGCCACGACGACGCGCCGTCGACTCGAGCCGCTTCGTATCTTTCGAGCGGGATTCCTTGCAAACCGGCCAGATAGATCACCATGTAGTAGCCCAGACCCGCCCAGATCCCGACGATCGCGAGCGACGGGATCGTCATGTTCGGGTCGAGAAGCCAGCCGGACGTCGGCAGCCCGAACGTCTGCAGGATCGTGTTCAGGATTCCGTTGTTGGTTTGATACATCTGCCGCCACACCAACCCGCTGACCGACCACGACAGCAGGTAGGGCATGACGTACATAGCTCGCAACACACCCTTGAACCGCCGAACCTTGTTCATGCCGGTCGCGATGAGCAGGCTGAGAACAACCGTTATCGGCACGAGAAGGATCGTGTAGTAGACGGTGTTGCGTACGGATGCCAGAAACGCCTCGTCGTGAATGAGTGCGGCGTAATTGGCACCCCCGATGAAACGATTGGTCCCATCGTCGCTGGTAAAACTGAGCACGATGTTCTCGATCAGCGGGTAGATCGCAAACAACAGAACGACAACAATATTCGGTGCAACGAACAGATAGGGGGCGATGCCGCTCGAACGAAGCGGGCGTCGTCGCCTGACCGGCCTGGTGATCGTCAAGATGCAGCCTTGGCAGCCACTAACACCTTGTTCATATTGTCGGCTGCGGCCTTGGGGGTCTCGCTGAATATCACCGCCGACTGCAATTCGCGAAGCAGCCCGGTCTTTGCCGCCCCGTACATCGGGGTCAGGAACTGTTCTGCAACAATCGGATCAAGATACTTCTTCACCTGAGTACTGAAGACGGCTAGCACATCCGAGATCGACGAATGAGTGGTCTTCAGGTCATCGCGGGGGAGCAGACTGGCGACGGCCGTCGTGTAGATCTGCATCTGGTCAGGTCGTGAGGCGAACAGGATGAAGTTTGCAGCGTGTTCGGCATTCTTGCCTTTAAAAGCGATGAGGTCACCGCCCCCGTTCACAGTGGTGGCCTTGACCTTCCTGGGCAGGAAGGTGGCGCCCCACTTGAAGTTCCTGACCTGCGCCGCAAGCGCGGGCGCCATGTCGGAGCCTGCGGAGAGCCAGATGCCTACTTGCCCGGACTCGAACAAGGTCAATGGATTGACGGTTCCTTCGATCACGCCGGGAGCCGCCAGTTTCTGCTTGTACAGATCGACTGTCCACTCCAATGCTCCGACGCCTGCAGCATTGTTGATGTCAGGATTCCCCTTGGCATCCAAAAGGCTTCCACCGTTCTGGAAGAGAAACGGGATCCAGCCATCGAAGCTGGGTTTCTCGAACATTAAGCCGTTGGTAACTCCGCCTTCGGCTTGAACCTTCTTTGCCGCGGCGACCAGCTGGTCCCATGTCCACGGCTCATCGTTGACGCCGGGAGCCTTGATGCCGGCCTTCTGCAGCGCCGTCTTGTTGTAGATAACGGCACGCACGGAATCGGCCATCGGGACACCCGCGATCGTGCCGTGCGGCCTGTCGATCTTGGTTCGTTTCTCATCGAAATGAGCGAAGAAGTCCTTGGGCAGATAGGGCGTCAGATCTGCGTAGTATCCCTTGGCCGCATAGGTCGGGATGATGGGCAATGGCATCATCGCGAGGTCAGGCGGGTCACCGGCCGCCATGCGAGTTTCGAGCTGCTGATAGAACAGATTCTGCGCGAGCGACTGGATTTTGACAGTACTTCCCGGGTTCGCCTTCTCATAGTTGGCGGCGATCGTGAGCATGGCCTGCTTCTCGGTGTTAGACGAGTACTGGTCCATGATCGTCAGGGTACCGGTGGAGCCCCCCTTGGTGCTCACGGCGGTCGAGGTGGCCCTTATGGTTGGGCCGCTCGAGCACGCCGCGAGAGTGAGCCCGATGACGCCGAGGCCTCCGGCCGTCAAGAATCCGCGGCGGCTCAATGCGGATGAAGAACTGCTGAATGTAATCGGAGCGCGGGGTGATGGCGACTCTGACATAGGAACCCCTTTCATTGATTTTGGACGCAACAGACGATCCGGATGATCGAGGCTGCAATTACACAAACGATCTGAATATTTACTAGGGACTACTTCAACGCATCGGGTCTATTTCACTGCTGAGTATTACTTCTCCTTCGCTTCGCCGGTAGAGCCGCGGACCAGCAGACTCGTTGGAAGTTCTCGATGCATTTGCGCGGCAGAGTCTGGCTGAGTCAGCAGATCCAAGAGAAGATCAACGGAAGCACGGCCGGCTCGCTCGATGGGCAGCGCCACGGTCGTCAGTGTGGGGCTGCCCATCGTGGAGAAGAGCAGGTCATCGTTACCCACAACGCTGATATCCGTGGGCACCGCGATTCCCCGTTCGAAAAGGCGACGCAGGATCCCCATCGCCATCAGGTCGTTGTAGGCCAGCACTGCGGTCGCCTGCGAAGCGAGCACGAGATCGGCCGCAGCTATGCCGCTCTCAAAGCGCGGAACGAAGGGACCGAACTCCAACAACTCGAGGCCCGTCTCTTCCACCGCGATTTTGACACCCCGAAGCCGTTGTCCCTGCGACCAGGAGGCCTCAGGTCCGCCCGCCCAGGCTAAGGTCCGGTGTCCGAGAGAGCGCAGATGCATCGTGGCTTGTCGAGCCCCTTCTTCGTCATCGAACACCACGGACGGGATGCCATCAGCGGCACGGTTCACCATGACCAAGGGAATCTCTTTGGCCAATTCGTGAAGGTCTCTCTCGGACATTCGCGGCGAGCAGAGAATCATCCCATCGACTTGACCGGTCAGTTCGCCTATCAACTCGGCCTCAGCATTACCGTCCTCGTCTGAATCCGAGACGATCGCCGAGTATCCGCCTGCGCGGGCGCGGGACTGTATTCCCTTCACCATGCTGGCAAAGAACGGGTTCCCCAAGTCCGGAACGATGATTCCGATAATGCTGGTGCGCCCGGTGATCAATCCACGCGCAGCACGGTTGAGTCGGTAACCCAGTCGATCGGCGGCCTGCCGAACGGCCTCCGCCGTCTGAGGATTGACTATCTTCGGCGATGACAGGGCACGAGAGACGGTGGCGGGGGACACGCTAGCCGCCTTTGCCACGTCTCTCATCGTTACTGCCATAACACCCCCCCCTCATCGCGGTGCGGTGACGCTACCAGTGAGCGTCTTCACCCGGCTTCAAATCGGAATAGGGTGCCTTGAAAAGAGACGCTACCAGTCATGATGAATCTCTGCAAACGTTTTGCTTATATTTGTTATGGGCCTCGTAGCCGTAAGAAGATTGTCCGTAAAATACCCGTAGTCAGTCGAATTTGGGTAATGAATACGGTTTCATATGTACGGGTTCTCCATCTTGGCATCCTTGACGGATGGTCGTGAACCGTGCTGCTGGGCGTGAATATCCGCGGTCGTATGCGCAGATGCGTGCGTGGTTTGACGAGGACTGGAAGTGTCTGGATTATCCTGGATCCACCGATGCGGGGTGGGTTGGGGGGTCACGGCGCGTTAAACGGAGAATGCCTTTCTCATCAGGGAAAATGGAGTTTGTCTAGAACAACACTCGTCTGAAACGAAAGGCATCTCGCAGATGCAAGTTTCTCACGCCGCCAAGGCTGCTTTCGCGTCATTCGATGACCCCAATCTTGTGACGTCCGCCGGGCTGCTCCCGATCATGCGGCTCGCCGAGAAAGCCGGCCTTCGGACCCTCGCCGACCGATGGCTGAGCGTCCCGACGGACAAGGGCGCCAACACAGGGTTGAAAGTCGAGTTGATCGTTGCCGGAATGGTGGCCGGGGCGGACTCGATCGATCCCCTGGCGGTGCTGCGTCACTGCGGCATGAACCGGGTCTTCACTTCCTGTTATGCCCCGTCGACGTTGGGATCGTTCCTGAGGTCGTTCACTTTCGGTCACGTCCGGCAACTCGACGCTGTTGCGAGCCGTCTGCTGGTGAATCTCGCCGGTGAAGCGCCGATCGTTCCGGCCGCACCGGAGGGCGGGTTGGTGTTCGTGGATGTCGATGACACTTTTCAATCGAGGTCCACGGGCACCAGAAACAGGATGCCGGGTTCGGCTACTCCGGCGTCCGAGGCATCAACGCTCTGATCGCGACCGTCTCGACCGAGACCACGGCCCAGGTGATCATCGCCCAACGGTTGCGGAAAGGAGCATCTGGATCGCCCAGAGGTGCCGCTCGAATCGTTGCGGACGCCCTGAAAACCGTGACCCGCCTCCCTGGCATGCCCGCAGCACCGGTGGCGCTGCGGGCGGACTCCGCCTACTACGGGCACGCGGCTATCAATGCGGCCCTCAACGTCGGCGCTGATGTGTCGGTCACTGCCCGGCAAGACCCCGCCGTGAAACGCGCCATCGGCACAATCCCGGACTCTGCGTGGCAGAAGATCAAGTACACGAACGCTATCTTCGACCCCGCCACCGGCACCTGGGTTTCCGACGCGGAGGTCGCCGAGGTTCCCTTCACCGCGTTCACCTCCCGGGCCAGGAAGGATCACGTTCACGGTCGCCTCGTCGTCAGGCGCATCTCGGAACTCAACAAAACCAAGCTCTCCCAGCCGGCCCTCTTTGACACGCACCGGTTCCAAGCCTTCTTCACCACCACCGCTCTCGACACGCTCACCGCGGATCAGTTACACCGTCGGCATGCGATCATCGAGCAGGTCCACGCGGACTTGAAGGGTTCGGCCCTCGGGCACCTGCCCTCGGGCCGGTTCACCGCGAACGCGGCCTGGCTTGTTCTCGCGGTCATCGCGTTCAACCTCACCCGCACTGCCGCCACCATCACCGGGCCAGCGCTCAAGTCGGCGACGACCGCGACGATCCGCCGGAAACTGATCACTATCCCCGCGCGGGTCGCGTCTTCCGGACGACGCATCACGTTGCACCTGCCCCGCGCCTGGCCCTGGGAGGCCGCCTGGACAACCCTTTTCAGCCACGCCCTCGCGCCCCCACAAGGCTGAGCACCCCGACCGACCAGCCGACAAGGCGCGAGCAGGAACACACCGTGGAACACCCAGGGCAGCGAGGCCCACGGCTCCGCCGCGCCCATCAAGCACCACCAGCTCAAACAGGGATCGACGGCCCCTCACCCGAAAACATCGGTGGATTCAGGCTTAGCCTGGATCCACCGGTCGGCTTGAGTGGGAGTGGTGGCCCGCGTTTGATCTGAGCTTTCTGTTGGCGGGCATGATGGTGCTTCCGGCCTTGCTGCCGGTGATGTTCCTGGTCCGGTCGTGCCGTGTGGCTGGGTGGTCAGATGGTCGCTGTTCGGGGCGGCCCGCAGGCGGCCGCGAATAGTGTGTTCCATCCGGTTTCCCAGGGCCAACGCTCGGGCAGGTGCAGCACGATTCTTCTGGCCGAGGTCGAGAGGCGTGCCGGGATGTTGATGAGTTTGCGGCGGATGGTGCTGCTGCGCGCTTTGCCCAGCTCGGTGCCGGCGAGAGTGCCGATGGCGCGGGAGAGGTTGAACGCGATCGTCGCCAGCACGAGCCAGGCCGCGTTCGCGGTGAAGATCCCGGAGGGCAGGTGTGCCAACGCGGAGTTTTTCAAATCGGCGTTGACCTGTTCGATGACGGCATGCCCGCGGTGCGTTTTGTCCGCCGTGACCGTGTCCAATTCGCTGGTGGTGAAGAAGGCGTGGAAGCGGTGGGTGTCGAACAGGGTGGGTTGCCCGTCGCCGTCGAACGGGTTCAGTTCCGGGATCCGCCTGACGATCAGGCGTCCCGTGATGCGTTCGCTGGTCTTGCGTGAGCTGAACGCCGTGAACGGTATCTCGGCGACCTCGGCGCAGGAGATCCAGGTTCCGGTCGCCTCGTCCCGGATCGCGTCCGTGTAGTCGATCGTCGTCCAGGCATCGTCGGGGATGGTGGTGATGGCCCGTTTCACGGCCGGGTCCATCCGGGCGGTGATCGATACTTTCGCGCCAGCATGGTGCGCCGCGGAAACGACCGCGTGGCCATAGAACGCACTGTCAGCGCGCAAGAGTACGAGCCCCGACGCGGACGCGGAGCGCACCCGGCGGATGGTGGCGAGGATGTCGCCGACGAACTTCCCTGCCCCGCGCGGGGATCCGGTCGCGCCTTTGCGGAGCCGGGAGCCGATGATCACCGGCGCGGACGTTGTCGTGGAGAGGATGCCGAGCAACGCGTTCAACCCGCGCACTCCGGAATAGCCGTATCCGGATCCCTGCTTCTGGTAACCGTGGACTTCCTTGATCGTGTCGTCGATATCCACCAGGGCATACTCGTCGATCCCGGCTGCGATCGGAGCTGCCGCGGCGACGTTGACCAACCATCGGCAGGCGACCGCGTCGAGCTGGCGGACATGGCCGAAGGTGAACGCCCGCAGGAACGAGCCGAGCGTCGATGGCGCATACGTCCCGACGAACACCTTCTTCATCCCGCCGTGGCGCAGGATGGCCATGTCGTCGATGGAATCGGCTCCGGCCAGCATCCCCGCGACCAGAGCGGTGACCTTCAGCCCGGCGTTCGCGCCGAAGTAGCCGGGCAAGCCCAGGTGCTTGTTCGCCAGATCGCCGAGCCCGGTGTTCGCCGCCAACGCCATCGCCGGGACGAGCCCGGCGGCCGACACGAGATTCGTTTCCTCGAAGGTCGCTGACGGGGACGCGGATCTATGGAAAAGTTGCATCTACGAGATGTCCTCTTGGGATGGTCAATAGTTGTTGTGGTAACCACTATTTTTCCTGATCAACAGGACATTCTCTGTTTAACGCGCCGCTCCCGACCCAAGCCGACCGGTGGATCGAGGCTGAGCCTTATCCCTCTGAGTTCCGTGACGACGTGGTGCGTGTCGCGCGCAGCCGTGAGCCTGGAGTCACGATCGAGCAGATCGCGAAAGACTTCGGCGTTCATACGATGACGTTGCAGAAGTGGTTGCAGCGCGCGGCGGTGGACGACGGGACCAAGCCTGGCCAGTCCCGGGCCGAGTCCGGGGAGAACCGTGAGCTGCGCAAGCGAGTCCGGCTTCTCGAGCAAGAGAACGAGGTCCTGCGGCGGGCGGCGGCGTATCTGTCGCAGGCGAACTTGCCGGGAAAAGGTTCTACCCGCTCGTGACAGAGCTCGCCGCATCGGGGATCCCCGTGACGGCGATGTGTCGGGTTCTCAAGCTCTCTCGCCAGCCCTACTACCGGTGGCTCGCAAACCCCATCACCACCAGCGAGATCGTGGAGGCATATCGCGCGAACGCGCTATTTGACGCTCACAAGGACGACCCGGAGTTCGGGCACCGACTCCTCGCGGACGAGGCCCGCGACGCGGGAGAGGCGATGGCGGACCGCACCGCGTGGCGGATCACGTCGGGGAACCAGTGGTGGTCCGTGTTCGGGAAGAAGCGGGGTAAGAGCGGCAAGAAGCCGGGAGCTGCGGTTCACGATGATCTCTGCACCGTGACCGACGAGAACGGCCGGGTGAGGCATGAGTTCACGGCCTCCGGGCCGAACGAGTTGTGGCTGACGGACATCACCGAACACAAGACCGCGGAGGGCAAGCTCTATCTCTGCGCGATCAAGGATGTGTTCGGGAACAAGATCGTCGGGTACTCGATCGACTCGCGGATGAAGTCAAGTTTGGCCGTCCGAGCGCTCAAGAACGCTGTTCAGATGCGTGGTGAGGTTGCCGGCTGCGTGATTCACAGCGATCGTGGGTCGCAATTTCGAAGGCGGAAGTTCCTGCGCGCTCTGGCCTGCCACCGCCTGGTCGGATCCATGGGTCGAGTTGCCTCGTGCGGAGACAACGCGGCCATGGAATCGTTCTTCGCCCTGTTGCAGAAGAACGTCCTCGACCGCCGCTCCTGGACCCCCCGCGAGCAGCTGCGCATCGCGATCGTGACCTGGATCGAAAGGACCTATCACCGTCGCCGCCGGCAGGCCGCTCTGGGCCGTTTGACGCCAGTCGAATTCGAGGTCATCATGAACACGACCGTCGCACTGGCGGCGTGACTACAACCTGTCACCTAACCGTGCAGCAGACCCGTTTGACCGAAGTTGTCGGTCGTCAGGATGGTCAGCGGTTGCTCGCCTGTCCACTCGATCCCGATACGCACGTCGTATTCGTCGTTGTCGGTCGTTTCTGCGGTCGCGCGGACGAGTCCCATGAAGTCGGCGATGGCACATTCGATCCCCGACGATTGAACCTGCGATCCGTCAAAGTAGTTATCGCTGCTCATGCGATGTCCTCCCACCGCGGCTGCGAGAGTGACGGAACCATCGTGGTGAATGCTCAGTCCCGCTTCCTTCCACGTTGATCGCTCGCCGGTCGCGGTATTGATCGCGACCCATCGCCGCAGGCCCGGTCGAGGGTTGTGCCTTTCCACGCTCTCCAGCAGATGAACGCCGCCTCGACCCGCGTAGGTAAGGCCAGTCCTTCGGTCTTGGACAGCACATCACGGGCCTCGTCACGGGTCAGTCGATTCCGGAACCGGGGAAGACGAGGATGGGCAACGGCGATCAGCCAAGCGTGCTTGTCCGAGTCGCGGCCGCCTGCGGCTTCGGCGGACAGGTTGTCCAGGGCTTCGGCGGCGTGGCGTCGCTCATCGAATCGTGCCCGATACATCGCCTCGATCTGGCGCTCCTTCATCCACACGGTGTCCGAGCCGTTGCGCACAGGCGCGCCGAAGAAGTCATTCCTGTAGATCAAATGCGGGCCGTCGACGCTCGCCGGAATCTCGACCACTATGGCACGCTTGCCCTGGCCTCCGAGCCGATGCACGTTCAGTCCGAACACCGGCGGGGAGATGGCGGTGATCGCGGCGCTACGTAGCGACCGCTCGCACGCCTCATCGAACTCGCCGACATCGACCCGCTCCGACGCGGCCTTCTGCGTCTCTCGGACGCCGAAAACGATGACCCCTCCTCCGCTGTTCGCCATCGCGGCAACATCCTTCGGAAAGTCCGTTAGCGGCAGCCCTTTCGCAGGCGGCAGCTCAGACTTCCAATCCAAGTCGTTCGCCTCCAAAACGCCGTCGCTCACCGCCGTGTCAAGCAGTTCATCGGTCAATGGCCCCGGCACGATCCCGATGGCGCGATGCAGTGCAGTGAATGTCATGCTCCAAGCGTAGGGATGCGCAACAACAACGGGCTTGCGTCAGCTGACACAGCTACGGGAACGTTCCGGCCGCCGCGGGAAGCAGCTATCGGGGCCGAGAGGGGCATTCAGCAAGTTCAATTAAGCACGCTGCCAACAATGGGTACCGGCCGCGCCGCCAACGAGCTGAAGGTCCGGGCGCAGCCAATGAGCCTCACCGACGACGTGCTCGACCCCGCGCATCACCCCATCTACCGGCCGGCGGACCCACTGCCGATGCGGCGTGGGAGCGGTTTCCGGAGGCGGTGATCACGCAGGATGGTGAGGCGATCACCCAGGCCGACCGGGCCATGCCTGCGCAGTTGACGTCGGTGGGCGGCGACCCGGGACGGGTTTGTCGACCTGCCACCGACAAAATGCGAGGCGAGCCGAATTCTGATTTTATCCCACGCGAGCAAAGACGGGCAGATAAGAGGGCCTCTCGAGCGAAGAAGAGGTCGAAGACGAATTCCTAAGCACAACGCCTAAGAGCGATGCACGCAGGCACTCTTCGAGTGTGCGCGCCTCCAGCGCGCCAAAAGTAGCGCGCGACGGGAACGTGTGTATGTGCGAGGTGGTGTGGCTCGATGGAAACGAGGGAAGGCTTCCCAAGGGGTGAAGCAGGCGATCGCGTACGCCTTCGGCGGGGTTTGCGATTCGACGCTAACCGCGAAGACTGCGAACGGTGTACTCGCGGCCGCGGGGTATGCGGATGCGATGATGACCCGCTACATCGTCGAGAACGGCGCCATCCGCGACGATCTCCTCTCCCGCACCCAGTTGCAGGACTGGGTCGACGGACTCGACCCGCTGACCGGTGAACGCCGCGGCTACGACCTCGAGTCTCCTGTCGCGGATCTCGTCTTGGATGCGACGATCAACGCGCCAAAGTCGTTCTCGATCGCGGCCATGCTCGATGGCGAGTTGAACGTGGCGTATGAGGATCTGCAGGACCGGTTGCGGGATCGGATCATCAAGCTGTGGCAGACGGAGCTGAACGCTCGGCGCGGGAAAGGCGGAAGCATTCGGGAAGACCTTGCCCGGGTCGAGGTGGTGGAGTTGAAGCATGAGCGGTCCCGGTCGTTGGATCCGCACAAGCATCGTCACCTGTGGTTGAACGTCAAAGTGAAAGGCGTTGACGGCAAGTGGTCGAACGTGGACACCCGGGTTGCTTTGCGGTTTCAGAACGTGATCAACGCCGAAGGCGACCTCGCCTCCCGCACCGACCCGGCGTGGATCACCGCCCTCGCGGCCAAGGGGTTCACCCTCAACAGCCAGGGTGAGATCGAGCAGCTCGAGAAGTTGGTGCGACCGCTGTCGAAGCGGTCCGCGCAGATTGAGGCGAACAAGGCTGTCCGAACCCAATGGTGGAAGAGCCAGTACTCTGGTCAGGAGCCGTCGCGGGATGTGCTGAACCAGATTGACCGGTGGGCATGGGCACAAGGCCGACCGAACAAGCCCGGAGAACTGGACGAGGACGTTTGGCAGAACACGATCGTGACCGAGATTGCGGCCGTTGACTCAACCGTGGCCAACCAGAACCGGGCCCCTGTCCGGCCAACGCCGGTGGCGCTGTCGGCGGTTGACCGAGAGTTAGTGGCCGCGAAAGCGGTCGTGGACGCCGATCGCCGGTCAACCGGCACCGGTGGCAGATTCTCGGTGTTCGATGTCCGCGCCGGCGTCCTCCGCGCCCTCGCCGCATCCGGAGTCATGGCCGAACGCGAAGACCTGGCCGACTTGGTGGACACGCTTACGGATGCGGCAATCTCGACTCACACGGTCAATCTGCTGGATGAGACTGACAGCCCACAGCATGTGAAACGGTTGATGGCCACCAGCACTGCGATCGCAAAAGTATCGCTTGCCCGCCAACTCGAGGCTATGCCGGACACCGGTGCTGGTTTGGCCGAGGCGAAGATCGAACGACTCGCCAAGATCATCGAACCGGATCGGATGCTGGACAGCGGTCAAAGGTTGGGTGCGGCAGCGATCGCCGGAACCCAACCTTTGGTGACGATCTCAGGTGCGGCCGGTGCCGGGAAGACGACCATGCTGAAGGTCGCGTCCGCTGCTCTGCGTGGTGGGGGACGACAAATGATCATCGTCGCCCCGACGAAGAAGGCGTCATCGGTCGCTGGACGGGAGACAGATAGCAAAGCATCATCGCTTCACCAGCTACTACACGAATACGGATGGCGGTGGAATGCCAATACCGCTGGGCAACCCGTCTGGACAAGGCTGAATATCGGCGAAACCGATCCGATTTCAGGGATCACGTATTCAGGTCCGCGCCATACACGGCTCCGCTCAGGCGACCGGATCGTGGTCGACGAGGCTGGCATGCTCGAGCTCGAGGCCGCCAACGCATTGGTCACCCTCGCGCGACAAACCGGGACCGGTATCGCGGTGGTCGGCGACGAGTACCAAGCCATGCCCGTCGGGCATTCCGGCGCGATGGCGGCGATGAAACGCCGCTCAGGAACATACGTCGAACTAACGAATATCCACCGCTTCAAAGATGCCGACTGGGCAAAGCTAACGCTCGAACTCCGCAACGCTAATGGCGCAGAGGCAGCGTGGATGGTGGCAAACAAGCTGATATCGACGACTCATGTCGAATTGAGCTCGGATAGCGAATCCGCCGAAAAGCTTATGGTCGACCACTGGTTCGAGACGACTGGTAAGAGCGAAACGATCGCTCTGGTGACAGCTACCAATGAACAAGCCCAGACTGTGAGCGAAGCGATACAACGGCGGCGAATCGAATCCGGTGCGATCAAGGCGGACCGTATAGCGGTTGGAAGAGATAGCCAGCCGTTACACGAAGGCGATGTCGTCCAGACCCGACGTAATCAATCGTCGTCCGGAGTCCAAAACCGACAGCTCTGGACCGTCAAGCGCATAGACGACGCGGGTCTTGTGCTGGCGTCGACAACCGACACGGGGGATTTGCACCGCGTCGACCGTCGATACGCCGCTGAGAACGTCCAGCTTGGGTATGCGACTACCGTATACGGGATTCAGGGCGAAACCACGGACCGCTCGATTGTCGGACCTGGCGTGGATGCGGCCGGACTGTACGTCGGGTTGACACGAGGACGCGCGGACAATCGTGTTGTCGTGGTGAGTCCGAGCGTGAACGCGGCACGAAATGATCTCGTCGACATGATGTGCCGTGGCACGGTCGAGGATTCAATTGACGCGTCGAGAATTGCAGCGCGATTCGACTTGGCGCGAAGCGCACGCCAAACTGCCGCGATCCACCATCCCGAACGGCGGCAGAATTCGAACACGCTTCAGTAGTACCTCTAGTGAATCGGCTCCCGATCTCGTACGAACCGGCGGCCGACGGGCGTGCGTCCAGAGATCGAGCGATTCCGCGCCTCATATTGAATCACCGCGACGCCCTTTTCCTCGGCAAGGCGTTGTGCTTCGCCCGCGCACCCGCCTGAAATGAAAATAAGCGGCCGTCGACCATCAGAAGCCGTGAGCGCTATCGCCCTCAGAACGAGATTCGTCTCCAGATTTCCACGTCGGTTGTCTACCCAGCTCAAATATCGCGCGCTGTACAAGTCACAGGCGTGTACCTCTTGGGTGGCGCTCACGACAGTGTCCGGTTCACCGAGATAAACCATCCACTCGCGGCACAGCTCGACTGCTTCGATGTCCGAGACACCGTATGGCCTGGCAGCAGGAGGCTCCCTATACATCCTTCAATTGTGCGCTTAGACCGGGTCGACAGGTGTGGATGGCCGCCCCCTGCAAGTACCAAAACGTTGGAGTTCTTCGAACGCGCGTGATAAATTCGGGGAATGGCCTTCCTCCGCTGCCGTCGGAATGGAAGCCTTCTCCGAATGAACGGATGAGAATGATCGAGGAACCACCGCAGTCCAGCGAACAGGTCTGGCGACGCGCAGCCGAACTATTTCGGAACCGGCTTCCGGCGGGATGGGTCCTCGAGACGCTCGACGAAGCTAGCGATCTGCCCGCGCAGCGGCCCGACTTCACGGCCCTGCTCACAGCACCCGACGGGAGCACCGTCTATCTTTCGATCGAGACGAAACGAACCATCGAGAGGCGTGATCTCGGGCGCATAGGAGACGTGATCCAGCAACAGGCTGCCTCTATGAAAACCAACACGGCTGGCGTCCTTGTAGCGCGCTACCTCTCTCCCCCAGTGCGCGCAGAACTCACACAGCTTGGCCTCTCCTACATCGATGCGACCGGCAACATGCGGATCTCGCTGGATGCCCCAGCCCTCTACATAGGTGACCGTGGCGCCGACAACGACCCGTGGAGAGGAGCCGGCAGGCCGCGGGGAAGCCTCAAAGGAGCGCCCGCCGCGCGCGTGGTTCGAACTCTCCTCGACAATGCCCGCCCGTGGCGCATAACCGAGCTTGTGAGCGCAGCGGGCGCCTCTGTCGGTGCCACTTATCGGGTTGTCAATTACCTCGAGGCTGAGGATCTCATTTCGCGCAGTGACGTGGCCGGAGACGTCATAGTCAAGGACTGGCAAAAGCTCCTTCGAGAATGGAGCACCGACTACAACACCCTCCAAGAAAACCAGGTTCGCCAATATATCGAGCCTCGAGGGCTCGAGAGCTTTCTTGCGCGGCTATCGACTTCTGCAGATATTCGTTACGCGGTGACGGGATCCGTCGCTGCTGCGAACTGGGCACCCTACGCACCGTCGCGATCCGCATTCGTCTACGTAAACAACGCCGAAATGGCGGAAGAGGAGTGGGGATTGCGTCGCACCGAGGCGGCCGCAAACATCGTTCTCATTGAACCGAAGTCGTCGAAGGACATTGTGTTCGCGAACACCGTCCGGAACGAAAACGGAGTCGCATTGGCCGCTCCCGCGCAAGTAGCCGTGGATCTCATGAATGGACCCGGCCGAAATCCGGCAGAGGCGGAAGAGCTCTTGACATGGATGGCGGACAACGAGAAAGGGTGGCGCAAATGATCGACGACCAGGTTGTGCGCGCGCGTCGGGCGCTACTTGATGCGCTCGAGGCGCTAGGTGTACTGGGTCATGAGGTTGGTGACACTCGTTTGATGGGTGTCGTTCCGATGCCTGTGTGGATGCGTTCAGTGTTGTAGTAGTTGAGCCAGGGGTCAAGGGCTGCTGCTCGTTCCTGGTTGCTGGTGAAGGGTTGTCGGTAGGCCCATTCGGTGGCGAGTGTGCGGTTGAGGCGTTCGATCTTGCCGTTGGTCCAAGGGCAGTGGGGCTTGATGAAGCGCTGCTGTGCGCCGAGTTGGGCGACCGCTGCCTTGAAAGCTGCAGATTTCCGGTAGGCGAAGGCGTTATCGGAGATGACTCTCTCGATCTTCGGTATCCCGACGGAGGCGAAGAACTCTGCGGCCCGCAGGAGCACTCCGGCTGCTGTGGTTCCTTTTTCGTCGGGATGGATCTCGGCATAAGCCAGGCGCGTGTGGTCGTCGATGACGCCATGGACGTAGTCGAAGCCGACGCGACCATGGCCGGTTTCGTGATTGCGGCGGTTTTGCTCAGGGTCACCTCGCCAGCCTCCTCCGTCAGGGATGCGGCCGAGTTTCTTCACGTCGACATGGACCAGTTCTCCCGGTCGCTCTCGTTCGTAACGGGCAGCAGTGGCGCGTGAGGAACGGATGAGCTGCCCGGTGACCGGATCGCACCAGGCCAGAGGGGGAACGTGATACCGGGCCAGGATCCGTGACACCGTCCTGGTCGGCACCCCGGTGGCAAGCGCGATCCGGAACGAGCCGGCCCTCAACTGCTTGCGAGCAGCGAGCACTTGCTCTTCGTGTTCCAGGCTTGTGCGTCGAGGGCACGAATGAGGTCGGGAGGATCTTTCTCTCAACCCGTCGATGCCGGAATGCCGATATCGGTGCAGCCAGCGATGAGCGCACTGTCTCGAGATCCCGAGCTCTTTAGCGACGTGAGAGACAGGCCTGTTATCCACAACAACACGGTGGATGAGGATAACTTTCCCGCGAATAGTCAATGGCGCATTAGCGTGACCCATGAGAACCTCCGGTGACTTGAGAAGATGTCAGATATCTCCACTAAGCCCGGAGGTTCTCGCTATTCGCAAGCCCTAAAGTGTCACCAACGTCATGGCCAAGTACAGCTAGGCCCGCATCGGAACGCAATCATTCTGGTTGGCGCCCAGGCTATCTACCTCCACACGGGCATGGCAGAGGTCGCGCTCGCGGAATTCACCACTGACGCCGATCTCGTGATCGACTCCCGCGAACTCAGCGACGCCCCACTCGTCGAGGCAGCTATGAAGGCGGGCAGATTCCTTCATCCGGTGGACCGCAACCCTGGGGTATGGGTATCACGGGACGGGGTACAAGTGGATCTCATGGTGCCGGCGGCCATTGCTGGCACCGGGAGGCGTGGCGTAGATGCGCCGCCTCACGACCGGACCTCGATGCGGAAAAGTATCGGCCTGGAGGCTGCCTTGGTTGACAACTCAGAAATGGAGATTGGCGCGTTTGACCCGAACGACGCTCGACGCTTCGGAGTCCTGGTAGCGGGCCCGGCTGCCCTCTTGGTGGCAAAACTTCACAAGCTCCACGAGCGAATCGACGAGGCTCGCGCAGTCGAGAACAAAGACGCGCACGACATCTACCGAATATTGGTAGCGATCAACACGGAAGAGCTCGCCTCCGAAATCCAGCGTCTCCTTGGTGACGATCTCAGTGCGAGTGTCACCGCAGACGCATGTCGGTTCCTGACCGAACTGTTCAGTGCTGGCCCAGACGCAGCGGGCTCAACAATGGCAGGCGCAGCGGAGTTCGGGATCGGCAGCCCTGAGCTCGTGGCGCAGTCGGTGAGCTTGCTCGCCGCGGATCTTGACGCGCAGCTCGCGGCCGGATGATTGGCGAGGCCGCATCATGCACACCAGCGCGTGCACCTCGCGGCCATGCATGTTCTTTGATGAAATGGAGCGTGTGGCGCTATCTCGACTAACGCCATCCTGACAGAATTTTGTGGGAGCAAAATATGGGCTCAATCACTGCATACAACTCGGCTTCTGGAAAGCGTTATCGAGTCCGCTATCGAAAGCCCGATCACAGTCAGACGCAGAAACGCGGATTTCGGACGAAGAGAGATGCTGAGCTCTACCTCGCTGACGTCGAGCTGAAAAAGGCGACGGGCGACTTCGTGGATGCCTCGACATCCAAGGAGACAATCTCATCCTTGGGCCAACAGTGGCTGTCGACGCAGACGCAGTTGAAACCATCCTCCCTTCGCCCAGTCGAAATCGCGTGGCGCCTTTACGTTCAGCCTGCATGGGGAGGCTATCCAGTCGGCCAAATTCGACACAGCGACGTGCAGTCTTGGATCTCTGAGCTTTCGAAGGATCGCTCAGCGACTACCGTCCTGAGAATTTATGGCGCCCTCGCGGCAATTCTCGATGTCGCCGTCCGCGATCGCCGCATCCGAGCGAACCCAGCCCGTGAAATCAACCTCCCGCGAAAGCTCAGGAAAGAACACGTCTATCTCTCCCATAGCGATATCGAGACCCTCGCTAACAACTCCGGAGAACATGCCACCCTCATCTTCGTGCTTGCGTACACCGGCCTCAGATGGGGCGAGGCCACCGGGCTCCGTGTGCGCGATATCGACCTCGAGCGACGCCGCATCAACGTCAGCGTCAATGCCGTAGAGGTCGGCACTGAGATCGTTGTGGGAACTCCGAAGTCATACAAACGACGAGCGGTTGCGTTCCCTCGGTTCATCGCCACGATGCTGGCAAATCAATGCGCCGACAAGACCCCGGACAGCCTCGTCTTCCCGGCGGCGGACGGCGACTATCTTCGACGAGCAACACGAGGCACCCGAACCTGGTTCAAGTCCGCTCTCAACGCCTCGCACCTCTCGCCAATGACAATTCACGATCTACGGCACACTGCGGCGAGCCTGGCAATCAGTGCCGGAGCGAACGTCAAGGCAGTCCAACGGATGCTTGGCCACGCGTCCGCGGCCATGACACTCGATGTATACACCGACCTCTTCGACGATGACATTGACACCGTCGCCGACGCCCTGGATGACGCCAAAGCCGAATCAATTGTGGCCAAAATGTGGCCAAATGAATGATTTGACGAAACCCTGCGGGCCCCGATCCCAGTAAAACAAAGGGAACTGAGACAATAATTACTGCGGAGGGCGTGGGATTCGAACCCACGAGACATCTCTGCCCACCAGTTTTCAAGACTGGCTCCATCGGCCGCTCGGACAGCCCTCCCGGCGCAGCGCACGCATCCGGAGCCGAACAGGCTGGATGCGCGCGAGTTGCGCGCCGCACGATTCTAGCCGACCCGGATCACAATCCGAGGAGCGCGGCTATTCGATGGTTGGCGAGGCGATGGTGATGACCGCACGGTCGAAGTCCATCAAGCCGGAGACGACGGGCGCGATGGTCTCAACCCACTCGGGGTTCTGGTAGATCGCCTCGTACTTGCGCTCCCGATCCGACTCGTCCTGGAATGAGCGAATCCAGATGTAGGCGTTCTCGTCGGTCTGGTCCAGGAGGGAAGCTGTGACCTCGACGCCGCGAGCTTGGACGAAGGGGATCACAACTCGGTCCATGTACTTGGCGAGTTCGGCACGCTTGCCCGGGTGCGCGATGTACCGGCGAATCTCGACGACTGCGCCGTTCACTTGGCGACCTCGATGACGATCTTGCCCTGGGTGCGTCCGGTCGCACCGGCGTCCTGCGCGGCCCCGGCCTGCTCGAGGGGGAACGTCTTGTCGACGACGACACGAAGCTTGCCGGCGTCGATCAGCTCAGCGATCGACACGAGCGCGGCGTGGTCCGGCTCGACGAGGAACCCAGTCGCACGGACACCGCGCGCCGTTGCTGCGGCAGCGACCTCCGGGCCGACGCCGGCGGGAATGCCGACAAAGATGCCGCCCGGCTTCACGACCTCGATGGAGCGCAGGTTCGTCTGGTCCGCGGCGCCCACCAGGTCGATGACGACATCGACATCCTCAACTTGCTCCTCGAAGCGTGTGGAGCGATAGTCGACGAACTCGTGCACCCCGAGCGAACGGAGGAACTCCTCGCGAACGGCGCTCCCGGTACCGATCACATACGCGCCGCGGGCGGCGGCAATCTGGACTGCGAGGTGACCCACGCCACCGGCGGCGGCGTGGATGAGCACACGCTGCCCGGGCTGCACGTCCGCCGTGTCGACGAGCGCCTGCCACGCGGTGAGCGCGGCAAGGGGCAGCGCCGCCGCCGCGATGTGCCCGATCGACCGGGGCTTGCGGGCGAAGTGGCGCGACGGTGCCGTCACGTAGTCGGCGTAGGCACCGGCGGCGCGGGGAAACCACGGCATCCCATAGACCTCGTCTCCAGGCGCCACGGTGGTGACGCCGAAGCCGACCGCGTCGACCACGCCCGAGACATCCCAGCCCATGCCGATCGGCGGCCCCCCGAGGACGCCCGCCATACCGCCACCCTCGCGGGTCTTCCAATCCACCGGATTGACCCCGGCGGCGTGCACGCGCACACGAATCTCGGTTGGCAGGGGCTCGGGCACCGGCTCCTCTGTGAGCTGCAGCACCGAGGAGTCGCCGTACGCGTTCAGTCGGATTGCTCGCATGAAGTTCTGGGTCATCGTGTTCTCCTTCCGGACGGTGTCTCCGCCCGACGACCACGACCATATACTTTCGGTAGTGGTTACCCGCAAGGGCGTCTACTTACGAATAGATACCAGGAGCGCGGATGGAAGCCTGCCCGACCGGGAAACACCACGATCACAACGTCTACGAGGCGGAGTGTCCGTGCCGATCACTTCTCGAACTGCTGGCGAACAAGTGGACCGCGCTCGCCATCGGCGGGCTCGAGGCGGGCCCGATGCGATTCGGCGCCCTCAAGCACTTGCTGTCCAACGTGAGCCCGAAGATGCTCGCACAGACGCTACGACGCCTCGAGGACTCCGACCTCGTGACTCGCACCGTCTATCCGTCCGTCCCCGCGCACGTCGAGTACGAGCTCACCGACCTCGGTCGCAGCGTGGCGGAGCCGCTGCGGAGTCTGCGGGTCTGGGTCGAGCACCACCTCGACGACGTCATCGGTCACGACCGCGAACGGGACCTGTCGCTGCTCGAGGGCTGAGCACCGTGTGCGGGGCAATGGTTTCGAGAGGGCCCCCCTTCGTCGGACCTTCTCGGCAATGGAGTTAACCGCTGTAGGCCTTGGAGCAGGTGTACTGGTTCGCGGTCTGGCCGTGCACGTCGCTCGGCAGTTCGACTCCGCTTGCCGGTGTCGTGGGCACCGCCGTCGACGTCGAGCTCGGCGGGGTTGTCGCCGCGGGCGCGTTCGGGTTGGCTTCCGAGCCGACGCCGGTGTCGCCGGTGAGCTTCAGCGGGGTGTCGGTGGAGAGCGCGGAGAACAGCTGCTGCGCAGCATCCGTCGTCGGGAGCACCTCGCCGCCACCGTCGATGTAGTGGTTCGGATACTGAATGAAGAGCACATCGTTGAGGTTGATGTTCTTCAGCGCGAAAGCCATCGACGCCAGAGTGGTGGCATCGAGCGAGTCTGAGAGCGTCATGTTGCTCACGGCCGCCTTGGCCAGCCCGAACACTTTGGCGGGGTTGGCGAGCGTGTCGGCGCTCTTGATGGTGCGCACGAGAGAAGAGAGGAAGACCTGCTGGTTGCTGATGCGGCCCAGGTCGCTGCCGTCGCCCACGCCGTGGCGGGTGCGCAGAAACTCCAGCGCCTGCATGCCCTTGAGCGTGTGCTCGCCGGCCGTCAGGTGCAGGCTCGTGTACGGATCGTCAATCGCGCCGGCCACGCACACGGGCACTCCACCGACGGCGTTCGACATCTCGACGACACCGTTGAACTCGATCATGGCCGCGTAGGGAATGGTCATCCCGGTGAGCTGCTGAACCGTGAGCACCGAACAGGAGAGCCCACCATAGGTGAGCGTGGTGTTCATCTTCTGCCCGCTCATGGCGCTGTACGAGCCGCCCTTGCCGTCGGGGCATGACGGAATAGGAACGATCATGTCCCTCGGAAAGCTGACCACCGTAGCGGCCTTGTGGTCTTTCGACACGTGCAGCAGCATGGTCACGTCGTTGAGTCCGAGCCCCGAGCTGTCTGCGGTGCTGCCGTAGCCATCGCCCTGGCCGGTGCGGGTATCCGTGCCGACGAGAAGCATGTTGAAAGCGCCGTCGATGGCGCCGACCTGCGGAATCGGATTACCCTTCGCGTCAACCAGATGCACGGCCTTCTTGCCGCTCGATGCGACATCCCACACGGCATACGCAGCAACGCAGGTGGCACTCACGAGCAGCACGCCGACAGCCGCGGCAAGCAGCTTGAACAGGGTGCGAGCAGGGCCGATTCGGCGCAGACGGCCGTGGCGCGCTATCGCACCCGCGGCGGGGCGTGCACCGTGTCTCGCCTCCCGGCGTGGTCGCAGCTCGCTCATTCACTCCCTCTCATACACGGTCACGCAACGTGCAGGAACGTCACGTGTTGCACGGGTCCAGACTCGCCGCGCAGGCTTTCTAGAGTGACAGCGGATGCTGGCAAGCTGCTGAGCGGCAGATTACAGAGTAGCGAGAACGCGTGCAACGCCATCGTCATCGACCGAGGCCGTGACTTCCGTTGCCGCGGCAGCCACGTCATCCGGTGCCTGCCCCATGGCCACCGCCCGCCCGACCGCACCCGCCCAGCGCAGCATGTCGATGTCGTTGCGCCCGTCGCCCACGGCCATCACGTCGGCGAGGGGAATGTCGAGCCAGCCGCGCACCCGCTCGAGTGCGGTGGCCTTGTTCACGCCGTCGGGCGCGATGTCGAGCCAGGCCGTCCAGCCGATCGAGTAGCTCACCTTGTGCAGTCCCATGCGCTCCACGACGGCGAGAAACTCCTCCTCATCGTGCTGCGGAGAAACAACGACAACGCGTGTGGCCGGATGCTCGGCCAGCTGTTCGAACGACACCATGCGGGCGTTCGTCAGCTCCCAGTCGGTCATGCCGTCGGTGTACCGGCGAAAGCCGGTGGCATCCTCCACCATGAAACTGCCGGTGGGCAGGTGCGGTCGGATGGTTTCGAGCACCTCGGTGGGATCAAACGTCTCGACGTAGAAGCGTTCGTATCCGTCGGGCTGCGACGGGTTCTTCTTCATGGTGAGCGCGCCGTTCGCACACACGACGTACTCGGGGTTCAGCTCGAAGCGCTGCAGAATCGGACCGGCCGTCTCCCAACTGCGCCCGGTGGCCAGCGTGACCTCGTGGCCGAGCGACTGCGCGCGACCGACGGCGTCGAGTACCGCATCGCCGATGCTCTCGTCTTCATGGATGAGGGTGCCATCGACGTCAAGCGCGATGAGCATGCGGTTCTGCGGGCTCACCTCAGGGCACCGGTTCCAGTCGCTCGAGACCACCCAGGTAGGGGCGCAGCACCTCGGGAACCGTCACCGAGCCATCCGCCTGCTGGTGGGTCTCGAGTATCGCGACGATCCAGCGCGTGGTGGCCAGCGTGCCGTTGAGGGTGGCGACCGGCGCGGTCTTACCCCCCTCGACCCGGGAGCGGGTGTCGAGGCGACGCGCCTGAAAGGTCGTGCAGTTGGAGGTGGAGGTGAGCTCGCGGAACGCGTTCTGCGTGGGAACCCAAGCCTCGACGTCGAACTTGCGGGCCGCACTCGAGCCGAGGTCGCCGGCTGCCACATCTATCACGCGATAGTGCAGGCCGAGCGATTGCAGCATCTTCTCCTGCAGGGCGACGAGCCTGTCGTGCTCCGCCTCAGCGTTCTCGGGAAGCGTGTAGACGAACATCTCCAGCTTGTTGAACTGGTGCACCCGAATGATGCCCCGGGTGTCTTTGCCGCCCGATCCCGCCTCGCGTCGGTAGCACGTCGACCAGCCGGCGTACCGCAGCGGCCCACCGGTGAGGTCGAGGATCTCGTCGGCGTGGTAGCCGGCGAGCGCCACCTCGCTCGTGCCCGTGAGGTAGAGGTCGTCGCCCGGAAGGTAGTAGATCTCGTCGGAGTGCTCGCCGAGAAAACCGGTGCCCTGCATGATCTCGGGCTTGACCAGGGTGGGCGTGATGAGCGGCGTGAAGCCCGCCTCGAGCGCGGTGTCGAGGGCCAGGTTCATGAGAGCAATCTCGAGTCGCGCCCCGACGCCCCGCAAGAAGTAGAAGCGAGCGCCGGAGACCTTCGCGCCGCGGGACATGTCGATGGCCTGCAGCAGCTCGCCGATCTCCAGGTGATCGCGCGGCTCGAAGTCGAATGTGGGCTTCTCGCCGACCGTGCGCAGGGTGACGAAGTTCTCCTCACCGCCGGCCGGCACGCCGTCGATGATGGGGTTGCCGATGCGTCGAATGGCCTCGCCGAAGCGTTGCTCGGCCTCGCTCGAGAGCTGCTGGGCCTCCTTCACCCGCGCCGCAAGCTGCTGCGCCTGGGCGACGAGCTCCTTCTTCTGCTCTTTCGGAGCCGCGGCCACCTGCTTGCCGAAGAGGTTCTGTTCGGCGCGCAACGCTTCGAACGCGGTGATGGCGGAGCGACGCTCGGTGTCGGCGACCAGGGCATCGTCGACGAACTGTACGGAGTCGCCGCGGGCCTCCTGGGAGCGCCTGATCTTCTCGGGGTCTTCACGCAGCAGAACGGGATCGATCACCGTGCCAGTCTAGGGCGCACGCAGCTTCGTCGTTCGAACGACGGATGCCGCGAGCTCGAGACGCGCGGTACGGTGAGTCTCGTGAGCGCAGACACCGCAGCATCCGGCCGCCATGCGGCAGTCGTCTACAACCCGGTCAAGGTCGACGTGAAGAGACTGCGCTCGGCCGTGGAGCGGGCATCCGTCAACGCCGGCTGGGGGCCCACCGAATGGCTCGAGACGACACTGGATGACCCGGGACAGCAGGTGAGTCGGCGCGCGCTCGACGGCGGCGCATCCGTCGTTATCGCGGCGGGAGGCGACGGCACCGTTCGAGCGGTCGCCGAGGCCGTGCGCGGCTCCGGAGTGCCGCTCGCGTTGGTGCCGGCCGGCACCGGAAACCTGCTCGCCCGCAATCTGGACCTTCCGCTGAACAGCCTGGAGGCATCCGCTCATCTGGCGTTCGAGGGCGTCGAGCGCACCATCGACATCGGGGTGGCAACGCTGACGCCGGTCGATGACGGCGACGACGAGGAACACTGTTTTCTCGTGATGGCCGGCCTCGGCCTCGACGCGGCCATGATCGCCAACACCAGCTCGAGCCTGAAAGCCAAGGTGGGCTGGCTCGCCTATGTCGACGGAACGGTGCGCTCGCTGCCGACGCTCACCAAAGTCAAGGTTCGCTATTCGATAGGGGATGCACCGGAACGCACGGCGCACGTCAGCACCATACTTATTGCCAACTGCGGATCGCTGCCCGGCAACATCGAGCTGATTCCCGACGCCAAGATTGACGACGGCCTGCTCGACATTGCCGTGCTGCAGCCCAAGACTCTGCTGGGCTGGCTGATGATCTGGCGCAAGGTCACCTGGGAAAACCGGGTTCTGCGGCGCACCGCGCTGGGCCGCAGCATCATCAAGTTCTCGGGCACGGACAAGCGCAGCACCATGACCTACCTGCGCGGTGAGACCGTGCGCCTGGCCGTCGACGAGGTGCAGCCGTTCGAACTCGACGGCGACGCGTTCGGCGAGGTCACCGGCGTGACGCTCTCGGTGGATGCCGGCGGGCTGGTCGTGAAGGTGGCTGCTGCGCCAATTGACTTTGTCAAGTGAGTTAATTAAGCTGGGCGGGCGGTCGAGCGCACGATGACCGACCTTTCGATCGATGAGGATTCTGCCACCCATGCCGCACTTCGACTGGATCACGCCCAGCCTCCGACTGACATTCTCGATGGATGCCGACGCGCCGGTGGCGCTCGCGTCGATACGCCCGAGCTCGTCCGGCGCGCTCGGTGCTATCGATCCGCTGTTGCTGCAACCGCTCGTCGAGATCTCCACGATTGGACATGGGCGTTTCCCGGGCGGATTTCGCCATGTGGACACCACGCTGGGCGCCGCGTTACGCCTCGTCGACCACAGGGAGACCGTTGTTGAGGGAGTGCACGAGCTGCGCATCCGTCAGCTGCACGCCGGCACCGGATTGATTGTGGTGAGTGTGTTGCGCGCCCATGCCGAGGTGGCCGGGTTCCAGAGCTGGACCGAGGTGAGAAACGCGGGAGGAGCACCGGTGACGCTCGACTCCGTTTCGTCATTCGCAACCGGGGCCTTTCTAATCGACACGAGTGCAACGGTCGACGATTTCGATCTCGTGCACGGCGACAACGACTGGGTTGCCGAGAGCCGCTGGCAGAGAAAGCCGCTGCGTGACGTCGGGCTGGCCCGCATCGACCGCGAACTGCAGCACCACCCACCACGCAGCCGGTGTTCCATTTCGAACCGCGGCTCTTGGTCTACTGGAGAGAAGCTCCCGACCGGCGTGCTGCTGGCACGCGATCAGCCGTATGCGCTCGCCTGGCAGATCGAACACAACGGCCCGTGGACCTACGAACTCGGAGAAAGGCGTCACGGCGCGTATCTGCTGCTCAGCGGGCCGACCGACCAGGAACACCACTGGTCCAGGCAACTCGCGCTCGGCGACACCTTCACCTCGGTGCCAGCATCCGTCGCTGTGGCCGCGGGCGGTCTCGAGGACGCATTCGCCGTGCTCACCGAGCAGCGCCGCGCCATCCGTCACCGGCGCGAGGCGGATCGCGCGTTGCCGGTGATCTTCAACGACTACATGAACACCCTCATGGGCGATCCGACCACCGAGAAACTGCTGCCGCTCATCGACGCGGCTGCTGCGGCGGGAGCCGACTACTTCTGCATCGACGCCGGCTGGTACGCGGAGGGATCCTGGTGGGATTCCGTGGGCGAGTGGCAGCCCGTGGCGCGCCGATTCCCGGCCGGCATCACCGAGGTCATCGAGCACATTCGCGCGCGCGGAATGGTGGCGGGGCTGTGGCTCGAGCCCGAGGTCATCGGCATCAACTCGCCGCTGGCTCGCACCCTCCCCGATGACGCGTTCTTCTCCCGGGGTGGCGTGCGAGTTGCCGAACACGGCAGGCACCTGCTCGACCTGCGCTCGCCCTCCGCGCTCGCGCACGTCAACGAGGTGGTCGATCGACTCGTCTGCGACTACGGCGTCGGCTTCTTCAAGATGGACTACAACACCATGACCGGCCCCGGTACGGATGCCACGGGCGGCTCACCTGGAGACGGTCTGCTCGAGCACAACCGCGCAGTGCTTGACTGGCTCGATGACGTGCAGGTGCGGCATCCGCATCTGCTCATCGAAAACTGCGCATCCGGTGCCATGCGCATGGACTACGCGATGATGAGCCGGCTGCACCTGCAGTCAACCTCCGACCAGCAGGACCCGGTGAAGTATGCGCCCATCGCGGCCGCCGCACCCGCCTCACTGCTGCCGGAGCAGGCCGGCAACTGGGCGTATCCACAAACCGGCATGGATGCCGAGCTGCTCACCTTCTCGCTCGCCAATGCCGTGCTCGGCCGCATGTATCTCTCGGGGTACCTGAACCGCATGAGCGAGGCCGAGGTGGCGGTGGTGCGCGAGGCCGTGCGTGCGCAGAAGACAGTGCTCACCGACATCGAACGCAGCCATGCCGTCTGGCCGCTCGGCCTGCCCGGCTGGGAGGACCCGTGGCTGGCCATGGGCCTGGGCGTTGCCGACGGCGCGCTGCGCCTCACCGTCTGGCGCCGACCGGGTGCCGAGGCGAGCGTGGTGCTGCCGCTGCCCACCCTGCGGGGCGAAGCGATTGAGATCGAGCCGTTCTTTCCCGCCGCGCAGCAGGGCTGGGCGTGGAGCTGGGATGCCACCGCGGGCGAGCTCACACTCACCGCCACCGTCGCGGCACCGACCGCGCGCGTTTTCTCCATCAACCGTCACTGATCCGCGCACGCCGCGTTCATTTCCGAGAGGCACATGTACCCCTTCATGACCGAGAAGAATCTGACCCCTGTTGCATGGCCGAGCGATGGCATCGCCTTCGGCGGAGACTATAACCCCGAACAATGGTCGGCAGAGACCGTGCGCGAAGACATGAAACTCATGCGCGAGGCCGGTGTGAACCTCGTGACGCTCGGCGTGTTCTCCTGGGTGGTCTACGAACCGACGGAGGGCCGCTTCGACTTCAGCTGGCTCGACGGCATGCTCGACCTGCTGCACGAGAACGGCATACGCGTCGATCTCGGCACTCCCACGGCCGCCGTGCCGATGTGGCTGCACCGCCTGCACCCGGAGATTCTGCCGCAGGATACTCTCGGGCATCCGCTCGCCCCCGGCGGGCGCCTCGGCTTCTGCCCGTCCTCGCCCATCTACCGTCGCTTTGCGCTGCGCGTTGTGGAGCGGCTGGCCGAGCACGTCGCGGGCCACCCGGCGATAGCCATGTGGCATATCAGCAACGAACTCGGCGGCGGCAATGCCCGCTGCCACTGCCCCGTCTCCACCGAACACTTCCAACGCTGGGTGCAGCGCAAATACGGCAGCATCGAGGCCGTCAACGCCGCGTGGGGCATGACCTTCTGGGGCAATAGCTACTCCTCGTTTGAAGAGATCGTGACGCCGGGCGGCATCACGGCACATAATCCGGGCCATCTACTCGACTTCGAGCGCTTCTCCTCGGATGCCCTGCTCGAGCAGTACCGCGCCGAACGCCAGGTGCTCAAGCGGCACACCCCCGCGCTGCCCGTCACGACAAACTTCATGGTCGGCATGGGGCCGGATGTCGTCGACTACACGCGCTGGGCGCCCGAGATGGACATCGTGGCCAACGACCACTACACGTACGGCCTCGACCCACTGCGCCATCAGGACATCGCCTTCTCCGGGGACCGCATGCGGGGCATGAGCGACGGCGGCCCGTGGATGCTGATGGAGCACGCCGCGAGCGCGCCCAGCTGGCACCCCATCAACCTGGCCAAGAAGCCCGGCGAGCTCACCCGTCACGCCTTCGCACATCTGGCGCGTGGCTCCAACAGCGTCATGTACTTTCAGTGGCGGGCCTCGAAGTCGGGAACCGAGCAGTTCCACTCGGCCATGCTTCCGCACGCCGGCAGTGACACGCGAGCCTTCGCGAGCATCCAGCAGCTGGGTTCTCAACTGGCGCGGCTGGGCGCCTTGACCGACACCATCGTCACCGGGGCGCAGGTCGCGTTTCTGCACGACAACGAGGCGGGCTGGGCGTTGCGCAGCGGCCTCAAACCCATCAACAATCCTCCGTATGCCGCCACGGCGCGTGCGCTGCACAACGCACTCTTCGAGAAGAACGTCACGGTCGACGTTGTGGCCCCGTGGGCGCCGCTGCACGGGTACGCACTGGTCGTCGTGCCCGGCCTGTTCCTGGCTTCCGATGAGACCGCACAGGCAGTGACCGACTACGCGAAGGCCGGCGGCACGGTGCTCATCACCTGGTTCTCCGGCATTGTCGACCCCAGCAACACCGTGCGCACCGGTGGCTACCCCGGTGCGTTCCGCGAACTGCTCGGCGCACGCGGCGAGGAGTTCGTTCCGCTTGCCGAGGGCACGAGCGTCACGCTCGACAACGGCTGGCGGGCCGAGCGCTGGAGCGAACTCGTGCACGCCGACTCCGCCGACGTCATCGCGCGCTATGCCGACGGCGACCTCGCCGGGTTCCCCGCGATCACGCGACGCACCCTGCCCTCGGGCGGCGCGGCCTGGTACCTCTCGACCGATCTGGTCGGTGACGGCCTGCGCGAGTTCACCGAGCATCTGCTGGCGGATGCCGGAGTGCGGAGCGTGTGCGCGACGTCGGCCGGAGTCGAGGCCGTGCGGCGGGCATCCGACACCACCTCGTACCTGTTTCTCATCAACCACGGCGAGGCGGAGGGCTGGGCCGAGGCGAGCGGAACCGATCTGCTCACCGGCACCCGTCACGAATCACGCGTGACGGTGCCCGCTGGCGGCGTGGCGGTCGTTCAGGAAGTCTGAACTGTCAAGAGAGCCGAGCAGTCGGAAGCCGCGGTCAGACCACGGCGGCCGGCGCCTGAATGACGGCCCCGTCGGCCGAACTCCACTCGCCCGTGTAATGGTTGTACGTGACGGCGTTGTCGAGCTTCGCGCGGTCGACAGGGGCTGAGGCGACAATCTTGCCTGAGCTCTCCGGGTCGGGTGCGGCGAGCGCGAGCAGCTTCGTGTACGGATGCTGCGGGTTGAGAATCACGTCATCCGCTGGCCCCCGCTCGACGATGCGACCGTGGTACATGACCAGGATCTCATCGGAAAAGTGCCTCGCCGTCGCCAGATCGTGCGTGATGTACAGCACGGCGAGATTGTCTTCGCGCTGCAGCCGCCCCATCAGGTTGAGCACCTCCAGCCGAATGGAGACGTCGAGCATCGAGACGGGTTCGTCGGCGACAAGCACCTGCGCGCCTGGCGCCAGCGCGCGCGCGATGGCTACCCGCTGCCGCTGGCCGCCAGAGAGCTCGTGCGGGCGTCGCGCTGCCATCGCCTCTGCTGGCTCGAGATTGACGCGTCTCAGCATCTGCAGCACGCGCTCGTGGGTCTGCGCCGCACCCTTCGTGCGGTGATGGATCAGCAGCGGCCGGGCGATGTGGTGCTCGATCGAGTGGAACGGGTTGAGCGAGGCAAACGGATCCTGGAAGACCATCTGCACGTGACGCCGATAGATGGATCCGCCTACCCTGGCGCCATCGTCGAGGGTGACGTTGATCTCGCCGGAGGTCGGCTTCTCGAGGCGCGCCAGCATGCGGGCGATGGTCGACTTGCCCGATCCGGATTCGCCGACGAGCGCGACGGTTCGCCCCGGCAGCAGGTCGAACGACACCCGATCGACGGCCTTGAGCGTGGTGCGCTTCAGCCCCTGGCGAAGCGTGAAGTTCTTACTGAGGTTCTTGACCTCGATACTGGTCATTTCGTCTCCACCTCATCGTTCGATTCGCCAGTGCGAATGAAGTCTCCGCGCTCTCCGGTCAGGCTCGGGAAGGCACGAAGGAGTTTCTTCGTGTACGGATGCTGCGGCGACTCATAGAGCTTTCTCGCCTCGCTCATCTCCACGATCTCGCCCTTGAGCATGATCGCTATCCTGTCGCTGATCTCCAGCAGCAGGGGAAGGTCGTGCGTGATGAAGATCACGGCGAAGTTGAGTTCGTCGCGCAGACGCACGATCTCGCGCAGAATATCGCGCTGCACGACGACATCGAGTGCCGTCGTGGGCTCATCCATGATCATCACCTGGGGCTCGAGCAGCAGCGCCATGGCTATCATGACCCGCTGGCGCATTCCGCCGGAGAGTTCGTGCGGAAAAGAGCTCAGGCGCGAGCGGTCGACGCCGACGCGTTCCAGCACATCCCCCGCGAGCGCGCGACGCTCGCGTTTGCCCAACTCGGGTCGGTGTGTGGTCAGCACGTCCTCGAGCTGAGCACGAATGGAGATGACCGGGTTCAGGGCGTTCATCGCGCCCTGGAACACCATGGAGAGCTTGTCCCATCGGAATGCCCTCAGCTGCTCCTCTCCGAGGTTCAGCAGGTCGATGTCGGTTCCGTCCCTGTCGTGAAAGACAACGGTTCCGGATGCGATGCGCGCCGGCGGCTTGTGCAGCCGGTTGATGGCGTAGGCGAGCGTGGTCTTGCCGCATCCGGATTCACCGGCGAGACCGAGGATCTCCCCGGGCGCGAGCGACAGGGAGACATCGTGAACGGCGGTGACGGGGCTCTCAACCTCGTAGACGACCGTGAGATTCTCAACGGCGAGCACGGGCTTGCGCGGCGCGACAGCAGCAGGCGATTCGGCGGCGTTCGTAATCACAGTCATGATGCGTTCCTCAGCGCGCGCTTGTTGCGCTTGCGATACAGCCGAACGTTCTTCAGCTTGGGGTTGATGATCTCGTCGATGCTGAAGTTGATCAGCGCGAGTCCGCAGCCGAACAGGGCGATGATCAGGCCCGGCGGAATGAACCACCACCACGCCTGCAACTGCAGGGCGAACCCATTCTGGGCATAGAAGAGCATGGTGCCGAGCGTGGAGGAATCGGCCGCGCCGAGACCCAGGAACGACAGGCCAGCCTCTGAGAGGATGGCGGCTATCACGGCGAACACGAACTGTGAGGCGAGCACCGGCAGCAGGTTCGGCAGAATCTCCACGGCGATCACCCGCGGCGATCTCTCCCCGGCCACGCGAGCGGCAGCCACATAGTCCCGGTTGCGGATCGAGAGTGTCTGCGCGCGCAGAACGCGAGAGGATGCCGCCCATCCGGTGATTGCCAGCACGACAGCGATAGTCCAGAGCCCACGCTGTTCCTTCGGCACAAACCCCGAGATGACGATGACCAGCGGCAGTCCGGGTATGACGAGGAAGACGTTGGAGAACAGGGAGAAGGCCTCGTCTGTGACGCCCCCGGAATAGGCACCGAAGATGCCGAAGAACGCGGAGAGGATCGTGGCGAGAACGCCGACGATCAGGCCGATCTCCAGCGAGCCGCGCGTGGAGTATGCAAGCTGCGCAAGCACATCCTGGCCGGTCTGGGTCGTGCCGAGAAGATGGGCGCCCGACGGTGCCGCCAGACCGGCGTTGCTGATGGTGGAGGGGTTCTGAACGAGCAATGGGCCTATCAGGCCGAAGAGCACAACCAAACCGGTGAGTATCAGTCCGATCATGAGGGCCGGCGTGAGGCTGGGCAGCATCGCGCGCCACGCCGAGCGAGGCTTCTTCGCCAACGTCGCGGTCTGCGCCGCCATCGCGGAGGTGTCCTCCGCGACGGACGGCTCGGTCGTGGGGGTCAGATTGGTCATCGTCTTCCTCCGTTCGAGGCGCTCAACTCTTGGCCCGCGTTCGCGGATCGATGACACCGTAGAAGATGTCAACAATGAGGTTCGCGCCGAGCACAGCCAGGGTGATGTACAGGAAGATTCCCTGCATCAGGGCATAGTCGTTGTTCTGCACGGCCGAGAGCAGCTTCGAACCGATTCCCGGGTACGAGAAGACCTGCTCCGTGACGATGGAGCCGGAGACAACGAATCCGAGCGAGATGGCAAACCCGGCGACGGAGGGCAGAACGGCGTTGCGCGCGGCATAGTTGCGCATGATGCGGCGATTGGTCAGTCCCTTCGCCTGCGCGGTGAGAATGTAGTCCTCCGACAGCGTCGAGACCATCATGTTGCGCATGCCGAGCACCCACCCACCGATGGATGCGAGCACGATCGTCAACGCCGGCAGGAAACCGTATTGCACGGCGGAGAAGATGAAGTCCCAGCTCCATCCTGGATTGAGCGCCACGTCGTATCCGCCCTGGGCGGGGAAGAGATGCACAACTGTCGCGAGCAGGTAGACCAAGATCAGGGCGAGCCAGAAATAGGGCACGGATGCCAGCAGGGTCGTTGCCGGCACGAGCGAGTCGAGCCAGCTGCCAGGCTTCCAGCCGACTATCGCCCCCAGTCCGACGCCGAGGACGAAAGAGATGATGGTGGCGAGGCCCACCAGCACGATGGTCCACATCAGTGAAGTGTTGATGACGTCGAGCACCTTGGTGGGGAAGTAGGTGACCGAGACGCCGAGATCGCCGTGGAACACGTTGACCAGATAGCCCCAGTACTGCGCGATGAGGGGTTCCTTGGTGTCACCGCCAAGGAGGATTTCGTAGGAGTGGCGAGCGGCCGGAGATGCTATCCCGCCATGCTGCTGGAGCTTGGCCAGCAGAATGTCGACCGGGTTGCCGGGCAGAAGCCGTGGAATCAGGAAGTTCAGGGTCAGGGCCGCCCACAGGGCGACCAGGTAGAACCCCAGCTTCCGCACGAAGTAGTTCACGAATTCCTGCCTGTCGTCTCTACGAAATCCTCCTCGAACATGGTGGCTACTTACCGGTGGGTGTCAGCGCCTTGAATATCTCCGAATTGTCCGGTGACGCCCAAATGGCGGGGAACCCGTACAAGTTGTCGAGTGTCGGCCATCCGGTGAACTTCGTTGCGTTGAACTCGCTCGTCGTACCACCGGTGACCACCGGAATGTACGGCATGTTCTCGACGATCTTCTTCTGGATGATGTCGAACTGCGCCTGACGGGCGGCCTTGTCCTTGGGGTTCGTTGCCGCCAGCGTCTTCAGCGCTGCATCGACGGCTGGGTCGCTGTAGCGCGCAACGTTCAGTGAGACCGAGGTGCCCACCTTGGCCGTGTTCGCCGTGCTGAAGTAGTTCGAGTACAGGTAGTACGGGTCGGATGCCGGGCCCTGACCGAGCGAGTCGATCGCCAGCTGGAATGTTCCCTTGCCCTTAGTGTCCGTCCACTCGTTCCAGGAGGACTGAGCGGAGGTCAGCTTGATGCCGACCTTCTTGAGCTGCTGGGCCATGACGCTGATGGAGGTGATGTAGTCGGTCCAACCGCTGACAACCTGAACCGCCAAGGAGAGCTGCTTGCCGTTCTTCGCGTAGTAGCCGTCGGAACCTTTAACCCAGCCATCGCCCTCGAGCAGGGACGTCGCTGTGCTGTCATCCGCAGTCATCGGTGCCACGCTCTGCGGAATATCCTTGGAGATGAGATCCTTCTGCGTGGTCGTCAACGCGAACGTCGGCGAGATCTCGCCGGAGGTCTTGTTGAGTGCCAGGGTGTCAATCTGCGTGCGATCAAGCGCCGCGTAAATGGCCTTGCGCACATTGACGTCGGTCTGCGGTCCTGTGCAGCCCAAGGCCGGGTTCGAGCAGGTAATCAGCACGACCTGGTTGGCCTTGACGGTGATTGCCTTGTAGCCCGGGTAGGTCTTCGACACATTGGGAATGTCCGGAACGGGGCCGGTCTGCCAGTCGATGGTCTTCGCGGCGAGCCCCTGCACTCCGGCCTGATTGCCCGACAGCGAGAGGAAGCGAATGGCCTTCACCTTCGGCGCGCCGCCCCAGTACGTGGCGTTGGCAGTGAGTGTGTATGCCTGCGGCTTGAAGTTGCTGAGCACATAGGCGCCGGTTCCGACCGGCTTCGACATCACATCCGTGGTGGGGTTGACGCTCTTCCACAGGTGCTCAGGAACGATCGGGATGCGACCGAGAACGTTGGGGCCGTTGAGGAACGCGGCAGCCGGGAACGCGATAGTGAGATGCGTGTCGTCCTTCACCGTTACCGTGCCGTTGTAGCCGGTGGTGTTGATGGCCGGCGTCTTCTTCACCATGTCGAGCGTGAACGCGACGTCCTTCGCAGTGAACGGTTTGCCGTCCGACCATTTCACACCGGAGCGGGTCGTCAGCGACAGCTCGGTGCCGGCGTCGTTCCACTTGTAGTCGGTGGCCAGTAACGGCTTGTAGGCATTGCTGTTGACGTTCGTGACGAAGAACAGCGACTCGAAGATCGTGCCGATTCCGCCGATCTGCGAGGGAGAAAACGGGTTGAAGTTGATCTGATAGTCGCCGGCCTGGCCAGTGAACGCGAGCAGAGTGTTCGAGGCTGTCACGGCATTCGATCCGCCGTTTGCCTTGTCGCCGCCGCCTGATGGTGTGCAGCCCACGAGGGTTACCGCCGCGAGTGCCGCTGTGATGGCGAGGGCCACCCTGCGACCTTTCTTGCTGCTGAGGAACATCCTTGATCCTTCCATGATGCCGGTCGTCTGGGATCGGCTGCCTTATGCAAAGCGCGACCGAGCTGATCTGCCCGAGCCATTCAACATTCTTACCGGAGTAAATTAAGCTAGTCAAGTTTCTTTTCAGACTCGCCGCGCCCGCTAGACTCTGGCGTGAGTTGGAGAACGAAAGTGGCCTCATGAAACCCGCACCCTCGGCACTGAGCCGTCTCCGCACGCGAGGAGTCGTGCTGGACCTCATTCGTTCGGCCCGAACCATCAGCCGCGTTGAGCTCGTCGACGGCGCGGGCCTGACCGGCGCCACCATCACCAACGTGGTGCGGGAGCTGATCGATGACGGCCTCGTCATCGAGGTCGGACGCGGTGCGTCGACCGGCGGCAAACCGCGCACCCTACTGGAACTCAATGCGAGCGCCCGATACGCGGTGGGCGTTCAACTGGATCGCGGCAGCGCCGTCGTCGTGGTGCTCGACCTGGCCGGTCAGCTTGTCGCGCGCACGGCACTCGGAGGCTCGGGAACCCGGTCGCCCCACGATTACCTGCTCGTCGTCGCCGAGCATGTCAACGCCCTTCTCGCGACGACGGGCATCGATCGCGAGAAGATCATCGGCATCGGTCTGGTCAGTCACGGCCCGCAGGACCGCACCGAGGGCCGACTCCAGATCGATGCGCCGACCGCGGACTGGCTGAACTATCCGCTGGTCGCCGACCTTGAAGAGATCCTGCACCTGCCTGTGCTCCTCGACAACGACGCCACTGCTGCCGCCATTGGAGAGTTCTGGCTCGGCGGCGTGCATCCGGCGAGCACCTATGGGTCAATTTATATGGCCAGCGGCATCGGCGGCGGCGTCGTTGTTGCGGGAGAGGCGTATCGCGGCGCCTCGTCGAACGGCGTGGAAATCGGGCACATTTCGCTGGATGTCAATGGCGAACTCTGCGGATGCGGCAACCGGGGTTGCGTGGAGGGGTTTGCCGGGCCGCCGGCCACAATCGACGCAGCACAGGCGGTACCCGGTCTCGCCGCACGTCTGGGCCTCACGGGCGACAGGGACAATACGGTCGCCGACTTCGCCCGTATCGGCCGGGCCGCGGCATCCGGTGACGGCGAGGCGCACGCGCTCATCGAGACATCCGCCCGCTATCTCGGACATGCCGCCGTCACGCTGGCGAACCTCTTTGATCTCGACCGCATCGTTCTCGCCGGTCCCAGCTTCACGACAGCCGGTTCCATCTATCTGCGTGGCGTGCAGGCAGAACTGGAGAAGGCAGCCTTCATTCGCCGCGTACGGCCGGTGACCGCGATGCTCTCCGCCAGCGGGGCCAATGCCGCGGCGGTCGGCGGCGCCGTGTTGGTACTCAAGAGCGAACTGACACCGATGAGTCGCCAACAGCCCGACGGTCGCGCCCTGAACTACACCTTCAGCTGAGCTCTCGCACCCGGCTCAGCAGGCTCAGCGTCGAGACGCTGTCGTGCCCCGCTCAATGAAATGTGAGGGGGGCGCCTGCAGAATCGTCTCCGGATCACCCGTGATGACGGCAAGAAGCGATCGAGCCGCGAGAGCGCCAAGCGAGTGCACATCGCTGCTCATCGCCGACAGAGGCGGCACCGCGAGCCTGCACAGGGTCGAGTCGTCCCACGCGAGAAGGGAGAGCTGGCCGGGCACATCGATCTTCAGCTCATAGGCCACCCCGAGACCCGCGACGGCCATCACATCGTTGTCGTAGATGATCGCGGTCGGCGGGTCGTCGTGGTCCAGCAGTGCCCGAGTTGCGCTCTCGCCACTCTCCTCGGTGTAGTCGCCCTCAATGTTTCGTCCCGATACGCCGATATCGGCCGTCGCCGCCTCAAACGCCTGCGTGCGCAGCCGCGTGTGAAAGAGATGTTGAGGCCCGGAGACACGGTCGATCCTGGTGTGCCCCATGGCCCGCAGGCGCGTGACGGCATCGAGCATCGCACCATAGTTGTCGACCCGTATTGCAGAGACGCCCGGCGGCAAGGCTGGCTCTCCGAGAACAAGGGTAGGAATCTTCAGTTCATGCAGAAGTGCGGGGCGGGTGTCGTCGTCAATCAGGTCGCCCACGATGACTCCGGCTACCTGCGCGGATGCCGCCCAGCGCTCATAGCTCTCGACTTCTTTCTCCAACGTGGGAACGATCTGCAGCAGCACAGAGCGGCGCTGGAGCGAGAGCACCTCCTCCATGCCTGCAATGAACTCCGCGTAGAAGGGCTCGATTCCGAGCATGCGGGGAGAGCGGCGAAGGATGAGCCCCACCGGGGTCATCGCGGAATTCGCATCGTCATCGTCTGCACGTGCCACTGATGAAGTATCCCGCACATTCGTCACCGTCACGGCGCTACCTCCATGAGCGAGCCATCACGGGCAGCAGATCGTTCGCCGACCGCAACACGAGGGGGTGGATGAAAGCCTCGGGATTCAGAGCCTCCTCGCTGGTAACCCGCAATCGTGTGCTCTCCCCCGGCAGCAGTGTGACCAGGCCCTTGTCAACCCGTGCGCGTGAATCGGCCCTGTCGGCCTGCAGGAAGATGTCGCGCGCATACGACGACGCCGTGACCTCCACGAGGTACCCACCATCGACGGCGGAGGCGGTGGCGGTGAGCGCCTCGGCATCGAGGCCCTGGTTGACGACCTCGGCGAAATCGAATGTCGCACGGGCGAAGTCGCTTTCCGCGCCGTCTGCGCCGGTGACCTCGGCGACCAGCACCTCGCCGGCCGCATCATCCGTTGCTGCGACATCGGATGCGATGGCCACGGTGCTCTCGCCGCGTGCCGCCACCTCGAGGTGCAGGCTCTGCTCTGCCACGACGCTGCCATCGAAACGCAGTCGACGCACACGCACCTGGCCGCCGAAGGCATCCGCCGTGTCGTTGAGAAGAACGAGCGAGAGCCCGTCGGGCCGCGGCTGAATGGTGGCCAGTCGAGGGCTGTAGACGTCGCGCAGGGCATACCAGAGCGGCTTGCGGTGCTCGGCAAAGTCGACGGCTGCCCACGAGATCACCGGCCAGTTGTCGTTGAGCTGCCACACGATGGTGCCCATGTTGTGCGGGGCGAGGGAGCGGAAGTGCTCGATGCCGAAGCGCAGGGCGTGGGCCTGGTTGAGCTGAGTGGCCCAGTGCCAGTCGTCAATCGAGCGCGGCTCGGGAAGATGGCCGCGCATGCCGCGCTCCAGCTTGAGGTTGCCGTCGTGGGCCTTCTGATGCACGAGCATCTGCGACCCGTACGGCTCGAGCGGCTCGTCGTGCACCACCGCGGCGAGCGTCGACCACGCGGGTGGCGCCTGAAAACCGAACTCGGAGACGAAGCGCGGCGTGTAGTCGCGGTAGGCCGAGTAGTCGCGCTCGTTCCAGACATCCCAGATGTGCATGGTGCCGTTGTGCTGATCGTTCGGGTGCAGGTACTCGCCGAACGAATAGGGACTTGCCGGCGAGTACGGGCGCGTCGGGTCCAACTCGGCGAGCAGATCGGGAAGCAGCTGGCGATAGTAACCGTTGCCCCAGGTGCGGCCTTCGAGTCGAGAACGCCAGCCCCACTCCACGTAGCCCCAGATGTTCTCGTTGTTGCCGTTCCAGATGGCCAGCGAGGGGTGAGGGCTCAGACGCGCGATGTTGTCACGCGCCTCGGCCTCCACCTCCTCGGCCAGCCACTCCTCCTCCGCATAGGCGGCGCAGGCGAAGAGAAAGTCCTGCCAGACGAGAATTCCCTGCTCGTCGCACTCGTTGTAGAAGTCGTCGGACTCGTAGATTCCGCCGCCCCACACGCGCAGCAGGTTCATGTTGGCCTCGGTGGCGTCGGCGATGCGGCGCGCATACCGCGCGCGATCCAGACGGGTCAGAAAGGCGTGCTCGGGAATCCAGTTGGCGCCGCGCACCTGAACGGCCTCGCCGTTCACGCGTACGACGAACGGCGTACCCGCCTCGTCGGGCCGGGTGTCGACCTCGATGGTGCGAAAGCCGATGCGGCCGGACCATTCGTCTTCTGCCGAGCCCGTGGCGATACGCACCGACGCCTCGTACAGCGGCTGCTCGCCGTGCCCTCGTGGCCACCAGAGGCGCGCATCCGGCACCCGAACGACGGCCGTGGCCACAGTCTGGCCGGCCTCAATGCGAGCGGATGCGAGAACACCGTCGACCGTCGCCGTCACCTCGACGACGCGCCCGGCCGACGCATCGTCGCGCTGCACCTCGACGTGGGCGTTGAGCACTCCCGTCGAGAAATCCACATCGACGAGTGGGCGCACCGAGGCGACGCGCACGCCCGACCAGCTCTCCAGGAAGATCGGCTTCCAGATGCCGCTCGTGGCGACATCGATACCCCAGTCCCAGCCGAAGTTGGCCGCCATCTTGCGCAGGGCGTTGTAGGGGTGGTGATTGGTGTGCGGAAGCTCTCCGTGCTCTTCGGAACGCGCCTCGGCGGCATCCACCGGCGCCTCGAAGGTGATGACGAGGTGGTTCGTTCCCTCGGCGAGGGCGGCCCGCACGTCGAAGCGGTAGCCGCGATGCTGGTTCTGCGTGTGACCGACGAGCACGCCGTTGAGCTCGATCGTGCTGACGGTGTCGAGCCCCTGGGCGACAAGATCATGCCGACTCGATCCGTCGTCACGCCAGTCGAAGTCGACCTCATATCGCCAGCTCGTGTTACCGATCCACTGCTGCGCCGCTTCGTTGTCGGCATCGAATGGGGCGTCGATGAGGCCGGCATCGAGAAGATCGGTGTGCGCGCATCCGGGAACGGTCGCATGAATGCTGCGGCCGACGATCTCGGGGGGAACGGGGCCGTGCACGGCCATCACCGTCCAGCCATCGGCCGGAAATTCGAATGTGTTCGCAGACACTGGCAACCCTTCGCGTACGCGGAGACTCGAGCACGCGGATCGCCTGTGAGGAGAACGTGTCGAAATCTTTATTAGCTGACTTTATTAAGCCGCTGTTCTCTAAGCTATCCGAAGAGGGACGAAAGGAGCAACATGGGAAATCCACGCATTTCTCTCGCGACGGCGACCAGCCGTGGCCTCGTCCTGGACATGATTCGAACGCTGGGGCCGATCAGCAGGGTTGAACTCGCGGAACGCACCGGGCTCACGCAGGCGACCATGTCGAACGTTGCCCGTCAGTTGCTCGACGATGAGCTCGTCATCGAGGCCGGCCGCAGTGATTCCACCGGAGGAAAGCCACGGGTGCTGCTCGGCATCAACCCGACCGCACGATTCGCCGTCGGAGTGCAGGTGGGCGCTGACACCCTCACGTATGTGGTGGCGAACCTGGGGGGCGCCATCGTCGGGCGCACCCGCACGGGCGGTGCCGGCGAACGCGAACCCGCCGCGATGGTGCAGGCCATCGCGACCCGAATCGATCGTCTGCTGCAGAGCCTCGGCGTGGATCTGCACCGAGTGATGGGCATCGGTATCGTCGCGCCCGGGCCACTGGATCTCGAGAACGGAAGCATCCTGGCCCCACCGACGCTGGGAGCGTGGAAGAACTATCCACTGCGCTCGAAGCTCTCCGAACTCACCGGACTGCCTGTCGCACTCGACAACGACGCGACGGCCGCCGCCGTCGGCGAATTCTGGAGCGGGAAGATCGGCACCTCCGCAGCGCACTGCACCGTGTACATGGGGGCAGGGATCGGCGCGGGGATCGTGCTCGGCGGCTCTGTGTATCGGGGCGCCAGTTCCAATGCGGGAGAGCTCGGCCAGATGAGTCTGCACGCGCGCACGGGCGGTGAGCGGCGAACCGTGGAAGAGTTGGCCGGCCCGAAAGCCATCGTCGAACAGGCCAGGATCGCGCTCGGACTGGGCCGAGAGAGCAGCATCAGGCTCTCATCTGACACCAACCCATTCATCGCTTTCGAGAACATTGCCACTGCTGCCGTGCGTGGCGACAGGCTGGCCCGCGAACTATTGATCAGCTCGGCTGAGTACCTGGCCGACGCGCTCGTGGCCATGGCGAACCTGCTCGATCTCGATTCGATTGTTCTCGCCGGGCCGTCATTCTCTACGGCCGGAACGCTCTATCTCCGCATCATCCAGCGACGACTCGACGAGGAATTCTTCGCGCGGGCCAAGCACTCGGTGACGGTACAGCTCTCGGTGCAATCGGCCGATGCCGCCGCCGTGGGGGCAGCATCCCTGATTCTGCAGCAGCAGCTCGCGCCACGACAGCTCGGCCTGCCGAGCCTCGTCGGCGTCGCCACGTAACGTCCGCCGTTACTCCGCAGCGATGTGCACGAGTGCCGCGTGCTCGGGCTGCAGGGGCGGGGCCTGGATACCGACGGCTGCGAGCATCCGGCCGGTGAGCACGACGCCATCGCCCCCCTGCCAGCTCGGGGCGTTGCTCTTCGTGGTCAGCGCCGCTCGCGGGCCGACCGCGCTCACCCGGTAGCGACGATCCGCCTCGAGCCCGGGAATGCGCACGAAGCCGGGCGGCCAGGTCGACGGGCGGCTGAGCAGCGCGAGGCAGAAGAGCGCCTCGCTTGCATCCGCCGCCACAACCCCGTGAGCCCACAGCTCGTCGACCGGGTGGTCGATGCGCACCGTCGTGCCGGTGTGCAACAGGGGGCGAAAGCGCTTGTAGAGCGCGACCCACTCGGCCAGCTCGGCGCGCTCGGCATCCGTGATCTTCGCGATGTTCCACTCGATGCCGAAGTGCCCGAACAACGCCGTCGCGGCTCGGAACGACAGCTCGTGCGTGCGCCCGGTGGTGTGTGAGTGCGTGCTGCCGACGTGGCTGCCGATCAGTTCGGCGGGCAGCAGCTGGCCGGTCCAGCGCAGAATCTGCTGGCGCTCGAGCGGATCGATGCAGTCGCTCGCCCACACCCGGTCGGTGTGTTCGAGCACGCCGAGATCCACGCGGGCGCCGCCCGATGAGCAGGACTCGATCTCGAGCCGCGGATGCTCGGCCTTCAGCGCCGCAAGCAGCCGGTAGACCGCGAGCGTCTGCTCGTGTACCCCCGCCCGATGCGTGACCGTGGAGCCGGCGTCCACCAGATCGCGATTGTGGTCCCACTTGATGAAATCGATGTCGTATTCGGTGACGAGCCCCGAGATCGCGGCGCGAATGTACTCCCACGCCTCAGGAATACCGAGGTTCAGCACCTGCTGCTGCCGGGCTTCGAGCGGCATGCGGCCGCCCGTCTGCATGATCCACTCCGGATGCGCGCGCGCCAGCTCCGAATCCGGGTTCACCATCTCCGGTTCGAACCACAGCCCGAACTGCATGCCGAGTTGCTTCACGCGGTTCACGAGCGGATGCAGCCCCTCCGGCCAGACATCCGTATCGACGCTCCAGTCCCCCAGCCCCGCATCGTCGCTGCGGCGCCCCAGGAACCAGCCGTCGTCGAGCACGTAGCGCTCGACGCCCACCTCGGCGGCGCGCTCGGCGAGCTCAAGCAGGGTCGGCAGATCGTGGTGAAAGTACACCGCCTCCCAGGTGTTGAGCACGACCGGGCGCTCGCTTGTCGGGTGGTTGGGCCGCTGCCGCAGGTAGTCGTGAAAGCGCGTCGCCTGCGCATCCAATCCGTCGCCGTATGCGAAGAACAGCCACGGGGTCGCATACTCCTCGCCAGGGGCGAGACTCACCTCACCGGGCAGCAGCAGCTCGCCGCCCCACAGCAGCGTTCTGCCGTTCGTCGCACGTTCGAGCGCGCTCACGTGGTTGCCACTGAAGCCCACGTGCAGGCCCCACGTCTCGCCGGCGCGAAAGCCGAAACCGCCGGCTCCCGCGGTGAGCACGGTGGCGGCATCCGCCCCGGTGCGCCCGCGCCGATTCTCGCGCAGGTGTGTTCCCACGGTGATGGCGCGGCGCTGCGGCACGCGCTCCTTCGCCCAGCGGCCCGCCTGGTCGAGAATCTCGGTCGCGGCCTGCGGCACGGGCAGCGCGAGCGACAGTCGGCCGAGTGCGTAGTCGCCCCCGCCGGTGTTGCGCAGCGTGGCGCGCGCCATCACGAGGCCCGAATCGGTCAGCCGAAGCTCGGTTGTGAGGGCTAGACCGGCCGCAGCATCGATAGCGCGCGCTGTGATGGTGCGCGAGACGGCATCCGTCTCGTAGCTGGTGTCGGTGAAGAGGGTGGACCAGTCATCGCCGGCACGGTGGCCCTCAAGGCCGGGGGTACCCATCCAGCCGGCGCTGCCCTCCGGCAGCACGCTCACCTGCACGGGCACGTCGACCGAGTTGTCGAGCAGCGGCACCGCACCGGATGCCAGCGCCTGCACCTCGGCATCGCTCACGTCACCGAGGTCGGCGCCCCAGTGCAGCACCGTCGGTAGCCCGTGCGCGGGCAGCTCGAGCACGAGACTCACCCCGGCGGCGCGCAAATGGGAAATGGTGGATGGCGCCGTCGTCATGTGTGCTCCCGAGTGAGGTCTGCTCGGTGTCGCGCTTCGATGCGGCCGAGTCGAACGCCACTATATTAGGTCACTGATGTAACTCGCTCGCGGCCGCGCCAGCGGATGCTGAGGCAGATCACGGCGCGTTCGCATGCCGCCCTCTCCCGGGCGTGGGTGCGCTGCGATACCGGGGTGATCTGCGGGCGCGGCGTCAGCGGCGCGAGCGGCGCCAGCGGACGGCGTGAGCGAAGACGAGGCCGGCGATGCAGGCCAGGGCGATTGTCGACAGGGCCGGCGCGACACGCATGGCCAGCTGTGCGAGCACGACAGTGAACGGCGGATGTCCGTTGACTGCAAAAGGGGCGGCGGTCATCGCCTGGTAGATGCACGCGGCGACGGCGAGCGCAAGAAACAATGCCGCCACAGGGATCAGCACCCGCTCGAGCGCCGTCATCACCCGTTCTGCTCTCGCCGTGACCTCCAGCGTGAACCGGCGAGGAACACCAGGCCTGCGAGAATGGCTAGTCCCACGGTGATCAGCGGCCCCGCCAGAACATAGCTGACATTCTGCATGATCATCGACGACACCCCCGGTGCGCTAAAGCCGTTCTGTCCGGAAAGTGAGCTATAGGTGGTCGTCCCCTCGATGCCGATGCCGCCGATTACGAAGAGCACGCCCATGACGCCGAGGGCGTACGCGTATGGATTGGTTCTCAGTGGCGGCCGGCCGTCTCGCAGAGGTGCGGCGGCTATTTCGGTGCCGCAGGCATCCGTGCCAGCGTCGTCGAGGTCGAGGTCGGTCTCGCTTCGAGGCGGGACGGATGAGTGTGCCTCACGCGCGACCGGATCCTGCGTCATAGGCACTGCCGCGGCCGGCGCCTGCTCGCTTGGACCCGCGGGCTCGGATGCGGCCCCTCGACGCCTCGGATCCTCGGCAGCCGGGCCTTGATACCCCCGCTGAAACGCCGGATCGTAACGGGGGTCGATGTCCTTCTCGTCTTTGTCGGCCACGCTGCCTCCTGTTCGTACCGCTCGTATCGCTCGCCTCGTCGCTGTCGATTCGTGCTCAGTCGACGGGAAGTGCCTCGCCGCGCAGAGAGGCCAGCCACTCGCGCGCTTCGGTGAACACCTCGTTGCGGTAGCGCTGGTCGAATTCGACCGCAACGCCATCCGCGCGCGGATACGATCCAAGAAAAATGACCTTGGGGCTGAAACGCCGCAGCCCCAGTAGTGCATCGGCGACCCGCTCATCCGCGAGGTGACCGTCGATGTCGATGACGAAGCGGTACCGTCCGAGTGCGTCGCCAATGGGCCGCGATTCGATGAGGCTCATGTTGACGCCACGGGTCGAGAACTGCTCAAGCAGGCCAAGCAACGTGCCCGCAACGTCGTCGGGCAACTCGACAATGATGCTGGTCTTGTCTGCCCCGGTCGGTGCGTCGACGGTGCCGGTGCGCGCCACAAGAACGAAGCGGGTCATGGCGTTGGCGTTGTCGGCGATGCCGTCGGCGAGTACCACGAGCTCGTGGCGGTCGACGATGCTCGGTGGGGCGATGGCGGCATCCGCGTGGCCACCCGGCGCCTGCGGGTCGCCGAGCGCGGCGGCCGCAGCGACATTGCTGGAGGCGGGAACGTGTTCGTGAGCCGGCAGCGTCGCATCCAGCCACCGATGGCACTGTGCATAAGCCACCGGATGCGCGTTGATGACCCTCACATCGGCCAGCGCCGTGCCCGGTCGTGCCACCAGCACGAAACTCACCGGCACCAGATACTCGCCAACAATGCGCAGATTCGGGATGTTCGCAAGCGCGTCCTGCGCGACCGAAACACCGCCCTCGATCGAGTTCTCGATGGCGATCATGGCAGCAACGCTGCGCCCATCCACCACGTCGGCGAGCGCCTCGCCCACGTTGTTGACGGGCCGCCAGGTCTTGCCAGCCGCCTCGGGCACCTGTGCGAGCGCGGCCTCGGTGAACGTGCCGGACGGCCCCAGAAAGCTGTAGGTGTTCGCGGCGTCCGTGCTGATCTCCATGCCCAGAAGCTTAAGGCACCCCACGAACGCCCTGCGGCTCAGCGCGCGGGCTGTTGTATGCCGAGAGCTCGCGCAAGATCATATTTAGAGGCCTCGTCGGAACCGGGCTCCACCGTGTAGGTGATGATCCGCAGATCTTTCCCGATCGTGGTGTACACGTCGCAGTCGACGGTGATTGGACCGACGATTGGATGCAGGAAGGTCTTCTCCTCCGACCGTTGCGCGACGGAGGTGCCCTCCAACCAAAGTTCTTCGAAGCGGTCGATACGGCGCAACCGTTGTAGAAGCTGCTGAACGGAGCGGTCCTTGGGATACCGCAGCGTCGCGTTTCGCATATCCGTCACGAGCGCGCGCTCGAAACGTTCGATGTACGCCGCACTCATCAGCACATTGGGCGCTGTTCCGGTGAACTGGGCCTCGATGAGGTTGTAGCCGCGCGGCGGTTGCCCGAGCAGGGCCTGCCAGGACGCGTTCACGGTGAGCAGGGACCAATGCGCCGTATAGACGCCGATCGCAACATCGGGAGCGCGCAGGAGAAGCCGCTGCACGCTTCGCGGAATATGGGTTGGCACGTTCGTCGGCAATGGGATCGGCAGACCCGCCGCCTGGAACAGCTGATCGCGTTCTTCGTCGGACAGCTGTAATGCGCGGGCCAACGCGCCGGCGACCTGCACCGACGGATTTTGGGAGCGGCCTTGCTCAAGTCGAACGAGATAGTCCACGGACAGCCCTGCCAGCATCGCCACCTCCTCCCGACGGAGGCCCGTCAGTCGGGCGGACACCGCAGGAAGACCCACGGTCGCGGGCTTCAAACGGGCGCGCCACATGGTCAAGAGGTTGCTGAGTTCGCCACGGTCGGTCATGGCTCCAGTGTGCAGGAGGCCTCGCAATGGCGACTGGTGCCGGGAGTCCTACCCACATTCTCTCGACCGCCGCGATGCTGGTCACATCCACCGAGAAAGGCAACCCATCATGGCTGAAATCTTCACCGTCGAGTACTCCTACCCGACCGATACCACCCTTCAGGACGAGCACCGTCCCGCTCACCTGGCCTACTTGCGAGAGCGTCTGGAACAGGGCGAACTCCTGGTTTCCGGGCCGCGGGGCGAACACGAGGCTCCCGGCGGGCTCCTCATCTACAAGGTCGAGGACCGCGCCAGCATCGACAACATCGTCGACAACGATCCCTTCGTCGTCAACAACGTTGTCGTGCACAAGCGCGTGCACAATTGGCGTCCCATCGTCGGACCGGCATCATCCGCATTCGCTGACTAAGTCTCGGCCTCGCCGCGTTGCAGCGGCGGCGGGGATCACAATCCTTCGCCGCCGCTGAATCCTTCGCACATTCCCCATCCACCTCGAACGATCGGACTCCTCCCGTGCGACCACCTCGCCACAAATTCGCCCTCATCAACTGGCTAGCCGTGTACCCACTCATCACGCTGATTCTCTGGTTGCTGCTCCCGCTCTTGACCGAGTACCCGCTGTGGATTACTACTCTCATCGTGTCTCTCATCCTCGTGCCGCTGATGAACTTCCTTGTGATGCCCCTCCTGCTGAGTCTGTTCGCACCGTGGCTTACCGATCGAACAAGCGCAAAGGGCAGACCAGACGCTCAAGGGCGGCAGGTCGGTGCCAGACTGGGGGAATGAACGATCGCGCGGGAACCCAGGCACAGGCATCCGATCTGATCGATGTGGAGGCGCTCGTTCGGGCGTATTACGAGCTGAAACCGGATGTGAGCGTGCCCGCGCAGCGCGTGGTCTTCGGCACGTCGGGGCATCGCGGTAGCAGCTTCAACACGGCGTTCAATGAAAACCACATCGCCGCAACCACGCAGGCGATTGTGGAGTATCGCGCGTCGCAGGGCATCACGGGGCCGCTGTTTCTGGGCGCAGACACGCACGCACTCAGCGCACCCGCGATGACCACGGCGCTCGAGGTGCTCGTGGGCAACGGGGTGCGCGTGCTGGTCGACGAGTTCGGCGACTTCGTGCCGACGCCGGCGCTGTCGCACGCGATCATCACCTACAACCGCGGCAAGAGCCTCGACGGTGATCGACACGGCGCCGATCTGGCCGACGGCATCGTCGTGACGCCCAGCCACAACCCGCCCGCGGATGGCGGCTTCAAGTACAACCCACCTCACGGCGGCCCGGCCGATAGCGACGCGACGGGCTGGATCGCGAAGCGCGCCAACGAGCTCATCGAAGGCGGGATGCACGAGGTCACGATGAGCGAACCGAGCGCCGTTGAGACATATGACTTTCGCGGAATATATGTAGACGACCTCGAGAACATCATCGACATCGACGCAATCAAGGCCAGCGGCATCCGCATCGGGGCAGACCCGCTCGGGGGCGCGAGCGTGAGCTACTGGGCAGCGATCCGCGACCGCTACGGCCTCGACCTCGAAGTCGTGAACCCCGCCGTCGATCCGCAGTGGGCGTTCATGACTCTCGACTGGGACGGCAAGATTCGCATGGATCCCTCGAGCCCGTCAGCCATGGCATCCGTGCTGAAGCGCAAGGACGACTTCGACATTCTCACCGGCAACGACGCGGATGCCGACCGGCACGGCATCGTGACGCCTGACGGCGGTCTCATGAACCCCAACCACTACCTGGCCGTGGCCATCGACTACCTCTACCGCAACCGCACCGGCTGGCGTTCGGATGCCGCGATCGGTAAGACCCTCGTCTCCTCCTCGATCATCGACCGGGTGGCCGAGTCGCTCGGCCGCCGCCTCTGGGAGGTGCCGGTCGGATTCAAGTGGTTCGTTCCCGGCCTCATCGACGGCTCGGTCGGTTTCGGCGGAGAGGAGAGTGCCGGCGCAAGCTTTCTGCGCAAGGACGGCACCGTGTGGACCACCGATAAAGACGGCATCCTGCTCGCGCTGCTCGCGAGCGAGATTCGCGCGGTCACGGGCAAGAGTCCGAGTGCTCTCTACCGCGAACTCACCGAGCAGTTCGGTGACCCCGTTTACGAGCGGGTGGATGCCGCGGCCAGCCCCGAACAGAAGGCCGCGCTCGGCAAGCTCGACGGCGACGCGATCGAGGCAGGCGAGTTGGCGGGCGACGCCATTACCGCGAAACTCAGCCGCGCACCCGGAAACGATGCAGCCGTCGGCGGCGTGAAAGTGGTCACCGAGAATGCATGGTTCGCGGCCCGGCCCAGCGGCACCGAAGATGTCTATAAGATCTACGCGGAATCGTTCGTGGGCCTCGACCACCTGCACCAGGTGCAGGCCGAGGCAAGGTCGATTGTCGACGGCGCGCTCGGAGCGTGAGCTCAGCCCGCGTAGCCGCCGCCCGTGATGCCGAAGAACTCCTCGAGCGTCTCTACGCCACGGCGATGCATCTCGGCCGCGAGCTCCGTGCCGATGTAGCGGTAGTGCCACGGCTCGAAGGTGTACCCCGTGACCTGCTCCTTGTCTGAGGGATACCGCAGCAGAAAACCGTACTGCCAGGCGTTCGCCGCCAGCCATGTGCCCTGTGCGGTGCCGGCGAAGCACGCATCCAGCGAGCAGTTCGCGGGCAACGCGCTTAGATCGACCACCAGACCCGTCTGATGTTCGCTGAATCCGGGGCGGGCCGTGTCTGTATCGGCGGATGCTCGCCCGTATGCCGCGACGTTCTGGTTGTATACAGCGACCTGGGTCGAATAAGAGCGGTACCCGCTCTGCAATTGAAACCGCAGGCCGGCCGTTTGGCGCGCGGCCGCGAGCATCCTGCTGAGAGCGGTGGCAGCCTCTGCCCGCACCGGCTGCCCGTTCACGTTGTGGATATCAGGGTCGACGAGGTCACTCGGCGCGTAGTCGACCGGGATGAGTGGATGCTTCTTGTTCACGATCACCCAGATGCTTGCGGGGTCGATTCTCGAGTGAGCGTTCATGGGGAACGGTGGCGGCCCCGGGGGCGCCGACGGCGTGGCCGACGGCGGCGGCCCGGCCGTGTGCACGACAGCGGCAGCCGTAGAGCTGTCGGGCGCCGTCGGTACGGTTGTCGTGCATCCGGTCAGAACGACGGCGAGCAGCGCGGCGAGAACAAGGCTGCGACGTCGCGGTGGGGGCACGGCTCACAGCCTAGGGGTAATGACTGCGTGAGCCACGGCCCCTGCGTCGGCGAGGTGCGTTACTTCGTCAGGTGCCAGAAGTGCATGGCGCCGCCGGGGTGCTGCACGGTGAGCGTGTTGTCGAGATCGCGGTAGTCGTAGTCGTCGTTGTGGCTGGCGAACTCGACCTTGATCTTTCCGTCGACGTGTTTGATGGCGGTGACGACCTGCACGTGGTCGCGATCGCCGTCGCCATCCCAGTCGAAGATGCCGATGTCACCGAGCGCCACCTTGTCGCGCTGATCGGAGGAGAGCCGCACGAGTCCGAGCGTCTTGGCGTTCGCCGCGAAGTAGTCATCCATCGCCGGCACGTAGCCCCACTGCGGGCTCCATGAGCCCGCCGCGTCGTGGTTGTACCAGGTGTCGTTCATCTTCCAGCCGCGAGCGATGAGTGTCTGGCTCACGAAATTGGCGCAGTCGCCCCCGACTGAGTTCAGGTCTCCGTAGGCGGCCGTGTTGTAGTTCTTCCAGTACGTCAGGGCGTACGCGAGCTGCTTCGCTACCGGCGTCGTTGCCGTGTAGGTGTAGGGCTTCGCGGCCGTAGCGATTGACTTGCCAGCCTTGTCGAGAAGCGTGACCTTCACCGAGGCGGGCTGGTAGTTGGCGGCCGCTGGCGCCTTCACGACAACCTTCTGATCGTTCGAGGACTTCGCAACAGGGGCCACCGCGGCGCCGAAACTGACCGACGCCACCTCCTCGAGTCCTTTGCCCTTGATCGTGACGGATGCGCCGCCGGTCACGCTGCCGATCGCGGAGGTGAGTGTCGCACTGGAGCCCGTGACTGCCGCATCTGTCGAGGGACTGGCCGTGCAGCCGGTCAGCACGAGCGCGGCGGTGAATGTCGAGGCGAGAGCGAGCACAAACGGCCGGCGGAGCGCAGAGCGGGAACGGAACGGCATGAATCACTTTCACTTCGGCACGGACTTCTCAACCAGCGACGATACGCCGCGTTTCAAGGACGACGCTGAGAACGCACCGTCGACGAACATCTCCAGGGGTGCGCGCTCTCGCGCAGGCCACAGGCGCCCCTGTTCGCCTGTGGCGAACCCGGGAAAATGTTCGGCGCCACGGCGTTGTCTATGACACTCAAGGGGTGTAAATTTGCACTCTGCGCAAGATTTTGCGTTGAGCCCACACCGCCGTGACGCCGGTGATCGCGGCGCCATTCCAACACTTTTGAGGTCGCATGTCTAGCGAAAACTCCGCACAAACAGCACCGGGTTCCGGCGCGATTGCCAATGTCGTCATGAACCACCGGCAGATCCTGTTCGTGATCTTCGGCCTGATGGCCGGCATGTTCCTTTCGGCGCTCGATCAGACCGTCGTGGGAACGGCCATCCGCACCATCGGTGACGATCTGCACGGCCTGAGTCTGCAGGCGTGGGTGACCACCGCATATCTGATCGTCTCGACGATCTCGACACCGATCTACGGCAAGCTCTCCGACATCTTCGGACGGCGCCCCCTCTTCATCTTCGCGATAGTCATCTTCATCGTCGGATCCGTGCTGTCGAGCTTCTCGACATCCATGATTGAGCTCGCGGGCTTCCGCGCCCTCCAGGGTCTGGGCGCCGGCGGCCTGATGTCGATGCCGCTCGCGATCATGGGCGACATGCTCGCCCCGCGTGAGCGGGCGAAGTATCAGGGATACTTTCTGGCGGTGTTCGGCGTTTCGAGCGTGATCGGCCCGCTGATCGGTGGCCTGTTCTCGGGTACCGATCAGATTCTGTGGATCGCCGGCTGGCGCTGGGTGTTCCTCATCAATGTGCCCATCGGCATCGCCGCTCTCGCGATGGTCATGCGCTTCCTGCACCTTCCCAAGGTCGATCGGCACTCGGTGCGCATCGACTGGTGGGGGGCCGCCGCGGTCATCGTGGCCCTCGTGCCGCTTCTGCTTGTGGCCGAAGAGGGACAGACCTGGGGCTGGACGAGCCCGCTGGCCATCGGAAGTTACGTGGTCGGCGTGGTCGGTGTGATCGCGTTCATCCTCATCGAGATCCGCATGAAGGATGACGCGCTGATCCCGATCAAGCTGTTCCGCTCCTCGACGTTCTCGATGGCCACGATCATCGGCGTGCTCGTCGGATTCGGCATGTTCGGCGCCATGATGACGATTCCGCTCTACCTGCAGATCGTGCTCGGCTCGACGCCGACCGAGAGCGGCTTCCAGATGCTGCCGATGATTCTGGGACTGATGATCGCCTCGATCGGAAGCGGCCAGTTGATCGCTCGCACCGGTAAATACCGCATGTTCCCGATCCTCGGCACCGGTCTGATGTCGGCTGGATTCCTCTATCTCACCTTCCTCAGGTATGACTCGTCATTCTGGTTCGTGGCGGGTGGAATGCTGCTGATAGGCCTCGGCCTCGGCCAGCTCATGCAGACTCTGACCATCGCGAGCCAGAACTCGGTGGGCCTGCGCGACATGGGTGTGGCGACGAGTGCGTCGACATTCTTCCGCCAGATCGGTGGAACGCTGGGCACGGCCGTCATGCTGTCGCTGCTCTTCACGATCATGCCGCTGAACATCCAGAGTTCGCTCACCGACAGCTCGAGCCTCAAGAGTGCGCTGAATGCGGCCATGACCCCCTCTGTGGCCAGCGATCCCGGCAACGCGAAGATCATGAAACTGATCTACAGCAAGCTGGTGACCCCCATCGAAAAGGGTGCCCAGGAGGCAGCGCACGCCGCAGGCGTGAAGAAGCTGGTCGCCACCGGAGTCCCGCAGGCCACGGCCGAGACGAGCGTTCCAGCACAGCCGCTCGACTTTTCCGACCAGGGCGTGCGCAGCCAGGTGATCGATCAGGTCGCCCCCGCTATCGCGAAGAACCTCAAGGAAGCGAAGGGCACCTCGTCGGTCGGTGGCAGCAGCGCGATCAACGACACGTCGTTCCTGAACGGTGCGGACCCGCGCCTGACGAAGCCGTTCCTGACCGGGTTCACCGCGTCGTCGATCGCCATCTACTGGCTCGCGCTCATGGTGGTGATATTGGCCTTCGTGCTCGCGCTGTTCTTCAAGACGCCGCCACTGCGCGCCAAATCAGCCTTGCAGGAGGCCGCCGATCAGCATGCCCAGAACACGGCAGACGCCGAGGTGGCTGCCGAGCGGGAGTCTGTGCTGCAGATGCAGAGCTCGGCAGACCGCATGGGCACTCTCATGGAACCGGGCACCCACACCTCGGAGATACCGGCGCAGGACCCGCACCCTCTCTCCTAGAGATGCTCGCACCGCTTCTCCCGTGAGGGGCAAGTTTTGGCCCCAGATTTCGCGATCTGACGGGCCAAAGCTTGCCCCTCACCGCATGCGCTCCGACTCGTGGTGGGACCGAGAGCGAGGTCACGATTTGGTCACGGGCGGGCGACGGATGCGCGCGAGTCGCGCGAATTCACGCGGCCCGAGGGCGGCATCCGCTGCTCGACGCGTCACGGAGACGCTCGCCCACTTGACAAGCACCCTTCGACATCCATAGTCTCTGTCTCAATCCGTGAGAGCGCTCTCACGTTCACAAATGAGAGCGCTCCCACGGCCTGACCATTCTGTCCACGCACACAAGGGAGTGACCGTGAAGCTTTCACGACGCACCACCGTTGCCGCCGTCGTAGCCGGCGCAGCATCCTTTGCCCTGATCGCCTCCGGATGCGCAAGCACCAGCGGTGACGGCGGCTCAGGCAATTCCAACGAGAAGATCACGCTGACCGTCACGACGTTCGGCACCATGGGTCTCGACGACAACTACAAGGCGTACGAGAAGCTTCACCCGAACATCACGATCAAGGCGACGAACATCGACACCGGTGACAATGCCAAGACCGACTGGCAGACCAAGCAGGCTGCCGGCGCCGGACTTCCCGACGTTCAGGCCGTGGAAGAGGGCTGGCTGAGCGCGGTCATGCAGGTCTCCGACCAGTTCCAGGATCTGCGCGACTACGGCATCGACAAGATCAAGGACCGCTGGGTCGACTGGAAGGTCGGGCAGGTCACCGCCAAGAACGGCGCCATCATCGGCTACGGCACCGACATCGGCCCGGAGGGCCTGTGCTACAACACCAAGCTGTTCGCCGCGGCAGGACTGCCCAGCGACCGTGACGGCGTAGCCAAGCTCTTCGGCGGAGACGACGCCACCTGGGACGACTACTTCAAGGTCGGTCAGGAGTACAAGGACAAGACGGGCAAGGCGTTCTACGACCAGTCCGGCTTCATCTGGAACTCCATGGTGAACCAGCAGAGTCAGGGGTACTACACCTCTGACGGCAAGCTCAACGTCGAGAACAACTCGACGCTGAAGAGCCTATGGGGCAAGCTCGCGACGGCTACCGCCAACGGCCAGTCCTCGAACCAGACCCAGTGGGACTGGGGCAAGGGCAAGGCATTCCTCGACGGCAGCTTCGCCACGATGGTCTGCCCCGGCTGGATGCTCGGCAACGTCAAGGGCAGCGTGACACAGGGCGGCGGTGACTCCACCAGCGGTTGGGACTTCGCCAACGTCTTCCCCGGCGGCCCGGCCAACTGGGGCGGCAGCTTCCTGACCGTTCCCAAGCAGTCGAAGCACCCGAAGCAGGCTGCAGCACTGGCCGCATGGCTCACGGAGCCTGCCCAGCAGGTGAAGGCATTCCAGGCCGCCGGCGTGTTCCCGAGCACGATCAAGGCGCAGAGTGACCCCGGTGTGACCGGCCCGAACGAGCTGTCGAAGTTCTTCAACGACGCCCCGATCGGTGCGACTCTCGCGGCTCGCGCCAAGGGTGTCGTCGCTCAGTACAAGGGCCCGGATGACTCCGTCATCCAGTCCCAGGTATTCGGCCCCGCCGTGCAGTCGATCGACTCCAAGAAGGCGAACGGCGACAAGGCGTGGGCAAACGCCATGAAGCTGCTGAATCAGCTCGTCGTCAACAAGTAACACCAATGTGAGGTCCTCGGGGGCACCCACCCCCGAGGACCTCACCCTCGCAGGAGAGCAGCATGACCACCACACTCACCCCACCGAAGCAGGCGGCACCGCCCGCCGGTCGCGCGGGACGCAACGACGGGCTCACGTTCAAGCACCGCCTCGGCCGGCTCGATGTGAAGTATTCGCCGTACGTCTACGTTGCGCCGTTCTTCGTGCTGTTCGGCCTCATCGGGCTCTTTCCGCTCGTCTACACCTTCGTCGTCTCGCTGAACAAGTGGAACCTGCTCACCGGGCCGGGTGCATGGATCGGCCTCGACAACTACGCGGCAGAGCTCGTCGATCCGTTCTTCTGGAACTCGCTGTTCAACACGATGAGCATCTTCCTGCTCTCCGCCATCCCGCAGCTCATCGCCGCCACGTTCATCGCCGCGATTCTCGACCAGAACATTCGCTCCAAGACCTTCTGGCGCATGAGCATCCTGCTGCCATATGTCGTCACACCGGTGGCCGTCACGCTCATCTTCTCCAGCGCGTTCGACGAGAAGTACGGTCTCATCAACAACTTCCTCACCGCGTTCCACATCGACCCTGTCATGTGGAAGACCGAGGTCTTTCCCTCGCACATCGCCATCGCCACTATGGTCAACTGGCGCTGGACCGGCTACAACGCACTGATTCTGCTCGCGGCCATGCAGGCCGTGCCGCGTGACGTGCACGAGTCTGCGGCTCTGGACGGCGCCGGCTCGTTCCGTCGCTTCTTCTCGATAACGCTGCCGAGCATCCGCCCCACCATGATCTTCGTGATCATCACGGCCACGATCGGCGGACTGCAGATCTTCACCGAGCCCAAGCTGTTCAACGCCACCAGCGCGACACCGGGCGGGCCACAGCGGCAATACCAGACCACCGTGCTCTACCTGTGGGACATGGCGTTCAATCGCCAAAACTTCGGCAAGGCATCCGCCATCGCCTGGCTGTTGTTCATTCTGATTGTGCTGATCGGTTTACTCAACTTCTGGATCTCCAGACGCATCGCCGGCACCGAGGCCCGCGTGAGCCGAAGGCGCACCGCACGGCGACTCACGGCCCACAATGCCGAAAGAGCCGCGAATGCGGCATCCACCGCGGTCGGCATCGGTCATCTCACCGACCGACCAAACGCAAACGCCCCCGAGGCCGGCGACACCCCGGAGAGGAAATCATGAGCGCCACCACCACGGAACGCCCAACGACCGCAACACCCAGCGCGCCAGTGAAGTCGAAGGCGCCCCGCCGCAGGTCGATGGGCATCGATCGCCGACCCGGCTGGTTCACCTATGCCGTTCTCATCGTGATCTTCGTCGGCGGCGCGTTTCCGCTGTGGTGGTCGTACGTCGCCGGCAGCAGCCCGAGCTCAGTGCTCAGCGCCCAGTGGCCCCCGCTGCTACCCGGCGGACTGTTCTGGAAGAACGTCGGCGAGGTCCTCGACACCGTGCCGTTCTGGCTCGCGCTGGGCAACAGCATCATCGTCTCGACCATCATCACCGTCTCCGTCGTCTTCTTCTCGACACTGGCCGGTTACGCCTTCGCGAAGCTCAAGTTCCGCGGGCGCGAGGGGCTCATGGTATTCGTCATCGCGACGCTCGCGGTGCCCACGCAGCTCGGCATCATCCCCCTGTTCATGGTGATGAAGCAGTTCGGCTGGACGGGAACCCTCGGCGCCGTCATTATTCCGACGCTCGTGACCGCGTTCGGCGTATTCTTCATGCGCCAGTACCTGGTCGACGTGATTCCTGATGAGCTCATCGAGGCCGCCCGGGTCGATGGCGCCAACATGATTCGCACGTTCTGGCACGTGGGCATGCCCGCCGCGCGCCCCGCCATGGCCATCCTCTCGCTCTTCACCTTCATGACGGCGTGGACCGACTACCTGTGGCCGCTGCTCGTCGTTCCGCAGAATCCCACCCTGCAGGTGGCGCTCAGCCAGCTGCAGTCGGCCAAATACGTGGACTACTCGATTGTGCTTGCCGGCGCGGTGATGGCCACGATTCCGTTGCTCGTTCTGTTCATTCTCGCGGGCAGGCAGCTTGTCTCCGGCATCATGGCGGGCGCGGTGAAGGGCTGATGGCCGCTGCGCACAACCCCCTCGACGAGATGACGTGGCCGCCCGGCTTTCTCTGGGGCTCGGCTACCGCCGCCGCACAGATCGAGGGCGCCGCCCACGAGGACGGCAAGGAAGATTCCATCTGGGACCACTTCGCTCTTCTGCCCGGTGCGGTCGCCAGCGGCGACACCCCCGAGAAGGCGGTCGACCACTACCACCGGATGCCGGCCGACGTGGCTCTCATGAAGAGTCTCGGTCTGGACTCCTACCGCTTCTCCACAAGCTGGGCACGGGTGAAGCCGGGTGATCGCACGGTGAACGCCGCGGGGCTGGACTTCTACAGTCGGCTCGTCGACGAGTTGCTGGCTGCAGGCATCCTGCCGTGGCTCACGCTCTATCACTGGGATCTGCCGCAGGCGCTCGAGGAGCGTGGCGGCTGGGCCAACCGCGACACCGCCTACCGCTTCGTCGACTATGCCAACGCGATCTACGACGCACTCGGCGACCGCGTTCGCCACTGGACGACGTTCAATGAACCACTCTGCTCCTCGCTCATCGCCTACGCGGCCGGCGAGCACGCACCCGGGCGCCGTGAGCCGGATGCCGCCCTCGCGGCGGTGCACCACCAGCACCTCGCGCACGGCCTCACGGTGGCCTCACTGCGTGACCGCTCCGCATCCGAATCGACGTCACTCGAGCTGGGCATCACGCTCAACCTCACCAACGCGGTGCCGAATGACCCGAGCGACCCGGTGGACATTGAGGCCGCACGCCGCATCGATGCGCTCTGGAACCGCATGTACCTGGACCCGATCCTGCGCGGCGCGTACCCCGACGATCTGCTCGCGGATGTCGCCGGGCTCGGACTGGCCGAGGTGATTCGCGACGGCGACCTGGCCGTCATCGCCCAGCCGATCGACTTTCTGGGCGTGAATCACTACCACGACGACAACGTGAGCGGGCACCCGGCACCGGCCGACGCGCCGGTCGGCCTGCAGCCCACCGAACGCCCGAAGAGCTCGCCATTCGTGGGCAGCGAGTACGTCACGTTCCCGCCGCGCGACTTGCTACTCACGGCAATGGGCTGGGAGGTCAACCCCGGCGGACTGCGCACGCTGCTGACGCGACTCGGCGATGAGTACACGAATCTGCCACCTCTATATGTCACCGAAAACGGCGCGGCGTACGACGACGAGGTGTCGGCGGACGGCGCCGTGCACGATGCCGAGCGCACCGCGTACATTCTCGATCACATCCGGGCAACCGGTGAGGCGATAACCGATGGGGCGGATGTTCGCGGCTACTTCGTGTGGTCGCTGCTCGACAATTTCGAGTGGGCCTGGGGATACAACAAGCGCTTCGGAATCGTGCGGGTCGACTACGACAGCCAGCTGCGCACCGTGAAGGACAGCGGGCTCGAGTATGCGCGCGTCATCGCGACCGTGAAGCGCCGCGCTGGCGAGATTGCAGAGAATTGGGCCGGGACCGACTCCGTGACCGCCTAGCATGGAGGTCGTGACACAGAGCGGTACACAATGAAGGTGGAAGCGCGCCATAACGCCGTCGTGCCGACGCTGGAGATGGTGGCCGCACGCGCCGGCGTCTCCCGGGCGACGGTCTCCCGGGTCGTCAACGGTTCCCCCAAGGTGACCGCCGAGGTGGTCGAGACGGTGACGGCGGCGATCGCCGAACTCAACTATGTGCCGAACCGCGCGGCCCGCTCTCTCGCGAGCCGGCGCACGCAGGTTGTGGCGCTGGTGGTGCCTGAGAGCACCGCGCGCGTCTTCGCCGACCCGTTTCTGGCATCCATCGTTCAGGGCGTCGCACTCAACCTTGCCGAGACCGATTACACGCTGAACATGGTGATAGCCAGCGAGTTGAACCCCGACAAGACGAGGCGTTATCTGATGGGCGGCAACGTCGACGGAGCGCTGATCGTCTCACACCACAGTGGCGACCATTCCTATGCACGGCTCAGCGAGTCGCTGCCGATCGTCTTCGGCGGGCGGCCGCTCACCGAGAGCGAGCAGACCAGCTACTTCGTGGATGCCGACAACACGGCGGGTGCGATACTCGCCACCGAGCACCTCATCGACCGCGGGCGGCGGGCCATCGCCACGATCGCCGGTCCGCAAGACAAGGCACCGGGCGTCGACCGTCTCTCGGGCTGGCGCACGACGATGGAGACACACGGCCTCGATCAGTCGATCGTCGAGTACGGCGACTTCTCCCCCACCTCGGGCACCGCCGCGATGCATCGGCTGCTGGCACGCGGCGTGCCGATCGACGCGGTATTTGCGGCCAACGACCAGATGGCTGCGGGCGCGTACATGGCCATTCGCGAGGCCGGGCTGCGCATTCCACAGGACATCGCCATCGTCGGCTTCGACGACGACTACTTCGGCCTCACCGCCACCCCGCCGTTGACCACCGTGCACCAGCCGTCCATCGGGCTCGGTGTCGCGATGGCCGAGGCGCTCGTGAAACTCATCGAAGGCAAGGACGTCGCGCACGTGATGATGCTGCCGACCGAGCTGGTGGTGCGTCACTCCAGCTGAAGACCACCGGACCGCGTCACCGCAGCCAGCGGAAGAGGCGCGTGCCCGCCCACGCGAGGGCGAAGCCGATGGCTGCTATTGCCGCGACACCGCCTGCGTAGGCGATGAACAGGTGCGAGGTGGTGTCTGCGGTGTCACTGGCCGTGACAACGAAGCCGATGGCGGCGACGATTGCGCAGGCCACGGCGAGCCAGGCGAGCCAGGGCATCCGGATGCCCGACTGCCGTTCGGCACGCGCCGAACGCGAACCCACGAGCGCGAATCCTGCCGCGCACCCCCAGAATCCCACCACGAGCAGCGCGGCTATCACGTCGCTCGGGCGATGCCACTGGTTGACAAGCGTGGCGGCGCCGGCGGTGACCGAGAAGACGGAGCCGATCACGGCGACAAGAGGGCGCATGCGGGGTGAGCACACGAGAAAGACCGCGAGTGCAGCGGATGCCGCGGCCGTGGTGTGACCGGACGGCAGCGAGTTGCTGAGACCCTCGGCCACACCGCGATCGGGGCGGCTGAGCACGAGATATTTCAAGAGCTGCGTACTCGCATTGGCGGCGACAGCCGCCACGACCGCGGCGATGAAAACCGTTCCGTTACGCCGCACTATCGCCACGACCACCGTGATGGCCAGCGCCAGCCCGACCGAGAGGGCGGGCAACGCGTCGAGCAGCCAGCGGGCCGCGTCGATGAGGCCGCCACGCCAGGCCGCGGCTCCGGTGAAGGCGCGTTCGTCGATGACCTGCCCGAGATGCGTGGTGACGAAGAGCAGGTAGACGCCGGCGAATGCGACCGCAAGAATGAGCGCGCCGCCGACGAACGGGGCGCGTTTCGGAGTGCTCACGCTACGCATAGGTCACCCAGCTTCTCACGCGTTGGTGGGGGGAGACTCCACGTCGGCTGTGCTGCCGGTGTGCTCCTCGATGAAAGCGACATCGAGGCTGGCACGCTTGCCGAATCGCGTGCGCATGACCGCAACCGCCTCGTCATTGCGGTCGATCAGCACGAAGCGACGGCCGAGCGCTCCGGCGACCGCCCCCGTCGTGCCGCTGCCCGCGAAGAAGTCAAGAACCCAGTCCCCCTCCCGGCTGGATGCCTGCACGATGCGCCGCAGCACCCCTTCCGGCTTCTGGGTAGGGTAGCCGGTCTTCTCGCGACCGGTGGGTGAGACGATCGTGTGCCACCAGACATCCGTGGGCAGCTTGCCGCGCGCCGCCTTCTCGGCGGTGACCAGCCCCGGTGCCATGTACGGTTCACGATCGACGGTCGTTGAGTCGAAGTAGTAGCCGCGCTCGTTCTTCACATAGACGAGAATCGTGTCGTGCTTGGTGGGCCAGCGGCTCTTCGATTTGGCACCGTAGTCGTAGGCCCAGATGATCTCGTTGAGAAAGTTCTCGCGACCGAACAGCGCGTCGAGCAGCACCTTGGCGTAGTGCGCCTCGCGATAGTCGAGGTGCAGGTAGAGCGTGCCGTCGTCGGTGAGCAGCCGCCAGGCTTCGATCAGGCGCGGCTCGAGGAACTCCCAATAGTCCTCGAAACGGTCGTCGTAGCGCAGCAGGTCGCCCTTGATGCGCTCGTAGCTCTGGCCCTTGAACCCTGTGATAGAGCCGGATGCGTGCTGCGCCCCGTTCTCGCTGCGCACGTGCGTCGTGCTTTGCCTGGCCTGCGAACGACCCGTGTTGAACGGCGGGTCGAGGTAGATGACGGTGAAGGATGCGTCGGGCAGCGCAGGCAGAATCGCGAGGTTGTCGGCATGAATGACGGTGTTGGGCGAATCCGGAGTCCACGCAGCGCCCATGCTCACTATTCTGTCAGCGCCGCGGGTGGGCAGCGGCACTCACCGTGGAATAGGCGAGGCCGCGAGAGACGAGAGCCATGCCAGGGTTCCTTCGGTCATCCAGCTGGGCGTGCCGAGCGAGTGCACGTAGTCGAGGTCATCCTGAACCTCGTGAGCGCGCCGCGCGGCGTGAGCGTGACTGCCCGTGACCAGTCGCTCGACAAGGTCGGCACCGTGCGGGCCGAGCTCCTGGGCCATCTGATCGCGGATCCAGTCTTCATCGTCGGCGGCGCGCCCCGCGGCGACGCTCTCCAGGACGACGCTGGCCAGGCCCTTCATGAAGACGCTGCGCAGCAGCTTGCGAGCGGCCGCGACCCCGGCCTCGCCGGGAATGGCCTCGACCGGCACGCCAAGGGGGGCGACGAGATCACGAAAACGTTCCGAACCCGGGCCACTCGCCATCAGCGAGGTGCCGCTGCCGGAGCGGGGCACGGGTGCGAGCACCGCGACATCGACAAAGGGGATGCCCGCTGCCGCCGCAGCCCGCGCGAGCGTCTGCTTGGCCGCGGGCGAGGAGGTGTTGAAGTCGGCGAAGACCGTGCCGGCGCTCAGGCGCGGCAGCGCCTCGGCCGCCACCCCCGCTGCGGCATCGGCGCCGACAAGGCTGATGACCACGTCGGCGTTCTCCACGGCTTCGGCCAGCGCGGTGGACTGTGTGAAGAGCGGATTCGCGGTGTCGACGAAGGGATCATAGCCGCGCACCACGGCGCCAGCCTCACTGAGCCCGGTCGCGTAGAGCGTTCCCGCCTCGCCGAGTCCCAGGACTGTGAGGGTGATCATCCGCCGTCTCCATTGTCAACAATATTGTCAATCATTTACCGTACAGAATCTACTCTTCTCCTGCGGCGTACGCTCAATCCATGGCAACAACCGTGAGCAACGAGCCCGAGAACGACCGCTACGTCGTCAGCCGCGACGGCGATCTGCTCGGGCGCGCCGAGTATCGCGTCGACGGTGACACCATCACCTTCACGCACACCGAAATCGATCCAGAGCGCCGCGAGCGCGGACTCGCGAGCCAGCTGGTGCAGGAGGCGCTCGATGACGTGCGCGCGGCATCCGATCGCCGCGTCGTGGCCGAGTGCCCCTACGTCGCGAAGTGGATCGACGAGCATCCGGAGTATCAGGACCTGCTGACGCGTTAGCCCGCTGCAGCTTGCGCGCCGACGCGCGCAGTCAAGGCGTCGCGCACCGAGGCCCACGATCGCAGAATCTCGGCGACGGCGGGATCGGTCTCGGCGGCAATGGCCTCACCGTGCCAGGCAGCGAGAGCATCGTCGATGAGAACCCGCTCTCCCGTTCGTGCTGCCGTCACTGCCGCCTCCACCATGGCGAGGCTCATGATGTTCTCGTGAATCTCCCCCATCGGGGCCACGCCGGTGCGCAACGCCGTCACGAAGTCCGCGAGCGAGCCCGCGATGCTCTCACCCGGAGGAACCGGTGAGGCGATCCGCTGCGTCTCGCCATCACCCGCGACCGGTGCATGATCACCGTCCCAGAGCGCCGTACCGTTCTCGCCGCTGAGACGCCATTCTCCGTTCCAGGATGTCTGCAGCCCCGCACTCGCCCAGCTCGCGTTGTAGAGAAAGCGCGAGCCATCGCTCATCGTGAAGTTGACCGCTGCCGCCGCATCGCCTGCGAAAGCGCTCCACACCGGGTTGAACTCCTCAGCGACGACGGAGACGGGGTCGGTTCCCAGAAGGAAGCGCACGCTGTCGAAAGGGTGGATCGCCATATCGAGCAGGAGCGGGTGATCCATCTCCTCTCGGAACCCTCCGAAGCGCGGGTCGCGGAAGAAGCCCACGTTGACAATTCCCACCGCCCCGAGGGTTCCTGCCAGGTACTTCAGGGCGAAGATATTCTCGTCGTACCTCCTGGACTGACTCACGACGAAGAGCTGGTTGCTCAGCTCGGCGGCCGCAGCCAGCGAGAGAGCCTCACTGACCGTGGCGGCCGCCGGTTTCTCCCCGATGACAGCGAAGCCCGCTGCGAGGGCCGCGGTCGTCACGGGATGGTGGGCCGCGGGGATGGTGACGTTGATCACGGCATCCGCACCGACCCGTCGAGCGAGGGCGACGGCGTCCCCTGCGCTCGCACATTCCTCGAGTTGCAGCTCGGCGACAGCACGTTCCGCTGCGGCCTCGACGACGTCGGCAACGCCCACAAGACGCACATCGGAGTTGCGCGTCGCGTTCTGCATCCACTGGCGGCCCATGGCGCCTGCGCCGGCGATCACGACTCGGATCGGCTCGGCGCCGGTCAGTGTTCTGAACCCGCTCACGCGTTGGCCCCGTGCTCCTCGAACCAGCCCTGCGGGTATCGGTTCAACGTGGGGATAGCCCGTGGCTTCTCACCCGGGTCGGTCCACCGCACCGCATTCGCCAGGACCCGCCGCACATCCTTGTGGAAATATACCGGGTAGTCCTGATCGCCCGGGCTGAAGAAGAAGATTCGTCCGTTGCCGCGGATGAATGTGCATCCGCTGCGAAAGACCTCGCCACCGGAGAACGAACTGATGAACACCAGTTCGTCCGGTACCGGAATGTCGAAGAATTCCCCGTACATTTCCTGCTCGGGAATCACTATCGGGTTGGGAACGCCTTCGGCAATCGGATGGTTGGGGTTCACCGTCCACACCAGCTCACGATCGGCCTCGTTGCGCCATTTCAGGGTGCACGTCGTGCCCATCAGCGACATGAAGATCTTCGACCAGTGCCCGGAGTGCAGCACCACGAGCCCCATTCCGCTGAGCACATGCGCCTTGACACGTGCGACGACCTCGTCGGACACCTCCTGGTGCGCCACGTGCCCCCACCAGAGCACGACATCGGTTTCGGCAAGCACCTCTTCGGTGAGCCCGTGCTCGGGCTCATCGACACTCGCGGTACGGATGCTCAATGGCCCGTCGAACTGCTCCTCGAGTCCCTCGACGATCGCCTGGGCCATCCCGTCGGGATAGATCTTCTGAACCGTAACGTCATCCTGCTCGTGACGCCCCTCCATCCAGACAAGAACCCGGATCGTGCGTTCAGCTGCTTCAGCCATTGCTCATTTCTTTCTTCGTGATGCGGGGTGGTTCAGGGTTGTGCCGGCCGCAATGTCCTTGTGGGCGAAGATCAGGAAGATCACCGTCGGGATCGAGGCAAGCACGGCCCCGCCAACTACCCAGAGGTTACGGAACGCGGTTCAGCCAGGCATCCGTTGCGAACTTCTCGGTGACGAGCGTCTCGGCCTTGGCGTACTCGTCGTCGGTGATGTCACCGGGGGTCGCTCCGTAGAGACCCGTGAACGTCGCCTTCATGCGGTCGATGATCTCGGCGCGGCTCAGCCCCGTCTGGCTGCGCAGCGGATCCACGCGCTTGGCCGCGCTCGTGATGCCCTTGTCGCTGATCTTCTCGCGCCCGATACGCAGTACCTCGACTAGCTTCTGGCCGTCCATGTCGTAGCTCATGGTCACGTGGTGCAGCACCGCGCCGTTGCCGAAGCGCTTCTGTGCAGCGCCGCCGATCTTGCCGGCGGGGCTGGCGATGTCGTTGAGCGGCACGTAGACGGCGTCGATGCCCAGCGACTTGAGGGCCTCGATAACCCATTCGTCGAGGTAGGCGTAACTTTCGGCGAAGGTCATGCCCTGCACCAGTTCGGCGGGTGCGTAGATCGAGTAGGTGACCACCGAGCCCTTCTCCATCATCATGGCGCCGCCGCCGGAGATGCGGCGCACGACCTCGAAGCCGTACTTGGCGGCCCCCTCGGGGTCGACCTCGTTCTTCACGGACTGGAAACTGCCGATGACGACGGCCGACTCGTCCCATTCCCAGATGCGCAGGGTGGGCTTGCGGCGGCCCTCCCCTACCTCGTTGGCGAGAACCTCGTCCAGGGCGAGATGGGTGGCGGGAGACACAGCCTTGCTGTGCACGAGCTGCCAGTCGTAGTCGCGCCAGCTGGTGGCCCGCGAGAGGGCGCGTCGCACCGTGACGGCGACCGCCTCGGGCGAGAAGCCGAGAAGTGCGGCATCCGGGGGCAACGCAGAACGCACGGCCTTGGCGATGGCGGTGGCATCGGATGCCTCGGGCAGGCCGTTCACGGCCCTGTCGATGGCCTCGAGCGCGGTATCCGGTTCGAGGAAGAAGTCGCCCGCGAGGCGAAAGTTGGCGATGACGCCGTCGACCACATCAAGATCGACCACGACGAGTTTGCCGCCGGGCACCTTGTATTCACCATGCATGCCTTAAGCCTATTGCTCTCGCCCTCCTCCCCCCTGCTACTCCTGTTCCTCGCCCAGCCCCTCGCCCCCGTGCGCATAACTCATGCAATTTGACGGCGGCGCTACCCGGATGCCCGCGATTCCGCGGATCGGTACCGACGGCATCCGCAAATTGCATGAGTTATGCGCACGGGGCGGGCGGGAAGGCGGGGCGGCCGGGGAGAAGATCAGGGGCGGGGCGGGAAGCGGGCGTCGAGCCAGGCGACGAGATCGGCGATGACCTCGTCGCGGTTGGTCTCGTTGTAGATTTCGTGACGGGCACCCTCGTAGACCTGCAGCGTCACATCCGTGAGCCCGGAGCGGCTGCGATACGACTCGGCGAGTCGCTCGTTGCTGCGGATGCCGCCCACCGGGTCGTCTGCGCCCACTTGAATGAGCAGCGGCAGCCTCGCGGGCAGCCCTCGCGCGGGTCGGCCCAGGATGCGCAGGGTGTCGGCAGGCCCGAACAGCTTGGCGAGCGGAGTCAGCGTCGTAAGCGCGTCGTCCACGAAGCCCTGCGCAACCGCCGGATCGCGACTCAGCCACTCGGCACCGGTCGTGCCCAGATGCTTGTGCCGCGCGTTCAGGTCGCCGCTGTTGAGCGAGCCGACCATGCGGTACGCGCTGCCCGAGAGCACCACGGCGGCGTAGTCGGCGGCGTGCCGGTTGACCACCATCTGCGCCATGAAAGAGCCCCAGCTGTGCCCGATCAAGACGAGCGGGGCATCCGGATGCTGCGCCCGAATGATCTCGCTGAACTGGTGCACGTCGCGAACCGCGGCCCGCAGGCCGCCCACGCCGAGCCTGCCCAGCCGGGACGCGTCGCCACCCCACTGGTCGAGGCCGGTCTGGCCGTGCCCACGATGGTCGTCGGCGTAGACCGTGTAACCGGCGGTGTTCAGCGCCTCGGCAACGTGAGCGTAACGCCGCGCGTGCTCTCCCACTCCGTGCGCGATCTGCACAATGGCACGCGGATGCTCGACCGGCCACACGTAGTAGCTGATGGCGACGCCGTCTTCATCGGTGAATTGGGGCACACCGCGATTCTGCCACGCCGCGGCAAGGACGCTGGTTGAGAAGCCGTCGAGGAACGAGGCGGCGTCTCGAAACCTGCGCTTCGAGCCATGACCAATTTACTTAGGGAGGCTAATTTGCTAGGCTAACTAAATATGACGAACGATGCAGATGAGCCGGGTGCGACGCCCATCACGGAACTCAGCATCAACCTGCGCATCGGCGTGTCCCGCCTCAGCCGCCGCATCCGCGCCGAGAAGGCCGCCGAAGACATCAGCGACACCCAATACACGGCGCTCACACTTCTCTTTCGAGACGGCCCGCACACCATCGGGGAGCTGAGCGACGCCGAACGTGTGAAGCCGCCGTCGATGAACCGCACCGTCAACTGTCTGGTCGATGCCGGCTATGCCGAGCGCACCAGCGCCCCGGATGACGGCCGCAAGGTCGTCGTTCAGGCCACCGCGACCGGCCGCGCGCTCGTCACCGAGACCCGACGCAGACGCAACGCCTGGCTGGTCGGCCGGCTGGAAGAACTGACACCGGAGCAACGCGACATGCTCACCGAGGCGGCCGTGATCATCCGGGAACTCGCCGACTCATGAGTTCGATGTTTCGCTCCCTGACCGGCCACAACTATCGCCTGTGGGTGGGAGGGTCGCTCGTCTCGAGCGTCGGCACCTGGATGCAGCGCACCGCCCAGGACTGGCTGGTACTGACCGAACTCACCCACAACGACGCGATAGCCGTCGGCACGGTGATGGCGCTGCAGTTCGGGCCCCAGATCGTTCTTCTTCCGGTGACGGGCTATGTCGCCGACCACTTCGACCGCCGCAAGATTCTCATGACGACGCAGGCGAGCATGGGCACTCTCGGGCTGCTGCTCGGGCTGCTCACCGTGACGGGCGTCGTGCAGCTGTGGCACGTCTACCTTTTCGCGCTGCTGCTCGGATGCGTCGCAGCATTCGATGCACCGGCCAGACAGGTGTTCGTCTCCGCCCTCGTGGACACCCCGAACCTGCCCAACGCGGTTGCACTGAACTCGGCGACATTCAACATCGCGCGCCTGATCGGCCCCGCCGTCGCCGGCCTGCTGATCGCGGCGGTCGGCACGGGCTGGGTGTTCCTCATCAATGCCGCCACCTTCGGCGCGGTACTCACCTCGCTGATGCTGCTGCGCAAAAATGAGCTGCACTATTCGTCGCGCTCCAAACGCGGCAAGGGCAACCTGACCGAGGGTTTCCGCTACATACGCAAGCGGCCAGACATCATCGCAATTCTGGTGATGATCTTCATCGTCGGCACCTTCGGGCTGAACTTCCCGATCTTCACCTCAACCATGGCGAGCATCACCTTCCATAAGGGCGCGGGCGAGTTCGGGCTGCTCTCCTCGATCATGGCGATAGGCTCGGTGGCCGGTGCACTGCTCGCCGCCCGCCGCGAAAGGCCGCGGGTGAGCCTGCTGTTCGCCTCGGCTACGCTGTTCGGCATCGGCTGCGCGGTCTCGGCGATCATGCCCACCTACTGGAGCTTCGCCTTCTCGCTCGTGATCATGGGCATCGCGGCGCAGACCCTGATGACCACGGCGAACGCGACCGTGCAGATCTCGACAGCCCCCGAGGTGCGCGGGCGGATCATGGCGATCTACATGGCGATCTTCATGGGCGGCACCCCCATCGGCGCACCCATCGTGGGCTGGGTCGCGAACACTCTCGGGCCCCGCTGGGGCCTTGGCGTCGGGGCAATGAGCGGATTCGCGGCCGCGATCGTGGGCCTGATCTACCTGGTGAAATACCGCAATCTGCGCCTGCGCTTCGTGGGTCGCCGCCTGCTGCTCACCCTCGGCGACCGCGAAGAGGCGAGCGAGGATCTCGCCGCAGACGAGGCCGCGGCGACCCGGGGGTGAAGCGAGCGCTGCGTAAATCCTCGACCTTTTCAACCAGCGAGCGCAGCGTCGTACACTGCACGAAGCCGGGGAGCAATGCGCTCGGCCATCAACGCGTACCCCTCCTGGTTAGGATGCAATCCATCGGGCATAAGTTTTGGGTCATCCTCTAACGAGAATAGATCGCGTCCATCGATGAGGTGAGTAGCGTCGTCTCCGGAGCTCTGAAGCGCCTGAACCGCGTGAACGACCACGCCCCGCACCCCATCGAGGGTCAGGCCGACATTGTTCGGAGTAGACTCCCGCGTACCCGAAAAGATCGGGCTGATTACGGCGATTGGAATGGTCGGCTGACGCTCCCGAATCCGGTCAATGAATCCCACCAAACGCGGCCCGAGAGTACGTCTCGACAGCGATGCTGCGCCATAGATGTTGATTCCGATGCAAAGGGAAATCATCTCCCCCTTCGTGTCGCGGAGGTGCCGCGCAACGACATCGTCCAGGTGACACTCACTGCCGAATCCCAAACACGTGAGGTCCCAGGCGTTTTTACGCGCAACCAATGCTGGCCATGTCTCAGATGGCCCATCAGCTGTACGACACTGCGTAATGGAGCTTCCATACGAAAGCCATCGGGGCCGCTGCTCACCGTTGCTCCTCACCGAGCTGGCGTCAGACAGAGAAAAAAGACCGACTGAGGTCATTCCGAACTGTGGCCACCAAATAGCAACCAGATGTTCCCCCTCAGGCAGCGTCAGCTCGAAGAGGTTGCTACCTTCGAGGATTTGTTGCCGAATTGCCCTTACTCCGTCAACCTCGACATCGACGGGTGAGGAATCGACGCTGCCCACCATCTCGATCTGGATCCCGCGAGCATCGGTAACGAATTCACACCGCACGCCCGTCGACATGCCAGCGCGGAATTTCAAACCCTCAGCGAGCTGAAGTTCAACGCTCTCCGGTGGCAACCGCCAGGGCACGACATATCGCCCATCTGAGGAAGGCACAAGTCGGGCCATCCCCCGCCACCCGAGCTCTGGGGCGTCCGGACGCAGAACAAGCACCCGCTCAGCCTTTGACAGCACCGGCACTCAAACCCTGAACAAGGAACTTCTGCACATAGGCAAAGAGAATCACCACAGGAACGATTGCAATGACTCCACCCGCAGCCAGGGCACCAAAATCTACACCGTATTCACCGATCAAATAGCTGAGGCCCACCGGCACGGTGAAGAGGCTCTGATCGTTAAGGAACATGAGCGCGAAGAGAAAGACATTCCATGCTTCGATGAATGCAAACGATCCGATCGCCACAATCGCAGGCCGCAGGAGAGGAAGTACTACAGCACAAAACCCACGAATCCGAGAGCATCCATCGATCCAAGCCGCTTCTTCCAACTCGATCGGGACATTTCGGATGAAGCCAGCCATCAGGATTAGTGACAACGGCAGCTGAAACACCGAAACAACGATAATGAGACCCCAGAGGCTGTTGATGAGATTCAACGTATTCAACACTTGGAATAGCGGAATCAGCATCATCGCGCCGGGCACGAACTGCGTGCAGAGCAGCACGATGAGAAGCACAGTCTTACCGCGGAAGGCAAACCTTGCCAGAGCATATCCCCCAAGCACAGAAAGCACGCTGGTGATGAAGAGTGCGGCAATTGCAACGTAAACACTGTTAACGAAATAGATCCCAAAGCCTGAACCGTTCCAGACGGTCGCGAAATGGTCCAGCGTGAAGGGAATGGGGAGCAGCGAAGTTGAACCGTTTGCGCGGAAGGCGAAGAGAAAAAGCCAATAGAACGGGATGAGCGTGAAGAGAAGGAGGAGCGCGGCGGGGACGAGGATCAGAGCGCGACCAATATGGTCCTTCCTCTTCTTGACTCGCGGACCCTGCCTCTCCGCTGCGGCTCTCGGCCGCTCCACGATGACCGTCATTATGCGTCCTTCCCGAACTTACTGAAGAAGAGGTATGCGAGCGAGAAGAACAAAAGGATAAAGAACGCCAGCACAGTAAGCGCTGAACCGTAGCCGAAATCCTTGGCTGAGATCGCGAGGTTTGCAACGTACAACGGCAAGGTTGTCGTCGAGCCGCCCGGGCCGCCTCCAGTCAACGTGTACAACAGGTCCACATTGTTGAACTCCCAAACTGCCCGCAGCAGAGTGGTCAAAATAATCGCGCTCTTAAGATGCGGAAGCGTTATATGGAGGAAACGTTGTAAGCGACTCGCACCATCGACATGTGCCGCCTCATAGAGATCTTTCGACGCCGACTGGAGATCGGCAAGAATAAGGATGGCGAAGAAGGGAATCCCCTTCCATAGCTCAGCGACTATTGCTCCCCAGAAGGCGCCCTCCGGCGAGGAGAGGATGCTAGTTCCGTAGTCGACCAAACCCGCGTCCGCAAAATAGTGCGTCCATCCTGAGATCGGGTTGTAGATCAGGATCCAGATCGTCGTCGTGAGCACTCCCGAAACTGCCCAAGGTGAGAACGACAGTGCGCGTACCAGTCCGCGCCCCTTGAATGCCTCGTTAATCACGAGCGCGAGGATGAGGCCAAGAATGAGTTGTAACCCGACCTCGACGACCACCCACCGTCCCGTGAAGAGAAGCGTGCTCCCAACTTCAGGGTCGGCGAGTAGCCGCTGAAAATTCTCTAGACCAGCGAATCCGTTGTCCCACGGCTTCGTGACGTTGTAATTCTGGAGGCTGTAATAGAAGACGCTGCCGACCGGGTAGACAAGGAACACCATGATCAACACAACGGTCGGCCCCACGAGAAGGTAGGGCACGATGCGCTGTCTGCGAAGCGCCCAGCGCACAGGCTTCCTGAGAGTATTCGATGTCATAGTCTTTTCGCTTCCGCCACACGCTCGAGCAGTGGTCAGTGTTGACGGGCTTTATAGCTTGCTTGGGCGTCATCGATCAACTTTGCCCATGTATTCATGAGATCTTTGGCACTCGCTTTACCGAGCAAGACCTTCTGGAAAAGTGGATCGATCTTGGTGTCCATGATGCTCGCCCAGTCCGGGAGGTAGACCGGCGCCGAGACGAACACGGTTTTCGGATCGTTGAAGAGCTTAAGCGCGACATCCACTGCGGGCTGTGCCGGTGACCAGCCCGCAACTTGGACATCCTTATTCGCAGGTATGCCGCCAGCCTGTTCAGCCAACTTGCTGTCGTTCTTGGTCTGAAGCGTGAACTCTAGGAACTTCCACGCTGCATCTTGATGCGACGAGGACTTGAAGATTCCCATACTTGGCAAGAAGGCCGACGGCACAATCACACTTGGCGCTCCGTCTTTGGATTTCGGAAGCGGCAGCGCCTTGATCTGCGAATCGTTAAAGGTCTGAATCAGTGTCGGATAAGAGCCGAGATTGTGCTGCATCATCGCGACCTTTCCTCCCTGGAATTCAGCCTGCATCTCGGGATAGCCGTTCGTCACATCTGCGCTGGGCGTGTTCTTGCCATACAGCGACACAAACCGTTCAAGGGCTGCAATGTTCTTCGGATCGTTCAGGGTCGACTTGCCTGAAGAATTGAAAAAGGAGGTGACCCCCGACGCCGTATACAAATCTGGAAGCAACTGATAGGGAGCCCCAGCGCCACCCCTCATCGTGAAGCCATATTCACCCTTCTTCGAGTTTGTCAACGCACTCGCCGCGCTGTAGAACTCGTCCCATGTCGCCGGCGGGGTCACACCTGCAGCCTCGAACAATTGCGGTCGATACCAAAGGATGTCCGGAACATAATGGGTCGGAAGGGCGTACAGCTTTCCATCGGAAACATAGCCGCGGGTCGTATCCAGGAAATTCGTACGGATCTGATCAGATACAGAGCTGTCCTTCAGATACTTGTCGAGCGGTACCAGCGCATTCTGGGCATAGTAGTTCGGCACATTTCCTCGAGGTAGCACGCCGAGGTCGGGAGCCGAATGCGTCGCTATCGCATTGTTGAATTTCTGCTCGCCTGTGTCTTGGGGCAACCCGACATACTTCACCGTGATGTCTGGGTTGACCTTCTCGAAGTCCGAGATGATCTGCTTCCAGACCACCGTTCTTTCCGGAATCGCATTGCCATCCCAAAAGGTGAGTTCGGTTTTACTGTTCGATGATGATCCCGCGGCGCAGGAACTCAGCAGGGCTGCTGCCGTCACCGCGGTGAGAAGCGCTCCAATAATCTTCGTTGATTTCATTGCTGTCTCTTTCTTTTTGTTCGTACGTCAAGTTGTTAAGTCGCCTACCATGTTGCGACAGTGTGGGAGTCGATGTAGTCGAAGTCATAGTCGTCGCCGAGTCCTGGCTGAGACGACATAGCCACATTCCCGTCACGATCCACGGGATCGATAATCGAGTTCAGATGAGGAGGTACTTCGTCGAAGTCGTAGTGCGGGTGCAGTAAGCCACGCTCATACCAACGCCCGTTGAGCATGGCACCGAGAATCGCGAGATTTCCTGATCCACCACCGTGTATTTCGCAGTCCATCCCAAAAGCCTCCGCGACATGAACACTCTTCATGGTCGGCCCGATGCCTCCGCCGGTGGAAGCGCCTGCGCGGAGAATGTCACAAGCGCCGCTCACCGCCCATTCCGCACGCACATGGAATTTGCCGAATGCCGTTTCCGGGCCGATGACAGGAATTTCGAGTTGGTCAGCAAGCCATTTGTATGACTGCATCGAAGCCTCATCCATCGGCTCCTCATACCAGGTGAAGCCCAGATCCTGAATGGCCTTGCCAAGGTACAGGGCGTCCACTCGGCTGTACCAATGGTTGGCATCAAGCATGAGGGGCACATCGGGACCAACCGCTTCCCGTACCGCCGCACATGCCGCAACGTCCATCTTCACGTCTGGCGCGAATGAGATCGGAGGCATCCAAGTGTGCAACTTGATTGCCCGATAGCCCTGTTCAACCAACTGCACGGCAAAATCACCGTATTCGCCGGGCGTACTGAGCCCACCTCTGACATCATCGCCGCACATCGTGCTCGCGTAGACAGGCACTTTGTCACGGGCTCCGCCAAGCAGTTTCCAAACGGGGAGATTCAACTTTCTTCCCGCGAGATCCCACAGCGCCTGTTCCACCGTGCTTAGCGTCCGGTCGAGCAATGCCCCTACCGCACCTCGCTGCTCCCGAGCCATTCGCTGCCAGAGCTTTTCCCGATCAAATGGGTCTTCACCCACGATGATTGGCTTCACGTAGTGCTCGATCAGCGAGCGCTCCACCGCGAAGCCAGGAGCAGCGAGGCAATATCCAGCCGCCCCATCACTGTCGGTGATAGCGAGCAGCGCGGCCGTCGCAGCTCGGGCCGGCCCGGGATGCACGTGGCCATCGCTATCAACGAATGTCTTCGACACAGTCTCAAATTCTGTGACCGTCACATCGGTAATCATCGAGCTCACAGCAGGTTCTCCATCGCTATCTCGTCAGCAGTTTCCATATCATCCTCGATCAACCGCAGTGGCGAACCGACCCGAGGAGGACCGACATCCACGTGAGAGGTCCAGACGCACGGATACAGGTCGTCTAATCGGATCGGCGGCCGTGACTACGTATGCTCACCATAGAGACGACGACCAATGCTCGTCCAAGATTTATTTTGGATACTTCGATACCTAAATTGGATCAATTGACGAGGTCGCCCGCACCGATCCTGCTATTCTCCGAGCATCGTGTACTCACTTGATCAACTTCGCGGGTTCGTGGCCGTCGCCGAAGAACTGCACTTCCGCCGTGCAGCTGAGCGCCTCAACATGACGCAGCCGCCACTGAGTCGGCAGATTCAGAAGCTCGAGCAGGACATCCAGGTGAAGCTGTTCGAGCGGGATGCGAGGAGGGTCACGTTGACCCCGGCCGGCGCCGCGTTCCTTGAGGATGCCCGGCGGCTCCTCCAGCTGGCGGCCAGCGCACCCGACCTCGCCAAGCGCATCGCCGAGGGCGCGGCCGGAACCGTGCGGATCGGCTTCACTGGCGCATCCACGTATGCGGTACTCGGACCCCTGCTGAACCTGCTCGGCGCCCGACTGCCGGATATCAACATCGACCTCAGCGAACTCGTCACCTCCGAACAGCTCGAGGCGCTGGCCGGCGGAACCATCGATCTGGGCTTCGCTCGTCCCCCTTTCGACGCCGAGCTCTACGACTCGATGCTCATTCAGCAGGAAGCACTGGTGGTGGCCATGCCCACGACCCATCGCCTCGCCGAGCTGACGCGCCCCCTCACCGGCGAAGACCTCAGCAACGAGAATTTCATCACGCACTCCCCGATCAAGGCGAAGTACTTCTACGATCTGACGGCGTCCGTGCTGTCGACCCACGTGCGAACGGTGCACACGGTGACCCAGGTGCTCACCATGGTTCTGCTCGTGGCCGCACACCGCGGCATCGCGGTGGTGCCGGCATCCGCCAGCACACTCGGCGTCGACGGACTGCATTTCGCCCCGCTGCACACAGCCAACCCGAAGCCCGTCGAACTGCATGCGATCTGGCCGCGCGGCTCGCGAAATCCGGCGCTGCACAAGGTGCGGGCACTTCTGGGAGAAATCCTTGTTGATGCCGACTAGGTATCAAATCATCCAATAATAATCTTGGACGCGCATCGCTCGGGGTTTCTAGGCTGGCCCCACCTACACGATCGCGCGCCGCACATCCTGTGACCTGGGCGCCCCAGATAAGGATGTTGTTGCATGGCTCTTTTCAGCCCGACCGAGCTTGCCGAGAAGTTGAAAAGCGGCCTGCTGTCCTTTCCGGTCACCCATTTCGACGCCGCGTTGGACTTCGACGAGGCTCGCTATCGCGAACACCTTGCGTGGCAGTCCCAGTTCAACATTGCCGGACTGTTCGCCGCCGGCGGCACGGGTGAGGGCTTCTCGCTCAGCTCGTCTGAGATCGACACGGTGCTGCGGGTTGCGGTGTCGGAGGTGGGAGACCGCGCCCCCGTCGTCGCCCCGGCCACCGGGTCCATGGTGCAGGCGGTCGAGCAGGCCAAGGCGGCCGAGGCTGCGGGGGCCGCCGGGGTGCTCCTCTTTCCGCCCTACCTCACCGAAGCCGGCCAACGCGGTCTTGTCGCCCGCGCGGATGCCGTCTGCGCGGCGACCAATCTCGGCGTCGTGATCTACAACCGCGCGAACGGCGTCTTGAACGACACCTCGGTTGCCATTCTCGCCGAGCGCCGACCGAACTTCATCGCCCTGAAAGACGGGATGGGCAACATCGAGAAGCTCGCCCGCATCTACGCGCGCGTCGGTGAGCGCCTCGTCTACATCGGTGGCCTGCCGACGGCCGAAACCTTCGCGCTTCCGTTGTTGCAGCTCGGCCTGAGCACATACTCCTCGGCCATTTTCAACTTCGTTCCCGAGTTCGCCCTCGGCTTCTATGACGATGTGCTCGCTCAGGATCGCGAGGCGGTCTATCGAAAACTGAACGATTTCGTGATTCCCTACCTGAACATCCGTGATCGCATGAAAGGGTACGCCGTCTCGATTGTGAAGGCTGGGCTGACCGTGACTGGCCGCAACGGAGGACCCGTGCGGCCGCCCCTGCAGGATCTCACCGAGAGGGACCTTGCAGACCTGGAAGAGCTCGTGAATCGCTCGACACATCTGGCGGCCACCACCCCGACGCTCACATCCGCCACGACAGCATAGGAGTGCCATGATCTCCCTCCACGAAGCAACAGCCGGCGCCGCACAGGCGGCGGCAGCAGCGGCCGCTGCCGACGACGAGACCCGCGCACGCTGGCTCGAGGCACTAGCCGATGCGCTCGACGCCAACGCCGGTGAACTCGTGGGCCTGGCGGATGAGGAGTCGCATCTCGGCGCGCCGCGGCTCGGTGGCGAGGTCGCCCGAACCACCGGCCAGCTGAGACTGTTCGCCGGTGTCGTGCGCGAGGGCTCCTACCTGGAGGCGGTCATCGACCACGCGGATGCGACGGCCACACCGCCGCGGCCCGATCTGCGTCGCATGCTTCGACCGATCGGCCCCGTCGCCGTCTTCAGCGCCTCCAACTTTCCTTTCGCGTTCTCGGTGCTCGGCGGCGATACCGCCTCGGCACTCGCCGTCGGATGCCCGGTGGTCGTGAAGGCGCACTCCGGGCATCCGCGACTGTCGGCCCGCGTCGGGGCACTCGCCAGCCAGGCCCTCGACGCCGCCGGCGCCCCTCGGGGGCTGCTCTCTGTGATCGAGGGAAGGCAGGCCGGAATCGATCTCGTGCAAAGCCCGACCATCAAGGCCGTAGGTTTCACCGGTTCGCTGAGCGGGGGCCGCGCACTCTACAATTTGGCCGCGGCGCGAGACGAGCCCATTCCCTTCTACGGCGAGCTCGGCAGCATTAATCCGGTGGTGATCACCGCCCGTGCCGCAACCGAACGCGGGCACATTCTCGCGGAGGGCCTGGTCGGCTCATTCACTCTCGGCGTCGGCCAGTTCTGCACGAAGCCCGGCGTCGTCTTCTACCCGGCGCACTCGGGTTTCGACGAACGGGTGATCCAGGCCCTCGGCGAGCGCCCCGAAGCGCGAATGCTCACCGAGCACATGGCGGATGCCTTCGACAGCGGCAGCAGCACGCTCGGCTCGCACCCCGATGTGGACGTTCTGGTGCAGACATCCGTCACCGCTGACACTGCAAGCCCCGCGCTCTACCGCACGAGCGCCCAAGCCGTCTCGCGCGACCCCGCAACCCTCCTGGAGGAGGTCTTCGGTCCGGCCGCACTGCTCGTCTCCTATGCCGACGACGCGGAGCTCGACGCCGCGCTCGATGCGATCACGGGCACTCTCACCGCAACGCTGCACTCGCAGCCCGACGAGAACGTCACCGACCTCGTCGACAAGCTCACCGCGCTGGCCGGACGGGTGCTTTTCGAAGGCTGGCCGACCGGCGTGGCCGTCACCTGGTCGCAGCAGCACGGCGGACCGTGGCCCGCCACGACGAGCCTGCACACCTCCGTGGGCGCCACCGCCGTTCGCCGCTTTCTACGCCCGGTCGCCTGGCAGGATGCGCCGGAGCGGTACCTGCCCATCGCCCTTCGGGACGAGAATGGGCTGGGGATACCGCGCCGCGTCGACGGTCGCCTGCAACTACCGAGGGGTTGAGACAACCGCCATGCGGATAACGGACCTGATCATCACACCCATCGCGTTCAGAAGCTAGTCCGCTCGTTCACCGACGCCGAGTTGGCGAGAGCCGCGTGCGACGGAGTAGACCTCATCGTCCACCTGGGCGGCCACAGCAAGGAACAGTAGTGGGGCGAGATCGGTTCCGACAACACACGCGGCTGGGTGGATCTGCAGCCGGGCCGCGACATCGGGTATTTTCCCGAGGACGACGCTGAGATTCTCGCGCCGCGCAGCGTCATCGATGCGGCGACCGACACCGTCACGGGCGCTGGGACACGCGAGCGCCACGCCGGTCCGCTGATCGGCCCGGACTTTCCCTGGGCCCCCGGTGCATCCCCGAAGGGTGACGGCTCTCTGACGCCCCATCGAAATGCCCAGTATGGATCCGTCCAAATGCTCAATACAAACTTATCCAAATGCTCAGTTTGGTGTCGTCCACCGGGTGTCTAGGGAACGCCCGCCGTCGAGGCCCGCACGACCAGCTCCGGCTGGAACACCACGTGCTCGTGGGCGAAGTCACCCTCCGAGGCCGCCTCGCGCAGCAGCAGGTCGACGGCCGTCGAGCCGATCAGCTCGCTCGGCTGACGAATCGACGATAGCGGCACGACCGACGACGAGGCGAACGCGATGTCGTCGTAGCCGATCAGGGCGATGTCCTGCGGCACCCGAATATCGCTCAGCATTATCAGACCCTGCAGCAGACCGACGGCGAGCAGATCATTGGCAGCGAAGATCGCATCCGGTCGGTCCTTCTCGGCCCTGGCACGCATCGCTTCACCGACGGCGCGCCCCTGCAGCACCGTGAGCGACTCCGTCTCGATCAGCTCGAGCGTGACATCCGGATGCTCCGCGACAGCCCGCCGGGCGCCCTCCAGTCGGTCGGCGACCTGACGGATGCCGTGCGGCCCTCCGACGAAGGCGATACGCGTGCGACCGGTTTCGATCAGGTGGGCGACGGCCATATGCCCGCCCGCCACGTCGTCGACGGCCACGGAGGAGAAGAGCGAGTTCTCGGCCTGCCTGTCGACCAGCACCGTTGGCGTGCCGCGTTCTCGCAGTCGTTCCAGTCGCGCCGTGGCGTCGCCGACCGGGGTGATCAGCAGGCCGGCGACCCGCTGCTCCTCGAACAGATCGAGATAGGACGCCTCGCGCGCGGCATCCTCGTCGCTGTTGCCCAGCAGTACGGCCAGTCCGTCTTTCAGGGCGCGCGCCTCCGCGCCCCGGGCGAGGTCGGTGAAGAAGGGGTTCGCGGCGTCGAGAACGACCAGGCCGATGCTGCGGCTGCGACCGGCGCGAAGCTGCCTGGCCGCGTCGTTGCGCACGAATCCCAGCTGCTCGATGGCGTCGCGCACGCGCGTGACCGTGGCGTCGGCCACCTTGTCGGGCCGGTTGAGAACGTTCGACACCGTACCGACGGAGACCCCGGCAAGAGCGGCGACCTCACGAACACTCACCGTCACCGTCGCTCCGTTTCGCTCAGACCCGATTCGCTGCCCACGCATGACGGGCGAACGTGCACCTCATTGTAAGGATTCAGCCACGATCCGCATAACGGCGCCCGCCTTCACCACCGTTGACGGCGTTTCTCGCAATATGATACGTTTCAGCTCATACTGGCCGTCACCACGGATGCGACCCGCACGTCTGGACATTCTGCTCGCGCACCGCTAGACAGAGCCTTCAGCGTTGAAAGGGCGACACAGGTGGCAGATCAGTCCGAAGCCTCCCCGGCGCCGGTCCATCTTCGGGCAGATGGCCTCACCCCGTCGAGCCCTCGATCCCGGATGCTCAGCATCATCAGCGTCGACCGACCACGCCTGTCCTGGGTGGTTCCGCTGGTCAGAAACGGCCAGGAGCAATCCGGCTACCAGGTGGTGGCCTCGTCGCACGAGCACCCGAGCGAGGATCCCGAGCTCTGGGACAGCGGGATGGTCGATTCGCCGGAAAACACCGGGATCGCCTGGAACGGCGGTGCGATTCCCCCGCACACCCGCGTCTGGTGGACAGTGCGCATTCGCGACGAGAAAGGAACGATCTCCGAGTGGGCGCCGGCCGTGCCCATCGACAGCGCCGCCTACTCCCGGGCCGACTGGAACGCGGAATGGATCAGCATGCCGCCGACCCATGCGGCCCACATTGACGTGACCCCCGCAGACTCCCCCGTGGCCTCGGCGCGCCTCTCGATCGCCGGGTGGGGTCCCGCGCGACTATCGGTGAACGAAACCGTCATCAACCCCGACGAACTCGATCCCACCGATTCGTCGCTGGCTCGTGCCACCGCCCGAACATACGACGTGACCGAACTCGTCGCCGCCGCGACAGCCCCGTTCGCCGTCTCGATCGTGGCATCGCTTGGCCACTACCGGCTGGTGCTCGATCGGCCGCGCGTGCTGGCCGAACTGCGCGTGCAGCTCGCCAACGGGGAGGAACGCGTGGTCGGCACATCCGGTGAGTGGAGCAGCTCCCCGAGCAGCCTGGTCACCGATGAGCCGTTCTACCTCGAGGAGCACGACCCGACCGCGCTGTCGTCGAGTCTCCAGCAGACTCCCGTCACCGTCGTTCCTCACGACGCCACACCCCCCTCGCCCTCGATCGTCGTTCCCAACGTCGGGCCGCCGGTGCGTGTCGTGCGAACCGTCACCGGTGCGCTGATCGGGGAGCCTGCCGTCGGCATCCGCGTGTTCGATCTGGGCGAGAACGTGGCCGGGCGCGTGGCGCTCGAGCTCGACGGCGTCTCAGTGGGGCAGCGCATCACCTCGATTCAGGGCGAGAAGCTCACGGCAGACGGCCGGGTGGACACAAGCAACATCAGGCTGCCCGACGACAGCGAGCGGGAGCGGCAGGTGTTCGCCGTCGTCTGCGACCGCGGGCACCTCGTCGCGAGCCCCTGGTTCGCGGTTCACGGCTTTCGCTACGTCGAGGTCGCCGGGCTCGATGATCGCTCGACGGTGACACCACCGACAACAGCAACAGTGACGGTATCTGCCCGCGTTCTGCATTCCGACGTCGATCGGGTGGGCACGCTGACCACGAGCGTCGCCGAGCTGGACCGGCTCGTCGATTACGCCGTGCGCACCCAGCTCAACAACACTCACGGCCTTCCGGAGGACTGCCCGACGCGCGAGCAGGGCGGGTGGACGGGGGATGCCTCGGTCTCGGCAGAGGCCGCGCTCGCCCACCTCGACATGGCGGGCGTCTACCGCAACTGGCTTGCCGATGTTGCGCTCGATGCCGGCGACGACGGTGACATACCGGGCATCTCGCCCCAACTGCAGGGCGCCCTGGGGCGGCAACCCGCCGATCCGGTCTGGGGATCGGCCATCACGGAGATTCCCTGGCAGCTCTGGCAGAACACCGGGGAGACCTGGCCGATCGAACCGCTGCTGCCGACGATGCGACGCTGGGCCGACTGGCAACTCTCCACGCTCGTCGACGGGGTGGTCAGAAACGCCGCCATCAGCTTCGGCGCCGACTGGCTCGCCCTCGAGCAGACGCCGCCGGTCATTCTCCAGACCGGGACTGTCGTCGTCTCCCTGCGCGCCCTGGCCGACCTCGAGCAGGCGCTCGGCAACGCGGATGCGGCTGCAGAGCGCCGCTCGCAGGCGGATGCTGTCGTCGCGGCAGCGAGAGAACAGTTGCGCGACCCCGTTGAAGGTATCTGGGGTAACGACTCCCAGGGATCGAGCGCGGTAGCGCTCGTCTCAGGTCTCGCCGACACGGGCGACGTCGAGAGACTGCGCGCTCGCCTGGGTGCGGCGGTGCACGAACGGGGAGACCGGCTCGCGAGCGGATTCTCCGCGACGAAGGCCGTCGTCCGAGCCCTCGCGGACGCGGATGGCGGCTCGAGCCTGCTTGCCGCGGTGCGACAACGCGAGCAGCCCGGAATCGGCGCCATGCTCGTCGACGGCCCCGGAACGTTCTGGGAGACCTGGTGGATCGACGACGAGAACGTCGGCGTCGCCTCGCTCGACCACATCGGCCTCGGCGGGCCGTTCGCCGCGTGGGTGTGGCGGGACGTTGCAGGTCTTCGCATACTCGAGCCGGGCTTCCGGCGATTCGCCCTCGATCCAAGGCTGCTGTCGGCGGTGACGAGCACGGAGTTCAGCAGAGAGACCGCTCGCGGCACGATCGCCGCATCCTGGCGCCTGGCCGATGGCGTCTACCGCGCCGAGCTCACCGTGCCGGTGGGCAGCATCGCCGAGCTGAGCTGCCCCGGATCCAACGACGCCGTACTCGATGGCCTTCACGCTGAGACCCACACGGATGCCTCCGGCCGACGGTTCGTCGCGGTGGAATCCGGGCGGCATGTCCTCACTGTCCACCACCGCGAGCCCGACGCGGCAGCCGCTCCCACTCGACCACCCGCGAAGCGAGTGGACGTCGGGGAGGTGTGGCTTTCTGACGGAAACACCAGCCACTGGATTCCGCGCAACAGCGAGATCACCGTCTCCGTGGCCGACACCGACGTCATCTGCGCTCCTGTCTTTCACGAGCCCATCCCCGCACCGACGCTCGATGTCAGCATCCCTGACTTCGCACCGGATACGACGCAGTGGCTCGTTCTCGAGCCTGACCCCGACCATCACGGCGTGCTCGACCTCAGCGCGGCATCGTTCGCCTTCGCGAGCTTCGACACCGATAATTCGGAAATCGTCGGTCGCGCGGTGCGCATCGTGATGCGACTCACGAGCGTGGACGGCGAGTATCGCGAGGCGATAGCGCGGCCGCTCCCCATCGCGTGGAATCGCGTGGCGGTCGAACTGGCCGACTGGCCGGGGCGATCCGCCGTGACCGAGGTGAGCGTCGGCATCCGCTGGACGGACGAACTCGATACCGCGCTCGGACCACCCGTGCCACTGCCTCCCGCGCCGCGCCGATTCTCGTTCCGCCTCGGCCGGATCGGGTGGACGAGCGCCCCACGAACATGGTGATGATGAGAGAACTCGACGAGATAATTCGCCGTCGCTGGGACAGCGACGTCGTCACCGCGAGCGATCCTCGACGGCAATCGGTGCAGTCGATAGACCTGCCGTTTCCCTACGTCGCTGGCGCGGCCCCGACCTCGCCCGACTGGTACACGACGATGTTCAACTGGGACACCTACTTCACGAATCTCGCCCTCATGGTTCACGGCCGCTTCGATCTCGTCAGGGGCCACATCGAGAACTATCTCGCCATGATCGAGCGATTCGGCTACATGCCGAATGGCAATGAGGTTCCACTCGCCACACGATCACAGGTCCCGCTGTTTCCGGACAGCATCCTGCGCTACATCGACGCGACGGGGGACGACGATCTGCTTGTGCGCTCATATCCCCTGCTCGTGCGCGAGTACACGGGGTACTGGCTGGCGGATCACCACGCCACCCCGACGGGCCTCGTGACCAACCGTGATCTCGGCGACCCCACGCTCGACCCGAGGCTCGCCGCCGAGGCGGAGACCGGCCTGGACTGGACGACCCAGTTCGACGGCGACATCACCGCGACCAACCCGGTCATGACCAACGCGGCGCTCGTGATGTATGCGCGAGTTCTCGCCGAGCTGGCCGACCGGCTGGGTCGCGGTGGCGAGCGAGCCGCCTGGCTGGCGGATGCCGCCGAGCGGTCGGAGCGCATCCGGCAGTATTGCTGGAGCGAGAAGCGCGGCCACTTTCTCGACTACAACTTCGTGACGGGTGAGCACGTCTCTGTTCTGGGCGCGACGTCATATTGGGCGATGCTCGCGGGCGTTGCGACCCCCGAGCAGGCTCGGCGGATGGTCGAAGGGCTCGACCTGCTGCTGCGTGAGCACGGCCTCGCATGCACCGAGGAGTCGTTGCCCTCCCCCGGGTTGTTCGAGCTCGAGTATGCCGACCTCCAATGGACGTATCCCGCCGGCTGGCCGCCGCTGCACATCACCGCGTGCTGGGCGCTCGATCGATACGGCTTCTCGAGCGAATCGGACCGGATCGCCGAACGTATCCTTGCCACCATCCAGCGCAACTACGACGTCACCGGCGAGACGTACGAGAAATACAACGTCGTGGATGGTTCGCTCGTGCTGCCCAATAGCCGTTACGGCACCATCACACTGCACGGCTGGACGAGTTCCACCGTTGTGCTGCTCGGGCGCAAGCTTGCACAGGGCGTCGGAATCGACGAGTTGCTCACCACGGTGCACAAATGAGTGTTTCCCCATGACCGTATCTGATCGTCCGATCCAGCTGGGGCTCGCCGTTCCGATGTTCGCCGCCCCCGGCATTCCGAACCTTCGCACACCCAGCGTCGAGCGGCTCGACTGGCCGCAGACGCTCGAGGCCATTCGTTCGGCCGAGGCACTCGGTTACGATTCCGCATGGTTCTCCGACCATCTCTTTCACGGGCGCGATGGCGAGTTCCTGGAGAGCTGGACGACGCTCGCGGCCTCAGCGGGCGCAACGACACGCATCCGGCTGGTGAACAATCACCTCGGGATCGGCTTTCGCGCCGCGCCGCTCATTGCGAAGATGGCGGCGACCGTCGACGTGATATCGAACGGCCGCTTCGAGCTGTTCGTCTCCCACGGGATGCGCGAGCGGGAGCACACGAGCTACGGCTTTGACTGGCAACCGGATGTCGACCGACGGATCGCGAGACTGGCCGAGGCGACCGGGGTGATTCGCGAGCTGTGGACCGGCCGGCCCGTCGACCACGATGGCGAGTTCTACCAGCTGCGCGGCGCGTTGAGCACTCCGGTGCCCACCCACGACATTCCGATCTGGCTCGGCGGCCCCCTCAGCGAGTCGGTCGTCGAACTGATCGCTGCGAGCGCGGACGGGTGGAACGCGCTGCCCGCATCGCTGAGCGACTATGCCTCACAGGCCGCGCGCATCGACGCGGCGTGCGTTGCCATCGGACGGGACCCCCGAGCGCTGCGCCGCAGCCTCGAGACCCAGGTGCTCGTGCTCGACGACGCCTCTGAATGGGACGAATGGATGCTGCGCTGGGCCGCGCTGCGCGAGAAGGCGCCCCTCGGCTTTGCGACCTCGGACATGTTCCCGAACGGAACGGCCATCGACGATCCGGACACGTTCAGGACCGCCTGTTTCGACAACTTCATCATCGGCACCCGGGATGAGGTGGCGGCGAAGCTCGCCGCCTATCGTGAGCTCGGCGTCGATGAGGTCGTGTGCTGGTTCATGGATTGGCCGCTGGGCAACTCGCTACGATCCCTGGCCGAGGATATCCGGCCGATGCTGGATCGCGCGTAGAGGAATCGAAACGTTTCAGATAGCATGACTGCATCATCGATATTCGCGAGGAGGCGACGGTGCGAAAGCTTGGCATCGCTCTGGTGGGAGCGGGCTTCATGGGCACTCGTCACATTCACGGGTACGCGGCGCTCCACGCGGCCGGAATAGCGAAGGCCGACGTTGTAGCGATTCTCGATCTCGACCGGGGAGTGGCGGAGCGCGCAGCTGACGAGGCGGAGCAGCTGCTCGGCAGGCGGCCAGCGGTGTACACCGAGTTGGCGGAGCTGCTCCGCGATCCGGCGGTCGAAGCCGTCGACATCGTCACCGACCCCCGAACCCACCATTCCATTGCGATTGCGGCGATGGAGGCCGGGCGCCACGTTCTGTGTGAGAAGCCGCTGGCGCTCACGATCCGCACCGCCAGGGCGATGATCGATGCTGCCGAGCGCACGGGCACCATCCTGGCAACCGGCGAGAACTATCGGCGCGGCGGCGCGAACCGTCTCGCCCGCGCCGTGCTCGATGCCGGACTTCTCGGCACCGTTCATCTCATGCGCGAGGTGCGCATCGGGGGCGACAGCACAGTCATCATCAGCAAGTGGCGTCACATGAAGGCGAGCGGCGCGATAGGGCTCGACATGGCCATCCACTATGCGGACATCATCGAGTATCTGCTCGGTCCTGTCGAGCGGGTGTGGGGGCGGGGCATCATTGCAGAGCCGCTGCGCTACCCGGCTGACGGCAGCGATGCGATAGTGCCGGATGGCGAAGACTCGATCATCGCCTCGATGCGCACGCGTTCGGATGTCGATGTGCAGCTCGCGTATCTGCCTTCCGGCCCCGGCACCCGCTTCAGCGAGCGCACCGTGCACGGCACCGAGGGCTCGATGTCGATCCCGCCCGACCGCACCGACGGCGACGTCGTCGTCACGCTGGGAGACCGGGTGCTCAGCGGGCCGGAACTCGTCGAGGCCGTCGGCGATCACCTGCAGCTCTCGCCGGCGACCGTCGCGGTTCTCGGCCCGGACGGAACCGGCGGCAAGGGCGCATCCTGGTCGGTCGTCGACTCCGGCTACCTCGCCGTGGAGATCGACGACTTCGCCGATGCTGTGCTGTCATCTCGTCAACCGGAGGTCGATGGAACAGGCGGCATTCGCGCCCTCGCGGTGGTGCTCGCTGTCTTGGAATCGGGCGTGAGCGGGCGCGAAGTCACGGTCGACGAGGTGCTCGATGGCACGGTGCACGCCTATCAGGACTCCATCGATGCGACGCTGGCGGCGAGTTCACGATGACCGCGTTGCCGACAGGTCCACTCTCGCTTGGGCAGCCCCTGCGCTTTCACCAGACCGCCTTCGTCGTGCGCGATCTCGACGCCGCCGTGCGTCAGTGGGCGGATGAACTCGGCATCGGCCCCTGGAGCGTGTTCACGATGCGTCCCCCGCAGTTGCACGACACCGTGTATCACGGCGAGTCGGTGCCCTTCGGCATCCGGCACGCGCTGGCGTGGAGCGGCGAGGTTCAGTTCGAACTCGTCGAACCACTCGAGGGCCCCAGTATCTTCGCCGACCAGCTCGAATCGATCGGCGAAGGCCCCAACCACATCGGGGTGGTCGTCGAGGATCACGCCGCCGCGAGCGCAAACGTCTTCGAGCGCGGCTTCGTGCCGCTGCAGAGCGCACGATTCGGCGCAAGCGAAGACGGGCTGTTCGCCTACTTTCAGCCGCCGGGCATCTCCACCATCGTCGAACTCATCCACCCGCCGAGCGTGCGCTTCGCACCCGATTACATCTACCCGTAAGAGCTGACATGACCGAGTCAATGTGCATCGCGCAGGTGGAGACCTTCGCCTCGAACACCTCCGTCTTCGTGCGCCTCACGACCGAATCCGGCCTGACCGGCATCGGCGAATCGACAGCCTTCGCGTTTCCCCTGGCCGTCGTCGAGGTCGTCAAGGCGCTCAGCGACTACCTGGTGGGAGCCGACGGCATGGATGTCGAGGCCCACTGGCTGCGCATGTATCGTGCGCTGGGCTGGCGCGGCATCACCCTCGGCGGCGCAATCAGCGCGATAGACCAGGCCCTGTGGGACCTGCGCGGCAAGCGCTTTGAGGAGCCGGTGTGGCAGCTGCTCGGCGGCCGCTCACGCACCGGAGTTCGCGCCATGAAGGTCGTGCCGACCGGCACGACCGAGGAGGTCGTGGCCGGCGCACTCGCCGCCCAGAATGCCGGATACACGGCCATCAAGGTTCTGCTGTTCCAGCACGAGCACCACGGCATGCGGCACGCCGAGCGCACGGCAGACCTGGTGGCGCGCTTCGCCGCCATCCGCGACGCCGTCGGTGACCGGATGGATGTCGGCATCGAGCTGCACAGAAACATGCAGCCGGGCAATTCGATAGCTCTCATCACCGAACTCGCGAAATACCGGCCCCTCTTCGTCGAGGACCCGATCCCCCCGGACAGCGCCATAGCCTTCGGCGAGGTGTCGGCGAAAGTGACCGTTCCCATGGCCGCGGGAGAACGCAACACCACAATCTACGAGTTCCGCGAATACATCGAGCACGCAGGCATCTCCTTCATCCGCCCGGATGTCGGCATCGCCGGCGGCTTCACCCACGTGCGCAAGATCTGCGCGATGGCCGAGGCGCACCACATGGGTGTGATCCCGCATTGCGTGCCATCCGGAGCCGTGGCGACAATGGCTCATGTGCATCTGGGCATCACGATTCCCAACTGGGAAGTGCAGGAACACGTGGAGCAGAATGTGGAGCCCATCCGTTCGATGGTCGAGCAGATCACCCCGCTGATCGACGGCTATCTCTACCCCTTCGACGCTCCAGGGCTCGGCATGGCACTGAACGACGCGGCGCTCGAGGGCGCCCCGGTTGGAGTGTTCCCCATCGCACCCGCCCTGCGCGAGGACGGATCGGTGGCGTACCGATGACCAAACTCAGGGTGGGAATCGCCTGCAGCCCCGAGCTGCGCAACCACTATCTCGGCCCCGTCGACCTCGCCCGCCTCGACGCGATAGCCGAGGTCGGCATCGCCGACTTCGATGTGCCGGGCGACACCTGGGGCCAGATCGCGGTGGTGCCCGAGTTCGAGCAGCGCCTCGCCGCGTTCGCCGCCGACAAAGATGTTCTGCTCGTGTTCCACGGAGCTCCGCGTGTGACGGAGCGGGTATTCGCCGCGGCACCGAAACTCAGGATCGTCGGCGACATCGAGGGCGACCGATTCGCCGGCCGCATCGACGTGGCCGCCGCCCACGCCGCCGGGGTGCTCGTTGTGGACACGACCCACGCCTCGTCGTGGCCCGTCGCCGAGTGGGCGCTGGCCCTCATGCTGATCGGACTGCGCCAGAACGCCCGCTTTCGCCAGATCATCGCGGGGCAGTACATGAGCCAGCAGGACTATCGGGCCCGCCCGCCCGGCCGCGAGCTGACCGGCAAGACGGTCGGACTCATCGGCTACGGGCATATCGGATGGCGGTTGCGCGAGTTTCTGATTCCCTTCCAGTGCCCGATCATCGCGCACGACCCATACGCACCCCGTGAACTCGCCGACGCACAGGGCGTCGACTTCGCCTCGCTGGCGACGGTGATGGGATGCGATGTGGTGGTCTGCCTTGCTCCGGCGACAGCGCAGACCACCGGCATGGTCGGTGAGGCGGAACTGGCCCTGTTGCGTGAGGACGCGGTCTTCGTCAACGTGTCCCGCGGCACCGTCGTCGACGTCGACGCGCTCATCGCGCGCGCGGAGCGCGGCGACGCCTGGTTCGGGCTCGACGCACACGACCCCGAGCCGATTGCCGTGGGCTCGCCCCTGCGCGGTATGTCGAATGTATTCCTCTCGCCGCATATAGCCGGAGTCACCGCCGAGGCGCAGCCCCGCTTCTTCGCCCTCATGGTCGATGAGTTGCTGCGTTTCGCCTCCGGTCTGGAACCGCGCGCGCAGATCACCGATCGGGTCGTAGCGGGCCGGGGAGGCAGCTGAGATGCTCTTCGACTCGCACTGCCACGCCTGGAGCCGCTGGCCGTATGACACCGCTGTGCCGGATGCGGAAAGCCGGGGAAGCATCGAGGCCCTGCTCTACGAGATGGATACGCACGGCGTCGAACGCGCGGCCGTCGTGTGCGCCCGTATCGGCGGCGGGCGCGGAGGTGACGGATTCGGCAACGACGACAACAACGAGTACGTCGCGCGATTCGCAGCGGCGCATCCGGACCGGATCACAGCCGTGCTCGACGTCGATTGCGTCTGGCGCCCCGAGCACCACAGCTCGGGTGCCGCCGGCCGGCTCATGGCCTCCGTCGAGCGCAGCAACGCCATCGCCTTCACCCACTACGTGAGCGCGCAGAACGACGGGTGGTTTCGCAGCGATGATGCCGGCGAGTTCTTCCGGGCGGCCGCCGATGCCGGCCTCATCGCGTCGCTGGCCGTCTCGGCACCCTGGTTCGACGATCTCCGATCCGTCGCGGCGGCGAACCCCACCCTGCCGATCCTGATCCACCACCTGGGGCAACCGTCGTCGAGCGCTGAACTCGACGGGCTGCTCGCGCTCGCCGCGATGCCGAACATCGGCGTGAAGGCCTCCGGCTTCAACTACAACGCGAGCAGGAACTGGGACTTTCCCTACCCGGAATCGCAGGCGATCTTCCGTTCGATCGTCGACGGTTTCGGAGCAGAACGGTTGTACTGGGGCAGCGATTTTCCCGCCTCGCGCGACCAGCTCAGCTACCGGCAGTCGATCGAGGTTGTGCGCTCGCACGCAGACTTTCTCGAGCCAGACCAGCTCACCGGCATCCTGGGCGGCAATCTCGCTGCGCTCATCGCGCAACCCCGGCTGGCCACGCGGCCCCCCACCACAGACACGGCCACAAACACGAGCACAGACCCGACCGCAACAACCCCCAACAGGAAAGTGACAGAACCATGACCTCAGCCCTGATCGCCCGTTACCACGTCGTCCCCGGAAACGCGGCACGGGTGGAAGACGCCCTGCGCGCCATGGCAGAACGCGTGAAGGCCGATGAACCGGCCTGCCTGATCTACAACGCGAACGTCGACCCGGACAACGAGAACCTCTACTGCCTCTACGAGGTGTACACCGACGAGGATGCCGTCGCAGCGCACCGCGAGACACCGCACTTCAAGGAGTTCATCGAGTCGATCATCGTGCCCGTGCTCGAGAAGCGGGAGCGTGAGCTGTACCGCCAGGTCATCGGATGAGACTCGTCTCCTTCGAGACAGCCGGCGACCAGGGTCGCAGCGCCCATCTGGGCGCGCTCGTCTCGGGCGATGCCGACGGCGGCGAGCTCATCGATCTGACCGCCGCGACACGCGCGCTGCTCGCCTCCGAGGCGATAACGGCCGAGGGCGTGCATCGCATAGCGGATGCCCTGGTGCCGGCTTCCCTGCTCGGTCTCATCGAGGGTGGCGCCCGTTCGCGCGACCTGGCAGACCAGGCCGTGGCGGCGACGCTCGAGCGCGGCTGGGAGAGCGATGCCGGCGGAGCACGCATCCGCTACGCCGCGAACGAGGTCACGCATCTGCCCGCCATCATGAACCCGCCCCTGCTGCGCGATTTCATGGCATTCGAGAAGCACCTCGTGAACGTCTTCCCCACGCTCGGACGGGAGATTCCGGAGGAGTGGTATCGCCGGCCGGTCTATTACAAGGGCAATCCCTCTGCCATCGGCGCCCACGGCCAGACCGTGGCCATTCCGTCGTATGCCGATCGGCTGGATCTCGAGTTCGAGTTCGCCGCGATCGTGGGGCGTGCCGGGGTCGACATCGCCGAAGAGGATGCCCGTGCGCACATCTTCGGTTACACCGTGTACAACGACTTCTCGGCCCGGGAGATTCAATCGGCCGAGATGACCGTGGGCCTCGGCCCCGCGAAGGGCAAGGACTTTCTCGCCGGGCACGTACTGGGCCCCGTGGTCGTGACAGCGGATGAACTGGGCGATCCATACGCCCTCGACATGGCCGCGCACATCAACGGCGAGCAGTGGACCAGCGGATCGACCTCCGACATGCACTGGCGCTTCGAGCAGATGATCGCCTATGCCTCCCGCGACGAACGGGTGCGGGCCGGCGAGGTCTTCGGCTCGGGCACCGTCGGTGACGGTTCGGGTGCCGAACAGGGCAAATGGCTCGAGGCCGGCGACGTCGTCGAGCTCAGCATCGAGGGAATCGGAACACTGCGCAATCGCGTCGTCGCGACGCGCGAGGCACACTGGGAGTGAGAGCCCACCACCGAACGAGAACGCAAGAAGAGAGACATCATGAGCATCGACACCGCAGCCACCGCGCACAAGGCGTCCGGCGAACTGCACGCCGTCGTCGATCCGAGCGACGGCTCGACCATCGAGCAGATTCCCGTTTCGAGCGAGGCCGATTGCGATGCGGCCGTCGAGAGCGCAGCGGCCGCCTTCCCTGCGTTCGCGGCCTCGTCGCCACGCGCTCGGGGAGAGATGCTGCGCAAGGCATATGAGCTGATGACCGCCGAAAGCGAGCAGTTCGCGCGCCTGGTCTCACGCGAGAACGGCAAGATCCTGGCCGACGCGCGCGCCGAAGTGGCCTACGCGGCGGAGTTCTTCCGCTGGTTCTCCGAGGAGGCTGTGCGAGTCGCAGGCGACTTCCGGCTGGCGCCCAACGGCGACAAGACCATCGTCGTCACGCACGAGCCCGTCGGGGTTTCCCTGCTCATCACACCCTGGAATTTTCCGGCGGCGATGGCCACCCGCAAGATCGGCCCGGCGATCGCGGCCGGCTGCACGGTCATCCTGAAGCCGGCGATGGAGACGCCGCTGACGGCGCTCGCCATCGTCGATCTGCTCGCGCGAGCCGGTGTCCCCGATGGGGTTGTCACGATAGTGACGCCGTCGCCGGCGGGGCCGGCGGTGTCCCGGATGCTGCGCGACTCCCGGGTGCGCAACCTCTCCTTCACCGGCTCCACCGAGGTCGGCAGACTGCTGCTGAAGCAGGCTTCCGACAGGGTCATCCGCACGTCGATGGAGCTCGGCGGCAATGCACCGTTCATCGTGCTCGACGATGCCGATCTCGACGAGGCCGTCGACGGGGCGATGGTGGCGAAGCTTCGCAACGGCGGTGCGGCCTGCACCGCCGCCAACCGGTTCTACGTCTCACGGCCGATCGCCGCGGAGTTCTCCGAACGCCTGAGCGAGAGGATGTCGGCGCTACTCATGGCGCCCGGACTGACGGAGGGTGCGGGCCTGGGTGCCAGCGTGTCGATGGGCGAGCGGGACAAGATCGCGGAGCTTGTGGACGCATCCGTCGCCGCCGGTGCACAGCTGCTCACCGGCGGCGCCACACCCGACGGTCCTGGGGCGTTCTATCCGGCGACCGTGCTGAGGCTCGATCGCGACAACCCGATTCTGGCGCAGGAGATCTTCGGCCCTGTGGCGCCGGTGGTGACCGTGGACTCGGATGACGAGGCGATAGCCCTGGCGAACGCCTCTGAGTTCGGGCTCATCTCCTACGTCTTCTCGGGCCAGCTCGCGCGAGCGATGCGGGTGGCACGATCTCTCGAGTCGGGCATGGTGGCGATCAACAAGGGCGTCATCTCCGATCCGGCCGCGCCGTTCGGCGGCTACAAGCAAAGCGGGCTGGGACGCGAGGGCGGATTTGCCGGAATCCACGAGTTCCTCGAGAGCAAATACATCGGCGTCGACATCTGACGGTCGCCGACCGTCGGGCAATCGTGATCTGAAAGCCGCGATTTCCCATTGACATCGGAAGGGAGCAATGTCACACTCGGTACATTCTGAAACGTATCAGAATGCACCGAACCACCGAGCCACACCGCTCGGGAAAGGAATCCACTGGGATTCCATCTGCAATTACATCGACACAACCGAACGACAAATGGAAGGGTTGACATCGTGGTCACCAAAAAACGCCTCATCACCCGGATCGCAGCAGTGTCCGTCGCGGCGCTGCTCACAGCGAGTTTCGCCGCGTGCACCAGCAGCAATGGAAGCAGCGGTGGCACAGACGCCAAAGCGGGCAAGAACATCCTGATCGGCATGAACTCGGGCCTGGTTCCGCAGTTCGAGCGGTATGCGAAGGAGTTCGAGAAGACCCACAAGGGCTTCAAGGTCACCGTGAAGGCGGTGCCAGACGCTCAGCCGGAATACATCCAGCAGCTCGTCACCCAGGGACTCAGCAAGTCCCTGCCCGACATCATCTTCAACTACGACACGCTGAACCAGACGCTCAACGCGAACCACCTGCTCTACGACATCAAGCCGTGGCTCGATGAGGGTCACGACGGACTCAAGGCTTCCGCCTTCATTCCGGCCTTCCTCGACCAGTACAAGGTGGGCAAAACCATCACCGGCCTCCCGGTGAGTGCAGATACCAGCGTCGTCACCGTGCACACGGCGCTCTTCGAGAAGTACGGCGTTCCCGTTCCGACGGCCGACTGGACCACCGACGACATGTACGCCGCGGCGAAGGCGATCACCGAGAAGTCCGGCGGAAAGGTGTACGGCATCAAGACGCCGATCGGCGACGGCAGCGCCGTCTTCACCTTCTACCCGACACTGGTCGCCTACGGGAGCAACCTCTACGACCCCGACACGAAGAAGTTCATCTTCGCGAACGAGGGCGGCCTCAAGGCCTGGAAGGAAGTCCTTCTCCCGTACACGGAGAAGTTCGGCACGCCGTACTCGCTTGCGACCAACAACACCCTGTTCGAGAGCAACCAGGATGCGATGGGAGTCGGCTCAACGGCCGGCGTCGCGGGTCTGCGGGTGAAGATGAAGGACGCCTGGGATGTTCTTCCTGCACCGACGGTGAACGGCAAGTCGGGCACCGGCGGTGGTTCATACTCGCTCTCCATCAGCGCGAAGTCGGACAACAAAGAGGGCGCATACCAGTTCATGGCGTGGTTCTACTCGACCGATGGCGGCCTGAAGGCCGCACAGCCCGACGGCGTCATCCCCCCCACCAAGGAGGGCATCGACAGCGGCGCCTGGCTGACCGAGGCACCCCCGGTTCCGCCGAGCTTCGTCGCGACCATCAAGGCATCCGTTCCGAAGGCCATCCTGCCGAACACCATCCCGGATGACGTGCAGCCGAAGGTCGTGCCCGCCCTGCAGACCGCACTCCAGCAGGTGGTGCTCAAGGGCGTGTCGATTGAGAAGGCGTACACGGCCGCGCAGGACCAGCTGAACGCTCTGCTGAAGTAGGAGCATCTTGACCGTCCTCGAGACCAAGCGGGGTGCCGACGCCACGCGCCGGCACCCCCGGTCATCACCTCGCAAAAAGTCCAAGTATCGCAAAGCCGATGCAGCGTCGGCCTGGCTGCTGCTCGCCCCGGTTCTCGTCCTCTTCATTCTGTTCATCATCATTCCCACCATCGTGGGCATCGGGATGAGCTTCTACGAGTGGAACTTCTTCGACACTCCCACCTTCGTCGGCTTGGCGAACTTCGCGAAGCTCGCCACCGATTCGGCGGCGTGGAACTCCCTGGGAGTCACCCTGCTCTTCGTGGTCCTCGGCGTCGTTCCGACAATCGCCATCGGCTTCATGCTGGCCGTTCTGATCAACGCGAACATGCCCGGCGTCGGCATTCTGCGGGTGCTCTACTTCGTGCCCGTCGTGCTCTCCGTCGCCGTCTCCGCGGTGCTCTGGGCCTTCATCTACGACCCTCGGCAGGGGCCGATCGGGTCGCTGCTGCGCCTATTGGGCCTGCCCCCCGTTGACATCCTCAACGACAGCACACTGGCCCTGCCGGCGCTGGTGCTCATGATGATCTGGCTGGCCCTGCCGATCGTGATCATCCTGTACCTTGCCGGGCTGCAGCGCGTTCCCGAGGACATCTACTCGGCCGCTGCCCTCGATGGCGCAGGCCCGTGGCGCACGCTGTGGCAGATCACCTGGCCGAACGTGGCATCCACGACCTTCGTGGTGGCGATTCTCCAAATCGTCAACTACGTGGCCAGCTCTCTCGACGTATCACTGATCATGACCAACGGCGGGCCACTCGGCGCGACGACCGCCCTCAGCCTCTACGCGTACCGGCAGGCCTTCTCCAACCAGGATGTCGGCTACGCCAGCGTGCTCTCCGTGGTCCAGATGGTCATCATCGTCGCCGTCATCGGCTTCAGCCGCCTCATGACCAGGAGACTCTCACGATGAAACCCGCCCGTTTACGCATTGGCCGCTACTCGACGATCATCCTGCTCGGCCTGGTCATCGCCTTCCCGATGCTGTATCTGCTCTCGGGTTCACTGATGTCGTTCAGCGACATTGCGCAGTATCCGCCGAGGCTCTTCCCGACCACGCCGATCTGGGACAACTTCGTGCAGGCCTGGAGCTATCTCACCCCACGAACGATTTTCAACACCTTCGCCTTCGTTGGCAGCGTTCTGCTCATCCAGCTGGCCATCTGCCTGCCGGCGGGGTTCGCGCTGTCGAAGATCAGGTTCCGCGGCTCCAACATCGTGTTCGGACTCTTCCTCGTGCCCGTGCTGCTGCCGACCAACCTGCTCCTGATCCCGACATTCGTTGTCACCCTGCAGCTCGGGCTCGTCGGCACGTTCCTGGGACTGGTCCTTCCGATCGCCGGGCAGGCATCGGTGGGAGTGCTGCTGTTCCGACAGTTCTTCTCCACGCTTCCCGATGGCCTGATCGAGGCGGCGCGGGTCGACGGCGCCAACTGGTTCCGAACGTTCTACAGCATCGCTTTACCACTGGCGCGACCGATCATCGCGGCGTACTCGGTCGTCACCTTTCTCACCGCCTGGAATCTCTACATCTGGCCGCTGCTCGTCGCGCCGGGAGAGCAGACCAAGGTGCTGACGCTCGCGCTCGCGCCGCTCGCCACGACGCAGTTCTCGAACATCTCGCCATCCGTCGGATTCGCCGCCGCCGTCATCGCGATGGTGCCCGTGCTTGTCGTCTTCGTGGTGTTCCAGAAGTGGTTCACCCGCGGTATCGCCGGCACAGGACTCGAGTAGGCGGCACGATGAACAGGGACTCCGCGCAGGACGCGGTGCGTGCCGGCGTGCGCATCGATGGCCCGATCCGGTTCGAACAGTCGAACCCGTCGGATCGGATGCCACCAGGGCACCCCCCGGTCACCTTCGTCGGTGTTCCCCGCCCCCGGCTCAGTTGGCGCATCGACAGCGCTCCCAGCGGATGGCGACAACGCGGTGCCGAAATCGAGGCGAGCTATCCAGACGGCAGCACCGTCGTCGTGCCGCTGGAAGGCGACGGGCAGATTCTCGTCGATTGGCCGTTCACGCCGCTCGGCTCGCGAGACCGGGCAGTGCTGCGGGTGCGCGTCTCCGGCACGAACGGCTGGAGCTCCTGGAGCCCGAGCGCCGCCGTTGAGGCCTCCCTGCTGCACCCCGCCGACTGGTCGGCACACTGGATCACCCCGGTCGCCGGTGCGGACTCCGCTGATCCGGCGCCACTTCTGGCAACCACCTTCGCGGTGGACCCCGGCCTCCTGCGCGCCCGATTGCACGTGACGGCGCTCGGCATCGTGGTGCCACACCTCAACGGCGAGCGGGTGTCGGAGGATCACTTCACCCCGGGGTGGACGACGTACGACAAGCTCATCCGCTTTCGCAGCTACGACGTGAGGGCGCTGCTGGGCGAGGGCGAGAACGAGCTCAGCGCGCTGCTGGGCAACGGCTGGTATCGCGGACGTATCGCTTCGCTGCCCATCCACCGCGCCCAGAGCTACGGCGACAGGCTCGGCCTGCTCGCCCAACTCGAGCTCGAATACGCCGACGGCCGGCGCGTCACGATCGGCACAGACGAGAACTGGCGAACGGCGCCGTCGCGCATTCTCGCCAACGACTTCTACGACGGCCAGACGACAGAACTGCGGATGCCCGCCCGGCCACCGCTTCAGGCCCCCGTCGAGCGGCTCCACGCCGAAGTCGGCCGGCTCGATCTTGCCGTCGCGCCGCCCGTTCGCGAACTCGAGGCGATAGCCCCTGTCACCCTTCTCGACGGCTCCCCCGCCGTCATCGCCGACTTCGGCCGCAACCTCGTCGGCTGGGTGCGCCTGCGCGTCACGGCGCCCGCCGGAACGACGGTGACCATTCGTCACGCGGAAGTTCTGGATGGCGGCGCGCTCTCGATCCGCCCGCTGCGCTCCGCCGAGGCGACCGACCGCTACATACTGGCAGGGCACGCCGGTGAACTGCTCGAGCCGGTCTTCACCTACCACGGCTTCCGCTACGCGGAGATCTCCGGCCTGCCTCCCGAGGCGATAGTCGAGCTCGAAGCCGTTTCCCTCGGCAGCGCGCTGACACGCACCGGCTGGTTCGAGTGCTCCGACCCGGCGCTGTCGCAGCTGCATCAGAACGTCGTCAACAGCATGATCGGCAACTTTCTCGATGTTCCCACGGACTGCCCGCAGCGCGATGAGCGTCTGGGCTGGACCGGCGACATTCAGGTGTTCGCACCGACGGCATCCACGCTCTTCGATGTCTCCTCCTTCCTCGGAGGATGGCTCGAGTCGCTCGCTCTCGACCAGTTGCCCGATGGCACGGTGCCCGCCGTGGTGCCGCGGGTCTTTCCCGAGGAGACCACTCTCGCCGGCTGGGGAGACGCCGCCGTCGTCGTGCCGTGGGTGCTGTACCAGCGCTACGGTGACACCGGAGTGCTTCGGCGGCAGTATGCCAGCATGGTGGCCTGGGTCGAACGCGTACGCATTCTCGCCGGCCCCGAACTGCTCTGGCGCGGCGGTCAGCAACTGGGCGATTGGCTCGACCCGCTTGCCCCGCCGAACGATCCTGCCGCCGCTCAAGCCGATCCGGACGTTGTGGCCACCGCCTATTTCTTTCACTCGGTGGATCTGCTCTCGCAGAGCGCCGCGGCACTCGGCCTCGGTGATGACGAACGGCGCTACGCGACGCTGGCCGAACGCATCCGCTCTGCATTCTCTGCCGCGTACGTGCACGATGACGGACGCATCACGAGCGACTGCCAGACCGTGTACGCGATGGCGCTGGCCTGGGAGATGATCGACGACGCGGCGGTTCGATCGCGCTCCGGTGAGCGCCTGGCCGAACTCGTCGAGTCGCAGGGCTTCACCGTGGCGACGGGTTTTCTCGGAACGCCGGTCGTGCTGCTTGCGCTGAGCCTGGCCGGCCGCACCGATGACGCCTATCGCATGCTGACGACGCGCGCCTTCCCGAGCTGGCTCTACGCCGTGGACCTCGGCGCAACGACGATCTGGGAGCGCTGGGACAGCCTGCTTCCCGATGGTTCGGTCAATCCCGGGGAAATGACCTCGTTCAATCACTATGCCTTCGGTGCCGTGGCGAATTGGATGCACCGCACGATAGGCGGGCTGACCTCGCTCGCGCCCGCGTGCCGCACGGTGCGGGTGGCTCCGGTGCCCGGCGCGGGCCTCACGAGCGCTGTGATGAGCTACGACTCGCCCTACGGTCGCATCACCGCCGGGTGGAAGCTGGTCGAGCGCCGATTCGAGCTCGAGCTGCGCGTGCCGGTCGGCGTGACGGCGACGGTGGAACTGCCGGACGGCGCTGTCATCTCCGCCGTCGAACACGGCAGCTACAGCTACGCGACAGAAGTGGATGCCGCGGCACCCGCGGCGTGACGGCCCGACAGCCGAATAGCGGGCTCGACGAGCGAGCGCCGGTATGCTGCACCATATCCCCATGATCAATCTGGCACCCATCACATGAGAACCAACGTAGGCATCCGCGACGTCGCCCGTGCCGCCGGCGTGTCCGTGGGCACGGTCTCGAACGTGCTGAACTACCCGGACCAGGTGAGTGCGAAGACACTGGCCAAGGTGCAGCAGACCATGCAGTCCCTGGGCTTCGTGCGCAACGATCTCGCCCGCCAGCTTCGCATGGGCAGCGGCACGGCGATCGGCTTCGTCGTCGTGAACGTGGCCAACCCGTTCTTCGCCGATCTCGCCCACGAACTCGAGGCGGCGGCCGAGGAGGCCGGTCACACGGTCGTGCTCGGCTCCAGTGACCAGAACGCCGACCGCGAACAGCGCTACATCGATCTGTTCGACGAGCAGCGCGTGCGCGGACTGCTCATCGTTCCGCAGCAGGGTCTCACGCCACGGCTCAGCCGCTTGCGCGCGAGCGGCACTCCTGTGGTTCTCTTCGACGGCAACATCGATTCGAGCGAGGTGTGCTCGGTCGGGCTCGACGGCGAGGCGGGCGGATACATGGCGGTGCGGCACCTCGTCGACGAGGGCAGGCGACGACTGGTGGTCGCCGGTGGCCCGCTCACCCAGATCGGCGACCGCCTCTCCGGGGCATCCCGTGCCGCGCAGGAAACGCCGGGCGTGACGCTCTCCATCATCGAGACGGATGACCTCACGGTCGAAGAGGGAAGGCACGTCGCCGAGCGCATTCTGGCGATGCCCGCCGAACATCGACCGGATGCCGTCTTCGCCGCGAACGACCTGCTCGCCATCGGCCTGGTGCAGGCCCTCATCCTCGACCGAACGCTCTCGATTCCGCGGGATATCGCGGTGGTCGGTTACGACGACATCGACTTCGCGGCATCCACCGTCGTGCCGCTGAGCACCATTCGCCAGCCGCGGGAATCCCTGGCCCGTGCCGCGCTCGAATTGCTCGAGCAGGAGGTCGCCGGCGAGGAGCACCACACGCACGGCCGGCACCTGCTCAAGCCTGAACTGATCGTGCGCGCGAGCAGCAGCTAGCGCTCCCTCCCGAGGGTGTCGCGAAAGGTTTCCGTAAGCGAGCGCTGCTGCATCGCATCCAGTCGATCGGTCAGAGGAGCAAAGACGAGGCGCACATCGTGCTGCACCTTCTCGGCCAGTTCGTGCCCCGCATCCGTCATGAAGACGTCGACGGCCCGCTTGTCCTCGGTATTGCGGGTGCGCGCGACCAGGCCGCGCCGCTCGGCCCTCTCAATAAGGCCGGAAAGAGTGGACTTGTCCAGCCCCAGATAGTCCGCCAACTGGGCCATGCGCAGTCGGCGATCCCGCAGAATTCCAAGTACGCGCAACTGGGTGAGCGAGAGATCGTGCTCCGCCGCGATTCGGGTGAACGCGCCCATGGCCACGAATGTGCCCTGGCCCAGCGCGTCAATGAGGGCGGTCTGCGCGGCAGCGGACTCATCGTTATCACGGTCTGAGTGCTGCGGATGCCTGCTCGACGTCATGACGCCCAGTCTAGCTTGACATAGTTTGTTATACCAACTAATAATAGGTGGTAATACAAACCAATCTTGAGGAGACGTCATGCACGCGGCCGTTGTCACATCATTTTCTGCTCCACCTCGCTTCGCCGAGGTCGCGGAACCCATCGCCAGCCGCGAAGGGGAAGAGGTCGTGGAGGTTCTCGCCGCGGCGCTGTATCCCCTGGTTCGCTCGAAGGCGAACGGCTCGCACTACACCAGCACGCGCGACCTCCCGCTGGTGCCGGGGATGGACGCGGTGGTGCGCGATGCCCAGGGGCAGCTCCGATACGCGGTGCTCGACGACACCGTTCTGGGAACGATGGCCGAGCGCACCGTCATTGATATGGACCGCAGTGTCGTGCTTCCCGAGCATGTCGATCCGATAGCCGTCGCCGCGGGCATGAATCCCGTCATGTCGTCGTGGGTGGCACTGCGGCGTCGCATCGATCCGCAACCGGCACGACGCATCCTCGTTCTGGGTGCGACAGGAAATGCCGGCCGCATGGCCGTGCAGGTCGCCAAGCGCTTCGGTGCGTCACAGGTGATTGCGGCCGGTCGAAACCAAGCCCTCCTCAACGAGTTGAGCGCGCTTGGCGCCGACGTCACCACCACACTCGACGAGCTCGCTGTCGCGGCCGATGTCGACATCGTGCTCGACTATCTCTGGGGCGAGCCGACCGTGAGCGCCCTGCGAGCCATGATTCCGCAGAGAACAGCTCGCAGCGCACCGTTGACGTGGATTCAGATCGGCTCTGTCGCCGGCCAAGACGCCGCAATTCCGTCGGCTGCGCTGCGATCCACGCAACTCCAGTTCCTCGGCAGCGGCATGGGATCCGTTGCCGGACACGTCTTTGCCGAAGAGCTTCCGGCGATCGCCCAGGCGATCACCGACGGAGAATTCGACATTCGAACGCGAGTCGTGCCACTCGCCGAGGTCGAAACGGCGTGGGCACAGAGCGAGACCGGGTCCGCTGCCGAGAGGATCGTGTTCGTGCCGTGAGTGCACTAGCCGTACTGAGCTGGCCGTTGTTAATGCCACGGGTATGCCCATGGGCGGCTGGCGCTAGCCGTGCGGGCAGGGGCGCGCGGCACACCGCCCGCGCGTGCCCGCACGACGAGCGCGACTGGCAGAGACGCACACGCCGGGACGCACACGAGCGCGGCTCCGACCGGCGGTCACATGCCGAGGCTCTCGCCGCCGTCGACGTAGAGGTCGTGCAGGCTGATGTGCGCCGCCTTCTCCGAGAGCAGAAACTCGATGGCATTCGCCACATCCTGCGGCTGCGCCACCCGGCCATCAGGGATGCGCGGGCGCCAGGCCTCCAGCTCGCCCTCCCACAGCTGGATTCCCGTATGGTCGGCGGCAAGTTCGGCCATCATCGGGCTCTGCGTCGGTCCGGGAGCCACGAAGTTGATGCGAACGCCCTGCTCACGCACCTCGAGTCCGAGCACGCGCATGGCCTGCCGCATGCCGGCCTTCGACGCGCTGTACGCGGCCTGGCGCAGTCGCGGCATGCGCGCCGCGATCGAGCCGATGGCCACTATCGCGCCGCCGCCCGATTCGATCATCGCCGCCGAATACTGGCGCGCAACATCGTAGGCACCCACGAGATTGATGCTGAGGATGCGCGTGAACTCGGCAGACTCCAGCTCGAGTGACGGCCCGGCAGAGAACGCTCCGGCAACTATCGCGAGCCGCCGCGTTCCCGGCGTCGCCGCCACGAGTGCCGCGACGGACTCCGGGTTCGTCACGTCGACGCCGTGGGCCCTCGCCTCGGCACCGCTCGCCGTGAGCTCAGCGGCCAGCTCGGCCGCGGCATCCGCACGTATATCGGCGAGAACAACGGGGCCGGATCGCGCCAGCGTGCGCGCGACCTCCGCGCCGATTCCCTGTGCTGCTCCGACGATGACGGTGAGTGGCAACTGCGCCATGGGGTGCTCCTAACTCGTCTCAATCTCGCCGCGACGAACCTCGACCGGTCGATGCTCGGCCGCCGAGGTGTATGCGGCTTCAATAAGGGAGACGGATGCCGCGGCGACATCCGCCGGTGCCGGGTTGGTGGCCTCACCCCGCACGAGACGCACAAACGCCGGCACCGGCGCAGACCGCGCATATGCGGGCAGCTCGGACGCATTCTCGATGTGACGGATGCCGCCCCCTGCCTCAAACAGCCACGCCTCGGCCTTGAGCAGATCGTGTTCGAGAACAGCGCGCGTGCCGTGATAGCGAATGCGGTGACGAACCGGCGAGCCCTCCGGCGTGGTGCCCGTGGAGGTGGCGGTGCCGATCGTGCCCCCGTCGAGGCGGAAGGTCAGCGCGTTGACGACGTCGACCGTCAGGCCGCGATTGTGCATGTAAGCGAACACCTCCTCCGCCTGCTTTCCGGTGTTCCAGAGCAGGCTTCCGAGAAGGTGGGTCAGCTGGGTCTGCCCCTGGCCTCCGCCGGAGAGCAGCGGATTCGAATACGTCGTTCCGTGCGGCTTGCTCGCGTCGTCCAGTTGGGCGGAGAGCGGGTCCACCGTGCTGAACAGCCCCTCGGTCTCGGAGGAGAACTCGGCATTGACGCACACGAGCTCGCCGATCTCGCCCGCCACCACCTCCCGCACTTGCGAAGCGGTCGCCGCGTATTGATAGGTGAGGCCGACCGACAGGATGCGATTCAGATCGCGGGCGAGCTGCACCAGCGCCCACGCATCCTCGGCCGTGGTGGTCATCGGTTTCTCCACCAGCACGTCGACCCCGGCGCGCAGCAGGGCTTCGACGACGGGCCGATGTGTCGTGTGCGGAGTGGCGACGACCGCACAGTCGATGTCGACAGCGGCGAGCATCTCCGCGACGTCGGTGAAGGCGGCGGGCGCGCCGAACTCGCGCGCCGCCGCATCCGCACGCGCGGCATCCGGGTCGCAGACCGCCACGAACTCGATTTGCGGATGCGCCGCCAGCGCAGGCAGGTGCGCCGCGTGCGCCCACCACCCGGCCCCGACCATCGCGAAGCGAAGCCGCGTGCTCACGCGTAATCCTCGAGCTGCTCACGCTTCACCGGACGCACCAGTTCGAATTCCGGGTTCAGCTCGAGCCCGAAGCCGGGAGCCGTGGTCGGCGCAATACGACCGTTGACCGGCAGCGGTTCGCCGGTGAGCAGCGGCCCCTGGAACGGCACGATGGTGTCGCCCATGCCCACCATCACCGGGAACTCCACGAACGTCGTCTCCCGGTACGCACTCAGAAAGTGGTAGCTGTAGACGCCCCCGACGTGAGGGATGATGCGCTTTCCGTACGCCGAGGCCACGGCGGCGATACGTTTCATTTCGGTGATGCCACCGCACCACATGGGGTCGGGCTGAATGATGTCGACGCCGGCCTCACACAGCAGCCGAAAGCCCGCTGCCGTGTACTCGTGTTCGCCCGTATTCAGCGTCATGGATGCGGGCATGCGGCGACGCAGTTCGGCGTGCCCCGCGTAGTCGTCCGGCCGCAGCGGCTCCTCGAGCCAGCGGAACCCGAGGGGCTCGACCGCCTGCGCGAGCCGCACCGCGTAGTCGACGTTGAGAGACATCCAGCAGTCGAAGTAGAGCGGAAAGTCATCGCCGACCGCCTCGCGGGCACGCGTGGCCCGCTCGACATTGCGCCGGAACCCCTCCTCGCCCTCGCTCGGCCCGTACGTCAGGGGCAGCTTGGCTCCGTAGAAGCCGAGCTTCTCGATCGGTCCGGCAAGCGGGCCGGTGGCGTACATCGGGATGTCGGCGCACGTCGGGCCGCCGAGCAGCTCGAAGACCGGCTGGCCCGACAGGCGCCCGTGCAGATCCCAGATCGCATTGTCGACGGCGGATATCGCGTGCAGCACGACGCCCTTGCGGCCGTAGGCCAGGGTGCTGGCGAACATGCGATCGGCTATCGTCTCGTGCGCGTATGCCGACTGGCCCTCCACGATGTCGGCCAGGTGGAGTTCGATGATCGCGGCGGCGGCGACACCGCCGTTGGTCATGCCGATGCCGATCTCACCGGATGCGCTCTCGACCTTCACGATGACGGTGCGGCCGGAGTCACGACCGGTCGCCGAGGGGCGGTCGTCGCGAAACTCCGGATACTTCGTCATGGGGTTGGCGACCTTGCCGCGGCGCCAGTCTCGAACATCCTCCGGGGCATCCGGTACCGGCTCGCGGGCGCGCTTCGGGGATGTCACTACGAAAGCTGTGACAGAAACGACGGTGTCTTTGTCTGTGCCGGGCATTGTTCTCAGGCTCCTCTGCGTGTGGTGATCGTGTGTTTGTACCAGTCGAACGATTTCTTCGGCGTTCGCACCAGCGTCTGCGGGTCGACGCGCACGAGTCCGTACTTCATGGTGAAGGCGGCGCCCCATTCGTAGTTGTCAAGGAGGCTCCACAGGTAGTAGCCCCGCACATCCGCCCCCTCGTCGATTGCGACGGAGATCCAGTGCAGAAACCCGTCGACATAGGCGATGCGCTCATCGTCGTCGAGCGAGTTCGCCGACTCCAATGACGGGGCGTCGGGAAGACCGTTCTCGGTGATGAAGATCGGCCCGCGCCAGCCATAGTCGTCGCGAACCATCTCGATGGCCTCGTAGACCGCGCGCGGATAGAACTCCGCCCCGCTCTCCAGAAAGTTGCCGCCCGGCTGCGGATGACTCTCCGCCCAGGAACCGGGTTCCTGCTGCGTCGAGTCCACGACCACCCGCGAGTAGACGTTGAGGCCGAGGTAGTCGATAGGCGATTCGATGAGCTGCTGGTCCTCCGGCTCGATCTGCGGGAATGTGCCGGCCTTCTCCAGACGACTCCTCAGCCGGTCGCTGTAGCCGCCGCCACGTAGCGTGTCGAGAAAAAACCTGAAGCCGTCGTCTTCACCTTCGTCGGCGAGCGCCCGGTCTTCTGCCGAATCCGTGAGCGGCTGCCGCTTCCAGATGTCGAGAACTATCCCTATCTGGCTGTCGGCGTCGGACGCCGCACGAAATGCCTGCACACTCGTGCCGTGCGCGAGCATCGCGTTGTGCATCGCCTGCCTGCCAAGCTTCTCGTCGCGCAGCCCAGGCGCGAAGGCGCCGAGCGCGTATCCAACCCAGAGTGCAATCGGCTCATTCAGCGTCGACCACTGCTTCACGCGATCACCGAAGAGCCCGAATGAGGTGGCGGAGTATTCGCCGAACCACGCTGCTACATCGCGGTTGGGCCAGCCGCCGCGATCCTCGAGCGCCTGCGGCAGATCCCAGTGATAGAGGGTCACATTCGGCCGGATGCCTGCGGCAAGAAGGTCATCGATGAGCCGGTTGTAGAAGTCGACACCCTTCTGGTTGACGGCGCCGACGCCGTCGGGGATGAGCCGTGACCAGCTCAGCGAGAACCGGTAGCTGTCGATGCCCAGTTCCTTCATCAGCGCGATGTCTTCGGGATACCGGTGGTAGTGATCGCAGGCGATATCGCCGGGCATATCGCCGCGGGTGTTGCCCGGGGTCTGGCTGAAGGTATCCCAGATCGAGGGGCCCTTGCCGTCCTCGTTCCACGCGCCTTCGATCTGGAACGCGCTGGTCGCGACGCCGAATTCAAAGTCGGGCGGCAGCAGGAGTTCGGCCATTGAATCCATCTCTCGGGAGCGTTCGGTAGTAACGTTGGATGAATCGTTTCATAGATGCTGTCGCTTGTATAGCATCCGTTTGCTCTACGAAGAAGGTCACATGAGCGCATCCGATCGCCAACGCGTCTGCTTCCAGCTGCAGGTCAAGCCCGAGCGACTCGCCGAATATCGCGTGCGGCACGCATCCGTGTGGCCGGAGATGCTGCGTGCGCTCAAGAGTGCCGACTGGAACAACTACTCGATCTTCGTGCGCGACGACGGCCTGCTCATCGGCTATTTCGAGACGCGCGACCTGGCCGCCGCGCAGAGCGCCATGGCCGCAACCGAGGTGAACGCACGCTGGCAGGAAGAGATGGCCGACTTCTTCGACGACCTCGAGGGCGCCCCGGACGAGGGATTCCTGCAGCTCACGCCGATCTTCAACCTCGAGGATCAACTCGAGTCGCTGGAGAGCTGAAGGGTAGAACGGTAAGGATTCGGTCACGATCGGCGCGCACGACATGAACGCGTTGGCGATCTGTGAACTGTGTATTAGATTGCTCTAACCATCGTCGTTAAATCGATTCAAGCCGCACGTCATTTCGACGTCTCGATAACTCGAAGAAGAGCAGCCAGGCCCCTCAATGTCGACCAGCCCCGAAGCCACAGCACCGCCGGCCCTTGAGCTGCGGTCCGTCGCCAAGTCGTTCGGCTCTGTCGTCGCCCTCACCTCGGCGAACCTGACGGTGCACATGAACTCCATCCACGCGCTGGTCGGCGAGAACGGTGCGGGCAAGTCCACGCTCGTCAAGATCGTCGCCGGGCTCTACCAGCGGGACTCCGGCGATTTTCTGTTCCGTGGAGAATCCGTCGATTTCCGCACCACGGCCGAAGCCAAGGCCGCCGGAATCGCCGTGATCTACCAGGAGCCGACGCTCTTTCCCGATCTCAGCGTCACCGAAAACATCTTCATGGGCCGCCAGCCTACCGACCGACTGGGGCGCATCGACCGCAAGGCGATGCGCGCCGAGGCGAACGAGATCTTTGCCCGCCTCGCCGTGCGCATCGATCCCGACCGGCCCGCAGAGGGCCTGTCGATCGCCGACCAGCAGATCATCGAGATCGTCAAGGCCATCTCGCTCGACGCACGGTTGCTCGTCATGGACGAGCCGACCGCGGCCCTGAGTGGCGTCGAGGTCGAGCGCCTCTTCGCCGTGGCCCGCAGCCTGCGTGACGAGGGTCGGGCCATCGTCTTCATCTCGCACCGCTTCGACGAGGTCTTCGCGCTCTGCGACACGATCACGGTTATGCGTGACGGCCAGTACATCTCGACGGATGCCATCGAGACGGTCACCGAAGACGAGATAGTTCGCCGTATGGTCGGCCGCGATGTGACAGACCTGTTTCCCAAGGAGGAAGCGCAGATCGGCGAGACGCTGCTCACCGTGGAGAACCTCACCTCGGCGGGCGTGTTCCACGACGTGAGCTTCACGGTGCGTTCCGGTGAGATCCTCGCCCTGGCGGGCCTCGTCGGCGCGGGCCGCAGCGAGATAGCGCGCGCCATCTTCGGCGTCGATCCATACGACAGCGGTCGGGTGCAACTGAATGGGCGCACCGTGCCCGGGCGCAATCCCGCCGCCGCGATGGATGCCGGACTCGCGCTGGTTCCCGAGGACCGGCGCAAACAGGGGCTGGTGCTCGAGACATCTGTCGCCCGCAATTCGACGCTGGCCATTCGCAACAAGCTGGCCGCCTTCGGTTTTCTGCGATCGGCGACCGAGAACGAGGCCGCCCGCGTCTGGGCGAGCCGCCTGCAGTTGAAGTCCAGCGCCCTCGACACCGAGGCTGGCACGCTCAGCGGCGGCAACCAGCAGAAGGTCGTGCTCGGCAAGTGGCTGGCCACCGATCCCAAGGTGCTCATCATCGATGAGCCCACCCGCGGCATCGATGTCGGCACGAAGGCCGAGGTTCACAGGCTCATCTCCCAGCTGGCCGGTCGCGGCATGGGCATCCTGATGATCTCGTCCGAGCTGCCCGAGGTGCTCGGGATGGCCGACCGCATCCTGGTGGTGCGCGAGGGCCGCATCACGGCCGAGATCGACCGTGCGGATGCCACTGCCGAATCCGTCATGTATGCCGCCACCCACGCACAAGGAGCGGCACGATGACCGCCGTCCCCACTCCCGGTCGCGGCGGCGCCGTCGGCCGCGTGCTGAACCGCTTCCTGCACTCGCGCGAGATCGGCATCCTCGCCGCCCTGGTCATCGTGGTGATCATCACGACGATCGTGAACCCGTCATTCCTGTTCAGCAGCGACGGATTCCGCGACCTGCTGCTCACCCCGTCGATTCTCGTGCTGGTGGCCGTCGGCCAGGCCATTGTCATCATCACCCGCAGCGTGGACCTCTCGGTTGGCTCGGTCGTGGGGCTGACCGCGTATCTCGCCGGTCGTTTGTTCGTGGATGTGCACGGCATCCCGATCGTCGTGGTGTTCATTGCCTGCATCGTCTTCGGCGGCGTGCTCGGTCTCGTGAATGGGCTGCTCGTCGCGTACGGCAAGGTTCCCGCTCTGGTGATCACGCTCGGAACGCTGTATGCCTACCGCGGCATCAATGTGCTCTGGGCGGGCAGCAGCCGCGTCAACGCATCCGATATGCCCGACCAATTCCTCGGCCTCGGCACCGGTTCGTTCCTGTACATCCCCTTTCTGGCCATCATCGCCCTGGTCGTCGTGCTCGCCACCGGCTGGTATCTGCGCAATCGCCGCGGCGGTCGCGAGTTCTACGCCATCGGATCCGACCCCGCCGCCGCCGAGTTGTACGGGCTGAAGGTCACCCAGCGCATCCTCGTGGCCTTCGTGCTCTCCGGCGCCCTCGCCGGCTTGGCCGGGCTGTTGTTCGCCGCGCGCTACGGCACGATCGACTCGCAGACCGGCACCGGGCTTGAGTTGCAGGCCGTCGGCGCGGCGGTCATCGGTGGTGTCGCGATCTTCGGCGGCAGCGGCAGCGTCTACGGCGCGGCCATCGGCGCCATGCTGCTGCTCACGATCAACCGCGCCCTTCCCATTCTCGGCATCCCGGACTTCTGGCAGCAGGCCGTGGTGGGCGTGTTGATCATCGGTGCGATTGTGCTCGACCGGGTGCTTGCCCTGCGCGTATCCAAACGGCTCATCACCGAACGAGATACCAGCAGCGATACCGTCTCCGTCACGGCGGGAGGAGAGCGATGACCGCCCTCGATTCGGCGCGCCCCGTGACGGCGAAGGCGATGCCCAGCTATTCCCGACCCGCGTGGCGGCGGGCGCTGCTCTCGCGAGAGAGCGCCGTGATCGCCGCTCTGATCATCGTCGCGGTCGGCGCATCCATCATGGTCCCCAACTTCGGCACGACGACCACCCTCGGGTTCCTGCTGCTCGATGCCACGCCGATTCTCATGATCGCGCTGCCGATGACCCTCGTGATCGTCACCGGGGAGATCGACCTCTCGGTCGCCAGCACCATCGGACTCAGCAGCGTGATGTTCGGCCTGCTCACCCAGGCCGGGCTTCCCGTACTGGTTGCACTCGTCGTCTGCCTGCTCGTCGGGCTCGTCGCGGGCGCCATCAACGGCTTCCTGGTGACCGTGGCTGGCCTGCCGTCGCTGGCGGTCACCATCGGAACGCTGGCGCTGTTTCGCGGCATCGCCGTCGGCCTGCTGGGAACCACGGCCATCACCGACTTTCCGTTCTTCTGGCAGAACCTGGTGCAGTCGCGCTTCGGCACCACCGGCATCCCGGTGATCATGGTCGTTGTGGCAGTGCTCGTGGTGATCTTTGCCGCTCTCCTCCACTTCACGCCGTTTGGGCGCGGGCTCTTCGCCCTGGGCCTGAGCAAGGATGCCGCGCGCTTCTCGGGCGTCAAGGTCAATCGCGCCAAGTTCATCGCTTTTCTGCTCACCGGCCTGGTCTCCGCTCTGGCCGGCGTGTACTGGACGCTGCGTTACGGCAGCGCCCGGGGTGATAACGCGAACGGCCTCGAGCTCTCCATCATCGCCGCGGTGCTCCTCGGCGGGGTCTCGATCTTCGGTGGCAAGGGCGCACTGCACGGTGTGATCGGCGGAGTGCTGCTCATCGGCGTGCTGCAGAGCGCCCTGCGCCTGGCGAACGTCAGCTCGGATGCCATCAACATCGTCACCGGTGCGCTGCTCGTGCTGTCGGTGCTCTCCCCCAGGATCATCGCCTGGTTCAAGACGGCCTTCGGCCCGCGACGCGCGCGGCGAAGATGACCGGCCCCATGCACCGGGGCGATTCCTGCAACACCGGGTCTTCCGACTCATCATCCACAGAAAGGAAGAACAAAGATGTCACTTCACAAGATCGGGCGTAAGGGCGTTAATCGCGCCCTCAGCCTCAGCGCGGGCGTGCTCGCGTTCGCGCTCATTGCCACCGGATGCTCCGCGGGAGGCGGCAGCGGCGACGGCGGCTCCACGAAGCCGGGCGGCGACAAGAACTACAAGATCGCCTTCCTGCCCAAGAACCTCGGCAACCCGTACTTCGACACCTCGGACAAGGGCGGCAAGGAGGCCGTCGAGAAGTTCGGCGGCACCTATTCCGAGGTTGGCCCGTCGACGGCAACCGCCGACGCGCAGGTGAGCTACATCAACACGCTCACCCAGCAGGGTGTCGGAGCCATCGTGCTCTCGGCGAACGATCCCACGGCACTCGGCAGCGCGCTCACGCAGGCACGCTCAGCGGGTACGAAGATCGTCACCTTCGACTCCGACACCGACGCCAAGTACCGCGACGTCTTCGTCAATCAGGCATCCTCGGAGGGCATCGCCAAGGTGCAGGTCGACCTGATCACCAAGCAGATCGGTGACGCGGGCGACATCGCCATTCTCTCCGCCTCGGCCAACGCGACGAACCAGAATGCCTGGATCGAGCTCATGAAGAAGGACCTCGCTGCCAACCACCCCAACGTGAAGCTCGTCGACACGGTGTACGGCAACGATGATGACCAGACCTCCTTCGACAAGACGGCGGCACTGCTGCAGAAGTACCCGAACCTGAAGGGCATCGTCTCGCCTACCACGGTCGGTATCGCCGCGGCGGCACGCTACCTCTCGACGTCGCAGTACAAGGGCAAGGTCGCGCTGACCGGTCTCGGCACGCCGAACCAGATGCGCAAGTTCGTCACGAACGGCACGGTCACCGCGTTCGCGCTGTGGAACCCGGCCGACCTCGGCTACCTCGCCGCCTACACGGCGAAGGCCCTGATCGACGGAACCATCACGGGCAAGGACGGCGACAAGTTCACCGCCGGCAAGCTCGGCGACTACACCGTGGGGAAGGACGGCACTGTACTGCTCGGCGACCCGTTCACCTTCGACAAGTCCAACATCGAGAAGTTCAACTTCTAAGCGAACCGCAAGGAGAGGGGCTGATCGACGTGACGCGTCGGTCGGCCCCTCGCCTGTGTAACCCTCGCCTGCCCGCTCACAGATGCGGCCCCATCACCATGTATGGATTGACCTGCCGCCCAATCCGCTCTATATTGATTGAAACGATTCACGACGTCCGCTCGATTCCCACAGATTCGATTCACACAGAGAAGTGACAGCATCATGACGACCTTCGCCTCCATCACCCCGCTGCTCGAGCAGCAGGCCATCGAACTCCCGTCCTGGGCTTTCGGCAACTCGGGCACGCGATTCAGGGTGTTCGGCACTCCGGGCACGCCTCGCACCCCGCAGGAGAAAATCGCGGATGCCGCCCAGGTGAACACCTACACCGGCCTGTCCCCGACGGTTGCCCTGCACATTCCGTGGGACAAGGTCGACGACTACGCGGCGCTCGGGGCGTTCGCGAAGGATCACGGCGTCGCCCTCGGCACTGTCAACAGCAACACGTTCCAGGACGACGATTACAAGTTCGGCAGCCTCACGCATTCCGACCCGCGCATTCGTCAGAAGGCCATCGACCACCACTTCGAGTGCATTGACATCATGGGCGAGACCGGGTCGCGTGACCTGAAGATCTGGCTGGCGGATGGCACGAACTATCCCGGCCAGGACGACATCCGTGCCCGCCAGGATCGCCTGGCCGAGTCACTCGCCACGATCTATGCGCGCATCGGTGAGAGCCAGCGCCTGGTGCTGGAATACAAGTTCTTCGAGCCCGCTTTTTACCACACCGATGTTCCCGACTGGGGAACCTCCTACGCGCAGGTCGCGGCCCTCGGCGAGCGCGCACTGGTCTGCCTCGACACCGGCCACCACGCGCCCGGCACAAACATCGAGTTCATCGTGGCCCAGCTACTGCGCCTCGGCAAGCTCGGTTCCTTCGACTTCAACAGCCGCTTCTACGCCGACGACGACCTCATCGTCGGTGCGGCCGACCCGTTCCAGCTGTTCCGTATCCTCTACGAGGTCATCCGCGGCGGCGGCTACGGCACCGACTCGGGCGTGGCCTTCATGCTCGACCAGTGCCACAACATCGAGAAGAAGATTCCCGGCCAGATTCGCTCCGTGCTCAACGTGCAGGAGATGACCGCGCGCGCCCTGCTCGTCGACACCGAGGCCCTCAAGGCCGCGCAGGCGGAAGGCGACGTGCTGGGTGCCAACGGCATTCTCATGGATGCCTTCTACACGGATGTGCGCGGCCCGCTTGCCGAGTGGCGCGAGTCTCGCGGACTGCAGGGCGACCCGATGGCCGCATACGCGGCATCCGGCTACCAGGAGAAGGTCGAGGCCGACCGCGTCGGCGGCACCCAGGCGGGATGGGGAGCGTGACCGACGAGGTCTCGGTCACCGACCGCACGATTGCGGGCCCGCACGGAGAGGTTCCCGTGCGTATCTACCGCGGCGCGGCATCCGCCGAGCCGACGGCACCTGGTCTCGTCTGGGTGCACGGCGGCGCCTTCATGGGCGGCGACCTTGACATGCCCGAGGCCGACTGGGTCGCCCGCCAACTCGCCGAACGAGGCATCCGCGTCATGTCGGTGTTCTACCGCTTGGCGTCACTGCTCGACTTCGGCAACCCGGATGCGACGCCGCCGACCGAAGGCGTGCATTTTCCCGTCGCATCCGACGAGATCGTTGCCGCGTTCCATTGGACTCTCGAGCACGCGAACGAGCTGGGCATCGACGCGGCTCTTCTCTCGCTCGGCGGCGCGAGCGCGGGCGCGAACCTCTCGGCCGGAGCCTCGCTGCGCCTGCGCGATGCCGGTGGCGTGCAGCCCCATACGGTGCTGCTGGCCTATCCGGTCGTTCATGCGCGGCTGCCCGAACCCAGCCGCGAACTTGCCGAGAAGATCGCGGCGCTGCCGCCGGAGGCATCGTTCCCACCCGAGCTCACGCTCGCGATGAACCTCAACTATGTCGGCGACGAGACGCAGCTGGCCAATCCCTACGCGTTCCCCGGCGGCCACGCGCTGCAGGGGCTGCCGCCGACGTTCATCCTGAATTCCGATCACGACAGCCTGCGCTCCTCGGGCGAGGCATACGCGAGCGAACTCGCAGCGGCCGGCGTCGACGTGCTCGTACTTCGCGAAGATGGCACCCGTCACGGCCACCTCAATGACCCGCAGAACCCGGCGGCCGCGCTCAGCATCGAGCGCATGTCGGCCTGGCTGCACCCCAATCCACTCGTCGGCCACCAGCACACCGACGCCGCACCCGCCACCGAGCAGAAAGCATCCTCATGACGAATTCGACCGCTGCAGAACTGATTGCCCGATCGAACCGGCTGGGCGCCGACGCGCGCAACACCAACTATGCCGGGGGCAACACCTCGGCCAAGGGCAGCGAGACCGACCCGGTGACGGGCGAGCCCGTGGAGCTGCTGTGGGTGAAGGGCTCAGGCGGCGACCTCGGCACCCTCACCGAGGGTGGCCTGGCCGTGCTGCGCCTCGACCGGCTGCGCGCGCTCGTGGATGTGTACCCCGGCCTTGAGCGCGAGGACGAGATGGTCGCGGCCTTCGACTACACCCTGCACGGCAAGGGCGGGGCCGCCCCCTCAATCGACACGGCCATGCACGCCCTGGTGGATGCGGCGCACGTCGACCACCTGCACCCGGATTCGGGCATCGCGTTCGCCACGGCGGCCGACGGCGAGGCGCTGACGGCGAAGGCATTCGGCGGCAAGGTCGTGTGGGTGCCCTGGCGCCGCCCCGGTTTCCAGCTCGGGCTCGACATCGCCGAGATCAAGGCGGCGAATCCGCATGCGATCGGCTGCATTCTCGGCGGCCACGGCATCACCGCGTGGGGCGACAGCAGCGCGGAGGCCGAGGCCAACTCGCTGTGGATCATCGAGACCGCCGCGGCGTACATTGCCGAGCACGGCCGGTCGGAGCCGTTTGGCCCGGCACTCGAGGGCTACGCGCCGCTCGCGCAGGCCGAGCGCCTGGCGAAGGCTGCCGCGCTGGCTCCCGCCATCCGGGGACTGGTTTCGACAGACAAGGCGCAGGTAGGCCACTTCACCGACGCGGATGTCGTGCTCGACTTTCTCGCGAGCGCCGAGCACCCGAGACTTGCAGCGCTCGGCACCAGCTGCCCCGACCATTTTCTGCGCACCAAGGTGAAGCCGCTCGTGCTCGACCTGCCGGGGGATGCCTCGATCGAGGATTCGATAGCGCGGCTCGAGGAGCTGCATGAGGCATATCGGGTGGACTACCAGGGCTACTACGACCGCAACGCGACGGCGGATTCTCCCGCGATGCGCGGCGCCGACCCGGCGATCGTGCTGATTCCGGGCGTGGGCATGTTCAGCTATGGCGCCAACAAGCAGACCGCGCGCGTGGCCGGCGAGTTCTACATCAACGCCATCAACGTGATGCGCGGCGCCGAGGCCATCTCCACTTACGCTCCCATCGACGAGGCGGAGAAGTTCCGCATCGAATACTGGGCACTCGAGGAGGCCAAGCTGCAGCGCATGCCCAAGCCGAAGCCGCTCGCGACGCGCGTCGCGCTGGTGACGGGTGCGGCATCCGGAATCGGCAAGGCCATCGCCACCCGGCTGGCCGCCGAGGGCGCCTGCGTCGTCATCGCCGACCTCGATGCGGCCAAGGCGCAAGCCGCCGCGGCCGAACTCGGCAACAGCGATGTCGCGATAGGCATCCAGGCCAACGTCACCAACGAGGCCCAGGTGCAGGCCGCGATCGATGCCACCGTGCTCGCCTTCGGCGGCCTCGACCTGGTCGTCAACAACGCCGGACTGTCACTGTCGAAGTCGCTGCTGGAGACCACCGTCGCGGACTGGGACCTGCAGCACAACGTGATGGCCAAGGGCTCGTTCCTGGTCTCGCGCGCCGCCGCCCGCGTCTTGATCGACCAGAAACTCGGCGGCGACATCATCTACATCTCGTCAAAGAACTCGGTCTTCGCCGGCCCGAACAACATCGCCTACTCGGCCACAAAGGCCGACCAGGCCCACCAGGTGCGCCTGCTCGCGGCCGAACTGGGTGAGTATGGCGTGAAGGTCAACGGCATCAACCCGGATGGCGTCGTGCGCGGCTCCGGCATCTTCGCCGGCGGCTGGGGCGCCAAGCGCGCCGCCGTCTACGGCGTGCCCGAGGAGGAGCTCGGCGCCTACTACGCCCAGCGCACCCTGCTCAAGCGCGAGGTGCTGCCCGAAAACGTGGCCAACGCGGTCTTCGTGCTCTGCACGAGCGACCTCTCCCACACGACGGGCCTGCACATCCCCGTCGACGCCGGCGTCGCCGCCGCCTTCCTGCGATGACGGGCACGGTCGCGGCCGTCGACCTGGGGGCCACGAGCGGACGGGTCATGCTCGGCCACGTTGGGCCGGGCGAGTTGCGACTTGAGGCGGTGCATCGCTTTGCGAACACCCCCGTGCACACGGTGGACGGCCTGCACTGGAACATTCTCGAGCTCTACCGCTCGGTCATCGAAGGACTTGGCCAGGCCGCCCGCCGCTCCCCCGGACTGGCCAGCGTCGGCATCGACTCCTGGGCCGTCGACTACGGTCTGCTGCGCGGCGACCGTCTGCTCGGCGCCCCTTTGCACTACCGTGACGCGCGCACCGCGACCGGCGTCGCATCCATTCATGAGCGGATGCCATTCACCGAGCTCTACGCCGAGAACGGCCTGCAGTTCCTCCCCTTCAACACCCTCTACCAGTTCGAGGCCGAGCGGCTGAGCGGCATGCTCGAGCTGGCCGATCAGGCGCTGCTCGTGCCCGACCTCATTGCCTTCTGGCTGAGCGGTGCCCGGGTTGCGGAGAGCACCAACGCCTCGACGACGGGCCTGCTCACGCTCGGCGGCGAGCCCCGGTGGAACGACGCCCTGATCGAACGTCTGGGACTGCCGCGCGGCATCCTGCCACCGCTTGTTCAGCCCGGCGAGCGCATCGGCACGCTGTTGCCGCACGTTGCGGATGCGACGGGGCTGGATGCCGCGACCCCGGTCGTCGCTGTCGGCTCGCACGACACCGCGTCGGCCGTCGTTGCGGTTCCCATGACAGATGCGGATGCCGCGTACATCTCTTGCGGCACGTGGGGGCTTGTGGGTGTCGAGCTCGAGCATCCGGTTCGCACTGAGGCCAGCCGCGCGGCCAACTTCACCAACGAGGGCGGCGTCGACGGACGCGTGCGCTTTCTGCATAACGTGATGGGCACCTGGTTGCTGAGCGAGTCGGTGCGCACCTGGCAGAAGAGCGACCCCAGCGTCGAGCTGCTTCCGTTGGTGGCGGCGGCAGAGGCGGTGAGCACTGCGGTCGCGGTCTTCGACGCCAACGATCCGCGCTTCCTCGAGCCGGGCGACATGCCGGCTCGCATCGCCGCGTGGTGTGTCGAGCACGATCAGCCGGTTCCGCAGAGCCCGGCGGAGTGTGTGCGCAGCATCATCGAGAGCCTTGCCGAGGCGTTCTCGGATGCCGTGCACACCGCATCCGCTCTCTCGAACAAGACGGTGCGCACGATTCACATCGTGGGCGGCGGCTCACAGAACGCGCTGCTCTGCCAGCTGACGGCCGACCGCTCGGGGCTGCCCGTGCTGGCCGGCCCCGTCGAGGCGACCGCTCTGGGCAATGTGCTCGTGCAGGCGCGCGCCGCTGGCCTCATCTCGGGCGACCTCGAGTCACTGCGCGCCCTCGTCGCCGCAAGCATCGAGCCGCTGCACTACGCCCCCCACCCCCGCTAGCGCGTCGCTCCCTACGCGCCCACGCCCCCACTCGCCGTCGCTCCCGTGTCGCTCCCGTCGCTCCCCTCGCCCCGTCGCTTCCGCCCCTCAGCGAAAAGTGGATGCGTGAGGTGAGCCCCCAACGCAGCGCACCCCTCAGCGAAAACCTGACACGCGGAAGACCTCGCTCAGAGCGGCGGGCCGGGCTGCACGCATCCGCATGACTCGCGGTGCTGAATTGTCGGCTCGAGCCGACGGTGACGGGGGGCCATTGTGCGGTCGCCGAGCCGCTCGAGCAGCATCGAGACGGCTTGCGAGCCGAGCGCATCCACCGGCTGCGAGATGGCGGTGAGGCGCGGATGAAAGAGGTCGGCCCACGCGAAGTCGTCGAAGCACGCGATGGCGATGTCCCGAGGCACCTCTAGGCCGCGCTGCCGCAGGGCGCCCATACCGCCGATCGTCACCTGGTTGTTGCCCATGATGATGGCGGTCGGCGGTAGCGACAGCTCCAGCAGCGATGAGATGGCCCGCGTCATGGCCTCCGGCGATCCGCCGTCGCCCACCTGCACGAGCTCGGAGTCGTCTTCCAGGCCGTTGCGCTTCATGCCCGTGCGGTAGCCCTCGAGCCGCTCGATCGTGGTGGTGAGGTGCGGGTTGCTCGTGATGGTCGCGATGCGGGTGTGCCCGATCTGTGCGAAATGATCGACGAGCCTGGCGTTCGGTTCGTCGTTGACCACGCCGATCGCATCCACACCGGGCCGCAGTTCGGCGGGAACCCGGTCGATGAGCACCGTGGGGATCGCGCGCTTGGCCATCCTTTCCAGCATCGCTCCCGGATCGGCCGAGGGCGCCACGATCATGGCATCCACGCGGTGCGAGAGCAGATCGCTGATGGCCCGCTTCTCGCGCACCGGGTCGTCGTGCGTGTCCGCCAAGAGCAGCGAGTAGCCCGCATCGGTCACGTTGCGTTCGATGGCGTGCACGAGGTCGCCGAAGTACGGGTTCGAGATGGCCGACATCGCCAGGCCTATCGTCTCCGTCGTTCCGGTGCGCAGCGAGCGCGCGATGCCGTCGCCCGAATACCCTGTCGCCTCGATCGCCGCGAGCACGGCGCGCTCGGTTTCGGGCTGCACCTTGCGGGTCTTGTTGAGCACGTGAGAGACGGTGGTCGCCGAGACATTCGCCACGCGGGCGACATCCGCCATCGTTACCACCGCACGCACCTCGCCGTCAGGGACGCGCTCGCGTCAGTCTCATCGCCAGTGCCATCGTATGGCGCAGTCATCCCCGCGCCGCACCGGTCATGATCGCCACAGCGTCGGTCATCGAGTGCGACTGCGGCGTGATGGTGGCCGCCCGCTTGCCCAGCCGCTGAATGTGGATGCGATCGGCCACCTCGAAAACCTGCGGCATGTTGTGGCTGATCAGAATCACGGGAATGCCGGTGTCGCGCAGCCTTCTGACCAGTTCGAGCACCTGACCGGATTCGCGCACGCCGAGCGCCGCGGTCGGCTCGTCGAGCACTACGATCTTCGAGCCGAATGCTGCCGCACGAGCCACCGCGACGGCCTGGCGCTGTCCACCGGAGAGATTCTCGACCGGCACCGTCACGTCCTGCAGCGTCGAGATGCCCAACGTGATCAGCTCGGCCTTTGCGCGTTTGCGCATTCCGGCGGTGTCCATCATGCGAAAGACCGAGCCGAGAATGCCGGGGCGGCGTTCCTCGCGCCCGAGATAGAGATTGGATGCGACGTCCAGCGCCGGTGACACTGCCAGGTTCTGGTAGACGGTCTCGATTCCTGCCTCGCGCGCATCCTGCGGTCGCCTGAAGTTCACCTTCTTGCCGTCGAGCAGAATCTCGCCCTCGTCGGGAACCTCGGCGCCCGTGAGGCACTTGACGAGCGTGGACTTGCCCGCGCCGTTGTCTCCGATGATGGCGAGCACCTCACCGGGGTAGAGCTCGAGGCTCACCCCGTCAAGGCCGACGACGCGGCCGTAGGTCTTGACGAGTCGTTTGGCCTGCAGAATGGGCTGGCGGGTCTCGGCGGGTGCGCCGCCAGAGACGGTCGAGTCGATGACGGTCATTTGCGTACCTTTCGAATCCACTGGTCCAGGGAGACAGCGACGATGATGAGGATGCCGACGGCGAGCGTCTGGTAGAGCACGTCGAGTCCGGCAAGCGCGAGCCCGTTGCGGAAGACGCCGACGATGAGGGCACCGAGCAGGGAGCCCCAGATGGTGCCGCGCCCGCCGAAGAGGCTGGTGCCGCCGATGACGACGGCGGTGATGGAGTCGAGGTTGATGTCGGTTCCCGCGTTCGGGCTGGCAGCATCCGCTCGCCCGATTTGAATCCAGGCGCCGACGGCGATGATGGCGCCCGCTGTCACGTAGACGCTCATGAGCACGCGGTTCACGCTGATGCCGGCCAGTCGCGCCGCCTCGGGGTCGTCACCGACCGCGTAGACGTGCCTGCCCCAGGCGGTGGTGTTCAGAATGAACGCCAGCACGATGTAGAGCACGAGCATCATCACCACGCCGTAGGTGATGTTGACCCCGCCGACACTGAAGGTGGTGCCGGTGCCGGTGATGAGATCCGGAATGCTCTGGCCCGTCACCGAGGCGCTGTTCGAGTACAGCAGCGTAAGCGCCAGAAAGATGCTCAGAGTGCCCAGTGTGACGATGAATGGTGGAAGTTTCAGCCGGGTGACGAGCACGCCGTTGAGGGCGCCTGCGGCGAGACCCACAACGAGACCGATCAGCAGCGCGAGTATGGCGGGCACGTTATTCTGACTGGCCGTCTGGGCCATCACCATCGAGACGAGCACCATAATGGCGCCCACCGAGAGGTCGATGCCCGCGGTCAGGATGACGAGTGTCTGTGCGATGGCGAGCGTTCCCACCACGGCGACCTGCTGGGTGATGAGCGAGAGGTTGTTCGCGTAGAAGAACCTCGGGTTAAGCAGGCCGAACACGATGATCGCCACGATGATCACGATGCCCGGGCTGAGCGCCGGGTACTTGTGCAGCATCTGGCGCACACGGCCCAGCGGTGTCTGCCGGTCGAGGAACTCGGTGGCGAGATCCAGTTGGTTGGTGGGCGGGTTCGCTTCAGTACTCTGCTGACTCACGATGATCTCCTGAACGGCTGTGTTCTGTTCACAGTATGACGGGGTGGCGCGGGCACCGGGGCTCACGCCACCCCTTCATCTCTTCGGTCTTACTTGCCCCAGCAGATCTTCGAGCCTTCGGCGCTCGTGATGCTCTTGAGCCCGTCGACGCTCTTGTCGGTGACCAGCTGCGATCCGGTGTTGAAGAAGTCGAGACCATCGGATGTCTTCGGCTTCTCACCCGTCTTGGCAAGCTTCACGATCGCGGCCATTCCGAGCTCCGCCATCTTCGACGGGTACTGCTGGCTGGTCGCGCCGAAGATGCCCTCCCCGACCTCCTTGACGCCGGTGCAGCCACCGTCGATGGTCACCAGCAGCGTGCCCTTTTCCTTGCCAGCGGCCTGCAGCGCCTGGTATGCCCCATACGCGGCCGGCTCGTTGATGGCGTAGACCACGTTGATGTTCGGGTTCTTCGACAGCAGCGTCTCCATCGCGGTGCGGGCATCCGCCTGGTCACCGTTGGAGGCCTGGCTGCCTGCTATCACGTAGTCGCCACCCATACCACCGGTGTATTTGCCGGTCTTGGCCTCGTCGCCGTTCTTGTTCGGGTCGCCGAGCGGAATACCCATGCCCTTGAGGAATCCCTGGTCGCGGTCGTAGTCGACGCTCGCCACCTGGTTGTCGAACAGGTCGACCAGACCGATAATGGCTTTCTTGCCATCGAGCTGCGCGGCGGTCCACTTGCCGATCGCCACCCCCGCGGCACGGTTGTCGGTGGCGAAGGTGATGTCGACGGCATCCGCGGGGTTCGGCGCCGTGTCGAGCGCGATCACGTAGATGCCTGCCTTGCGCGCCTTGGCGATGGCCGAGTTGACGGTCTCGTCGGTCGGCGTGATGAGAATGCCCTTGTCGCCGCGCGAGATCGAGTCCTCGATCGCCTGAATCTGGGTGGTGGCGTCGCCGTCCTTCTTGCCAGCGGCCAGCGTGAGCTTCACGCCGTCCTTCTTCGCTGCGGCCTTGGCGGCGTCATCCATGGCGACGAAGTAGGGGTTGGTGGTCGTCTTCACGATGAGCGAGATGCCGACCTCGCCGGAACCGCCACCCGTGCCGCCCGAGGAACCGGAGTCGGGCTGGCACCCGGTGAAGGCGAGCGCGGCGACGGCCGCGATGGAACCGGCTGCGAGCAGCCGCTTCGACAGAGAGCGTGGTGCCGTGAATTTCATCAGTGGATCTCCTTTGATCGGCAGGGTACGTAATTGGGTACTTCGAGTAGGAAAGCACAAAAGCTTCCGTTTCGCAATCGTATGCGCATACGATTGCGTACCGATATGATTTCGTTGCAGGCCGTCATCACGTCGCGCACAACCGACGCAGCCCCAGGGAGCCCACCAGTGACAACGCAGTCTCGGATCTCATCCGCGCAGATTCCCGATCTGGTCGATCAGATTCGTCGTCGCGCCGAGGAATCGGGCATCCGACAGATCATCGGCATCGTCGGCGCTCCCGGCGCAGGCAAGTCGACCCTGGCCGATCTCATCGGAGCGCAGCTCGGTCCCCAGAACTGCGCCGTCGTGCCCATGGATGGCTTTCACCTGGCCAACGCGGTCATCGAGGGAACGCCGCTGCAATCCCGCAAGGGCGCCATCGACACCTTCGACGTCGGCGGCTACCTCTCGCTGCTCGCCCGCCTGCGAGCGAACGACGAGCCGGTCGTGTACGCGCCGTCATACCGGCGGGGCCTGGAGGAGCCGCTGGCGGCATCCATCGCGGTGCCGCAGTCGACGATGTTCGTGCTCACGGAGGGCAATTACCTGCTCGCCGATGAGCAGCCGTGGAATCGCATCCGAGGGCTTCTCGACGAGACGTGGTTCATCGATCGTGGTCGGGATGCCCGCATCGCCCAGCTCATCGGGCGCCACATGGAGTTCGGAATGGATGCGGCGCGCGCCGCAGAATGGGCGAACGGTTCGGACGAGGTCAACGCCCGCCTCGTGGAATCGACGCGCGAGCGCGCCGACCACGTGATCAGGCTGTAGGGGCCAAAGTTCGCCCCTCAACGAACATCAGGCCTCCGGAGCGACCCGTGAGCTCAGGACAGGCGGATGTTCGAAGCTGCCCACTGAGCGCGCTACTCCGTTCATAACTCAGGCTATTTGCGCGCCCGCAAGTGGCGAGCTCCGTGTTGGCGGGGGCGGGATCGACCCCTGCGCGCAAACAGCCTGAGTTATGCGCACATCACCTCGCCGCGGGGGGTATAGGCTGTGGTCAGACCACATCAACGACGACGAGCGGCACGGAGGCAGCGGATGGCGGACACCAGACGCGCCTGGGAGGTCGTGCTCGAGACCATCGAGACCGAACTGCTCAGCGGGCGCCTCAAGCCGGGCGATCATCTGCCGCCCGAGCGCACCCTTGCCGCCGATCTGAGGGTCGGCCGCTCTTCGGTGCGCGAGGCGATCCGTGTGCTCGAGGTGCTCGGTCTGGTGCGCACCGCCACCGGATCGGGGCCACACTCCGGCGCGATCATCGTGGCCACGCCCTCCGGCGGCATGAGCGCGCTCATGCGCCTGCAGGTCGCCGCCCAGGGATTCCCCGTGGCCGATGTGGTGCGCACCCGCCTGCTTCTCGAGACGGCGGTGGCCGCGGATCTCGCCGAGCGCGCCGACGCGAGCGGCGCATCCGCTGAGCTGGAAGCGGCCACTCAGCTGCTCGACGCCATGGATTCCCCCTCTCTCACGCAGCCTGAGTTTCTTGCGCTCGACGCGCAGTTCCATGTGGCGCTGGCGGAGGCATCCGAAAATCAGGTGGTCACGGCCATGATGGCGGGCCTGCGCAATTCGATCGAGGGCTACGTGCTGGCCGGTGCCCCCGCGCTGCCCGACTGGGACGCGACGGTCACGCGCCTGCGCCACGAGCACCGTGGCATCCTGTCGGCGATCGAAGCGGCGGATGTCGCACTCGCCCGCACGCGCATCCACGACCACATCACCGGCTACTACGCCGAGTCACACCTGACCGGCCCCTCCGCCCATCCCCTCTCGCTCCCTGAGACGACGTGAATCGACCGTCACGAGACTGACGACGGTCGATTCACGTCGTCTCACCCCCAAAGACATCCACACACCGAGGCAACAAAAAGTAAGGAAGAACCATGGTTGAGAGACGATTCCCCAAGGTGCGCGATCTCGCGCCGCTCATGAAGTTCAAGGCGCCCGAACTCAACGCGAAGAAGCGGCGGCTGGATGCTGCGCTCACCATCTACGACCTGCGCGCGATCGCGAAGCGGCGCACCCCCACCGCGGCCTTCGACTACACCGAGGGTGCCGCCGAGGCGGAGATCTCGCTGGCCCGCGCACGGCAGGCGTTCGAAGACATCCAGTTCAATCCGTCGATTCTGCGCGACGTGTCGAAGGTCGACACGAGCCGCGAGGTGCTCGGCGGGCCCACCGCGCTGCCATTCGGCATCGCGCCCACCGGCTTCACCCGCATGATGCAGACCGAGGGTGAGATCGCGGGAGCATCGGCGGCAGCCGCCGCGGGCATCCCGTTCTCGCTGTCGACCATGGGCACCGCGGCAATCGAAGATGTGAAGGCCGCGAATCCCACGGGGCGCAACTGGTTCCAGCTCTACATGTGGAAGGACCGCGACCGTTCGATGGCCCTCGTCGACCGCGCGGCGAAGGCCGGATTCGACACCCTGCTCGTGACCGTCGACGTGCCCGTGGCCGGCGCCCGCCTGCGTGACAAGCGCAACGGCATGTCCATTCCGCCGGCGCTGACGCCGAAGACGGTTATCAACGCCATCCCCCGCCCCGAATGGTGGATCAATTTTCTCACCACCGAGCCGCTCGCCTTCGCGAGCCTCGACCGCTGGAGCGGCACCGTCGGCGAACTGCTCGACAACATGTTCGACCCCACCGTCACCTTCGAAGACCTCGCCTGGATCAAGACCCAGTGGCCCGGCAAGATCGTCGTCAAAGGCGTGCAGAACCTCGACGATGCGCGCAAGCTCGCCGCCATGGGCGTCGACGGCATCATCCTCTCCAACCACGGCGGCCGCCAACTCGACCGCGCCCCCATCCCGTTCCACCTGCTTCCGGATGCCGTGCGCGAGGTCGGCGCCGACACCGAGATTCTGCTCGACACCGGCATCATGAGCGGCGCAGACATCGTGGCCTCGATAGCGCTCGGCGCCCGATTCACGCTCGTGGGCCGCGCCTATCTCTACGGCCTCATGGCGGGGGGCCGCGAGGGCGTCGACCGCACCATCCAGATTCTCGGCGACCAGGTGGCGCGCACCATGCGCCTGCTCGGCGTGGCCACGCTCGATGAGCTCACGCCGGCGCACGTGACGCAGCTGGCACGGCTCACGCCGATTGCCCGCACCGTGACGGATGCCGCCGCCGCGGCTCCCACGCGCGCCGCAGCATCCGCTCGTCGCGCCCCCGCACAGGCTGCTGCCGCGGCCGCGCCCGCGAAGGCGCCTGCCGCGAAGACGCCTTCCTCGAAGGCGCCTTCCTCGAAGACTGCCCCGGCAAAGACTGCGCCCGCGAAGGCCACGCCCACAAAGACGGCTGCCACGAAGGCCGCGCCGCGCACCCGCGCACCGCGCGCATCCGCAGCCCCCAAGAAGTAGCTCACCGGGCCAGATCACCCCGGTTTCGCAGAGCACCCACGCCTCAACGAGGGTGCGCCGCGAAACCGGGGTGATCTGCGTTAGAGCGCCGCCGGTCGCGCCGCCTGCAGCGCCACGTAGTCGCGGTGCATGGATGTCTGCGACAAGGCCGAGTAGACGAAGAACCCCGTGAGGTTCTGCCAGCCGGCCGTCCAGGTGAGGCGCGAGGCGATCTGCCAGATCGGCAGCTGCGGGTCGGATTCGAGTAGCTGGGCCACCTCCCGGGAGCGCCGCAGATGGTGCTCGGCCGATTGGTTGGCCCTGTCGGCCAGGCCAGCGAAGCGGTAGCCGTGCCCGGGTAGCGCCTCGTGGGCGGGGTACCGGCTGATGCGCTCGAGGCCGTCAAGGTAGTCGCTCAGGGCGTTGGAGGCGGTCGGGCCGCCGAGCCCCAGCCCCGGATGCATCGTTGGCAGCAGGTGATCGCCGGTGAACATGATCGACCGCGCGTCGTCTCGCAGGCAGATGCTGCCGTGCGTGTGGCCGGGCGTCCACATCACCGTCAGATCGAAGCCCGGGATGTCCAGCCTGTCGCCGTCGGCGACCGTCGTATCGCAGACGATGGAGGGTGCGGCAGGGGCGCTGCCGGCGAATTGCGCGAATTCGCCGCGCCGAGCATCCGGAACCTGCCAGTCGTCCAGTTGGCGCGCCAGCGATTCTTCACTCCAGCGAGTCAGGTGCTGCGCGTCGAGCGCATCCTGTTCCGCGTGGTGCAACGCGAGCGGGGCGCCGGTGGCCTCACGCATGCGGCCGGCCATGGCCAGGTGATCCGGATGCAGGTGGGTCGCAACAATGGACCTCACGTCGCGCAACTGCGCGGCCATGGTGGCAAGCGCGGAGACGAACAGCTGCCAGTTGTCGTCGGTCTCCCAGCCGGGGTCGATGACGTGAATGCCGCCATCGGCATCCTTCAGCAGGTACTGAAAGGAGTACGGGATGTGCCCGCGGGGCATCGGCACGGCCAGAGCGAAGACATCATCGCGAAGCTGCTCGAGTGGCGGCACCGATCCATTCTTCGACGCCTCGAATTGTGCGGTGCTCGTGGGTTCCACAGCTTCGACCGTACACGGCGGCGGTGTGCCCGTGCGTTACGCCGTGTGACTCGGCCGTTGGCGGGCGCGCGACGCGTTCATAGGGTGGGAGAACATCCGTAGCCGCATGAAGAAAGGCCCACCATCGTGTCTCTCACCGACGTCACCACCGCATCCGTTCCCGCCGTCAGCGCAGAGGAACGAGCAACCCGATTGACTGAGGCGGGCGCGGCGTGGGGCGAGCGCATCACCGCGAACCCGGCGAGCGCGCAGCTCACGTACACGGTCAAGGGCCAGGGCGAGGGCTCGGTGGCCAGCACCATCACGGCCGGCAAGCACAGCTTCACCGTCGACGAGCCGGCCGCCCTTGCGGGCGATGACGTGGCGGCAAGCCCCGTGGAGTTCGCGCTCGGTGCGCTCATCTCCTGCCAGATCGTTGTCTACCGTCTCTACGCGCAGAACCTCGGAATCGAGATCGACTCGATCACCGCGAAGGCCGAGGGCGACCTGGATGTGAAGGGCCTGTTCGGCATCGACGCCTCGGTGCGCCCCGGCTTCTCCGCTATTCGGCTGGCCATCAACGTGACCGGCCCCGAGAGCGACGAGCGCTACGCAGAACTGCACGCCGCGGTCGACGCGCACTGCCCCGTGCTCGACCTGTTCGCGAACGCCACCCCGGTCGAGGTCACGCTCGTCGCCAACTGACGGGTTGGCGCCGGTTCGCGGCTGCGCGCATCCGCTCGCTCCTGCCGCGGCTCGCTCCTGCCGCGGCTCGCTCCTGCCGCGGCTCGCTCCTGCCGCGGCATGCTCCTGCCGCGGCATGCCCGCACCTGCAACTGTGAGACGACGTGAATCGACCGTCGTACTCGATGCGATGGTCTATTCACGTCGTCTCACGGATGCGTGCGGGTTGCGGATGCCCACCAGCCCGCCGGCAACGTCGCACGCGCGTGGGAGCATGGGGTAATGCCGAGCTCCGACCTCCCCTTCGTGGATGCGGCGCACATTCGCAAGTTGGTGGGCGTCGGCGCGTTCGAGCGGGCGCGACCATACGCGCGTGGCGGAGCTGTGCTCGACCTCAACTGGATTGCGGATGCCGGTCGACTCACCGCGGTCGTGCAGGGCACCGCCAACCTCCCCTACCGCTGCCAGGTCACCCTGGAGCCGACCGGTCGTGACGGCTATCGCCCGGTCGATTCTGCCTGCGACTGCCCAATGCGCGAGGACTGCAAGCATGTGGCCGCCGCCCTGCTCACCGCTAACGCCCGCCGCGTCACCGCCGAGCACGACGCGACGGCGGCCGCGGCTGCGAGGGCGCCCGCATCGGATGCCCCCGGGCCACGCAACCCCGCCCCCACCCCCGGCTGGAAATCGACGCTCTCTGCCGTGACGCCGGGGCGCGCGCACGGGCCGGGCGGGGCATCCGCTCTTCGCGGCACCGGCAGTGGCACCGGCGCAGACTCGGGCAACGGTTCGGCCCCGCTTGGCGTGCAGTTCGAGCTGCGCGAGAAGTCGCGGCGCGACCGCGGGCGCTGGCAGCGCACCTCCGCGGTGACGGTGGCGGCCACCGCGAATACTCCGGCCGACCGGCTGCGCGTCACGCTGCGCCCGGTGACCCTCAGCGCGAGCGGCCGTTGGGTGGCCGGCGGCCTCAGCTGGTCGTCGATGCAGTTCCAGCTGAACCGCATGAGCCTCGACGAGCGCCAGGTGCGCTGGTTCGGCCAGCTTGCCGCGCTGGCCCGCACGCAGGCCAGCGTCTACACGGGCAGCGACGCCGACCGTCTCGTTCTCGACGACTACCCGAGCCCACTGCTCTGGCGGCTCTTCGGCGAGGCGCAGCGGCTCGGCATCCAGCTGGTGGGCGGAGGCAAGGGTGCGGGACTCACCGTGGCGACCCAGGCCGCGATCGGCCTCGACGCGGCATCCGCAGAGGATGGCACGCTCACGCTCAGCCCGACCGTGCGCTTCGACGAGACCGCCGTCGACGCCGAAACCGTGCGATCCATTGCCGACCACGGCCTGTACGCGGTCGCCTGGGAGCACGCCTCGGGCGCGGTTCCCCAGCTGCAACTCGGCCCGACGGATGCGCCGCTCACCGCCGAGCACCGCCGCCTGCTCGCGGCTGGGCCCATCGAGGTTCCGGCCGCCGAGGTGCCCGAGTTCTACGCCGACTTCTTTCCTGCACTCAGCAGGCTGGTGCCGATTTCGACGACGGATGCGCAGCTTCAGCTTCCCGAACTCGTGCCGCCACTGCTCGTGGTCACCACTACATTCCTTGCGGAGCATGTAGTGAAGCTCGGCTGGGAGTGGGAGTACCGCAGCGGGGATCGCACCGTGCGGCATCCGCTGGAGACACCCGGTGAATCTCGGGGCAGGATGACGCGCGCCGCGGCCGCCGGGCGGGATGCGCCGTTCGAGCAGCACACGCTGGCCGCCGTCGTCGCGGCGTTGGCCGGCTTCACCACACCGGCGCGAGCCGGCAACACCCTGCGCGACATCGAGGCTGCCGAATTCACCGAGCATGCGCTGCCCGTGCTCGAGTCCCTGCCCGGCGTGCGCGTCGACATCGTTGGCGAGCGGCCCGACTACCGTGAACTGCACGACGCACCGACGCTGCGGGTGACCACGATGGAGACCGAGCAGCGCGACTGGTTCGACCTGGGCGTGCTCGTGGAGATCGAAGGCAGGCAGGTGCCGTTCGCGCCGCTGTTCAGCGCGCTTTCCAAGGGCCTGCCCAAGTTGCTGCTCATCGACAAGACGTACCTGTCGCTCAAGCAGCCCGTGTTCGACCGACTGCGTGAGCTCATCATGGAGGCCCAGTCGCTCGACGAGTGGGAGACCGGGCCTCGCATCAACCGGTATCAGGCCGCGCTCTGGGCCGAGTTCGAAGATCTCGCCGACGAGTCCGAGCAGGCCGTCACCTGGCGCGAGAGCGTGGGCGGACTGCTCAAGTACCTGCAAACGGATGCGACGCCCGGTGAGAACCCCGGCGCTGCCCCCGGCGCGCTCCCCGGGCTCACCGAAGAACTGCCCTCGGGCCTCAACGCAACCCTGCGCCCGTACCAGCACGACGGCTACGCCTGGCTTACATTCCTCTGGCGGCATGCGCTCGGCGGCGTGCTGGCCGACGACATGGGCCTCGGCAAGACCGTGCAGACGCTGGCTCTGGTCGCGCACGCGCGCACGGCCGCGCCCTTTCTCGTGGTCGCTCCCACCTCCGTGGTAGCCAACTGGGTCAGCGAGGCCGAGCGGTTCACGCCGGGGCTCACCGTCGCATCCATCACCCAGACGCAGGCCAAAAGCGGCACGCCGTTGGCCGAGACCATCGCGGGCGCCGACATCGTCGTCACCTCGTACACGCTGTTCCGCCTCGACTTCGACGAGTACCAGAAGCAACAGTGGGCCGGCCTCATTCTGGACGAGGCGCAGTTCGTCAAGAACCACGCCTCCCGCGCGCACCGCTGCGCCCGCGACCTCGACGCCCCGTTCAAACTGGCCGTCACGGGAACACCGATGGAGAACAATCTCACCGAGCTCTGGTCGATGTTCGACATCGTGGCGCCCGGGCTCTTTCCCTCGCTACGCCGCTTCACCGAGGACTACGTACGCCCGATCGCGGCCGCCGCGAGCCCCACGCAGGCCACGCCGGCCGCGCACGGAGCCGAGCTGCTTGCGCGGCTGCGCCGTCGCATCCGGCCGCTGATGCTGCGCCGCACCAAGGAGCTCGTCGCGCCCGAGCTGCCCGCCAAGCAGGAGCAGGTGCTGCAGATCGAGCTGGCCCCGCGGCACCGCAGAATCTACGACACGGTGCTGCAGCGCGAGCGCCAGAAGCTGTTGCAACTGCTCGATGACGACCTCGACAGCAGCCGGTTCATCGTGTTCCGCTCGCTGACGCTGCTGCGCATGCTGAGCCTGGATGCCTCCCTCATCGACGAGGCATACGCATCCGTGCCGTCGAGCAAGCTGGATGCCCTGCTCGAGCAGCTGGAGGACGTGCTGGCGGAGGGCCATCGCGCGTTGATCTTCAGCCAGTTCACGACGTATCTGCGCAAGGTGGCGACCCGGCTCGAGGAGCGCGGCGTCGACTACGCGTATCTCGACGGCTCCACCACGACGCGCCAGAAGGTCATCGACGGTTTCAAACAGGGCAGCGCCCCTGTGTTCCTGGTGAGTCTGAAGGCCGGCGGCTTCGGACTCAACCTCACCGAGGCCGACTACGTTTTTCTGCTCGACCCGTGGTGGAACCCGGCGAGCGAGGCGCAGGCCATCGACCGCACCCACCGCATCGGCCAGACCAAGAACGTGATGGTCTATCGGCTCGTGGCCACCGGCACCATCGAGGAGAAGGTGATGGCGCTCAAGGCGCAGAAGGCGCAGCTCTTTGACGCTGTTCTCGACGCGGATGCCGCGTTCGGTTCCGCGCTGACGGCCGACGACATCCGCGGGCTGCTCGAGTAGCGGCGCTGCGGATGGCCGTGGCCGGTTGCATCCGGCGGCATCCGCAGTCGGGCAGCTCGGGCTTTACCGACGAATCTGCACGATGGTTCAGGATGCTCGCGCGAGCGGCGCGATCTCCGGGCGAGGTCTCTGCTGCTCTGTCCACAGATCGTACGCATTCTGCATGCCGAGCCACAGCTCGGCGCTCGTGTTGAACAACAGGCTCAATCGAATCGCCATATCGGCGGTGACCGCCGCATGTCCATGCCGGATGCGCGACAACGTTGCGCGCGTCACCCCAAGCCGGCGCGCGGCTTCGGCCAAGCTCACATCACCGAGATAGTCCTCAAGCAGCGTGCCCGGGTGCGGCGGGTCATACATTCGAGTCATTGTGTCCTCCGTCCTCGGTCAGTGATAGTCCATGTAGTCGAGCAGAATGACGTCGCGGCCTTCGAACGCAAAAGTCAGCCTCCAGTTTCCAGACACCCAAATCGCACAGTGTCCTTCGACATCGCGACCCGATGGTGTCGTCCCACGCAAGCCATGTGGTTGCCAAGTCGATGGGACATCGTCAATGGACACGGCATTGTCCAGTACTGCCAATTGCCGTTGGAGTCGAGCGGCATGTTCGGGTCGGATTCCAGCTTTGCTCCCCGACTCGAAGAATCGCTTGAGCCCCTTGTGTCGAAAAGAAACGATCACAATGAATCGTATACTCTAACTATACGAATAGCAACGCTATACGACTTGGGCCTGGTCATCATGGAACGAGATTAGGGCGCCGAGCGCGACCGCGTACGCGAACAGCGGCTATCTGTGGATAGCGCATCTTGGATCGGGCCGACCGGCCAGAGGCGACGGCGACGGCGACGGCGACGGCGACGGCCAGTAAAAGCCCACCGAGAGCGACCTTGCGCGCCGATCAGCCGCGCACCAGGCGCGGCCGCCACCCGCACCGGCTATCGTGAAACGGTGACCACTGACACACCCGATGCCGGCCTTTCGCCGCGCTTCCCCGCCCTGGGCATCCTCGTCATCATCGGTGGAATGCTGTTGGCAATCTGGATCGGCTTCGGCCACGCCCTGTTCGGCATCAGCGGAGATCTGAGTCTGCTCTTCGTGCTGATGGCCGCCGTCGTCGTCACGCTGCAGCTCTTTCTCGGCCGCGCTGTCATCCTCACCGCCCGTCACGGTTACCGAACCCGGCCTCGTACGATGGTGATCATCACCCTCGGCTGGGCATGCGGCGTGCTCTTCGGGCTGACGGTGCCGGATGTCACCTCTCACGGCCCGCAGACAATTCTCACCGGATCCCACGAACCGGCACTCGGAATCGCGATCGGCGTCACGAACCCCGCGGGCATCATCTGCCTCGGCCTGACGATTGCGGCCCTTGTGCTCGCCCACGGGGACGCGCGCGGAGGCCGCCCCCGCTACGACGAAGACGCGATTCTCGACGCGCAGGGCCTCTGAACGCCACACCGTGGCAGGCGCTCTTCGCGCCCGCCGCGCCCATCGACGTCTCCCCGCTCGTGATGCTCGCCATCCTCGCCGCGGCGGCCGCGCTCAGCATCCCCCGCGCCAGCTGGCAGTGGTTCGGCCTCTTCACCACGCTCGTGCACGAGCTGGGCCACGCGGTCGCCGCGATTCTCACGGGGCGGGTGGTGCGTGGCATCCGGCTGCATCGCAATCATTCGGGCGACGCGCTCAGCACGGGGCGCGGCGGCCTCGGCATCGTGATCAGTGGCCTGTTCGGATACCCGGCTCCCGCCCTCGTGGGCGCCGCCCTGCTCGTCAGCGTCTTTCGCGGATACACCGCCATCGCCCTGTTCGCCGGCGGAGTCATACTGGTGCTCACCCTGCTGGTGATCCGCAACCTGTTCGGCGTTCTCGTGGTGCTCGCCTCCGCGGCGGTCAGCGCGTTGCTCTGGTTCTACGCGACGCCGGTGGTGCAGAGCTACGCGCTGCTCGTGCTGGGCACGGCCCTGCTCGTCGGCGCCGTGCGCGGCCTCGCCACGGTGATCGGCGTGCACATTCGCCACCGCAACCACCTGCAGTCGTCGGATGCCTACCTGCTGTACCGCAGAACCGGCGTGCCGTCGCCCGTGTGGCTGGCCCTGTTCACCATCCTGATCGCCGCCGCCCTCGTGGCCGCGGTCGCCGCGTACGTCACGCGGCCCGGCGGGTGAGGGCGCGGGCCGAAGTAGAGCGGCTCAGCTGAGCGTTCGTGCCCTATGGCACCCTCTCTTAAGTGCAGAATCGACTCATGACTCTTCCCCCTACCGCCGATCCCGGCGCGGCCCTTCTGAGGCGGGGCAAGGCCCTCGAGTGGTTCACGCTGGCCTGGAACATCGTGGGGGTGATCGTGCTCGCCGTGCTCGCGATCACGGCGTCGTCGGTGGCTCTCGCCGGGTTCGGGCTGGACAGTTTCATCGAGATCGGCGCCTCCACGGTGGTGCTGTGGGAGCTGTCTGGCACGGGCGAAGCCCGCCAGCGGCGCGCACTGCGGTTGATCGGCGTGGCGTTCATCCTGCTGGCGCTCTATCTTCTCGCCCAGTCCGTCGTGGCACTTCTCACCGCCCACCACGCTTCGCCCAGCGTCGGCGGAATCATCTGGACGGCCGTGACGGCCCTCATCATGTTCACCCTCGCCGCGCTCAAAGCGCGCACCGGGCGGGCGCTGAACAACCCGGTGCTGGTCACCGAGGGGCGCGTGACGTTCATCGACGGGCTGCTCGCCGTGGCCGTTCTGCTCGGCATCACCCTGAATTTCGCACTCGGATGGTGGTGGGCAGACACTGTGGCCGGGTTCGTGATCGTCTACTACGCGGTGCGCGAAGCCATCCACATCTTTCGAGACGAGCAGTAGCAGCCCGCTCCTTACTCCACCACCTCCCCAACCCGCAGCAGCAGCTCATGCAGCGTCGCCATCTCGGCCGGCGACAACGCCGCGAACGACCTCGCCGAAACCCGCTTCGCCACATCCTGCCCGGCCGCCAGCACCACCGAGCCCGCGCTCGTGAGTCGATGCTCAACCCGCCGCCCCCGGCCCGATGAGCGCTCGATGAGCCCCTGCTTCTGCAGCCGGTTCGCGAGGGTGCCGAATGCCTGGTCGCTCTGGAAGGTCGCGACGGCCAGTTCGTGCGCCGACGAGTCGGGCATCTCCGAGATCACGCGCAGGGCATCCCACTGCACGAGAGTGGTGCCCACGGCGGCGAGCGACACGTCCATAGCGCGATGGTTGCGGTACTGCGCGCGCTTGAGAATACGGCCGGTGGCCTGCGGATGCGTCATGCCGCCCAGCATATCAAGTTGCGTATATAAACATGTTGATATAACGTTCACGTCATGACAACTCCCCCGCCGTTTGAACTCGCCGTCACCGAATCCGGCACCGGCCGCCCCGTGCTTCTCCTCCACGGCGGCGGCGGCCCGCTCACCGTTGCGCCGCCCGCCACCCACCTGGCCGAGACCGCCCACGTGATAGCCCCGACGCATCCGGGATTCAACGGCACCGAGCGCCCGGCCGCCATCGACAGCATGCGCGCGCTGGCCGATGAGTACGCGCGCTATCTCGAGGCTCGCGATCTGACGGACGTGCTCGTCGTCGGATCCTCGATCGGCGGCTGGCTGGCCGCCGAGTTGGCCCTCGGCAGCGCCTCCGACCGCATCAGCGGCCTGGTTCTGATCAACGCGGTGGGCATCGATGTCGCCGGCAACCCCATCCGCAATATCAGCGACCTGCCACCGCAGCAGCTCGCGCAGTACAGCTTTCACGACCCGTCCAGGCTGAAGCTGCCGGCCCCGACCCCCGAGGGCATCGCCATCGCGCAGGCCAATGCCGCAACGCTCAGCGCGCTCGCGGGCGACCCCTACATGCACGACCCGACGCTGCTCGGCCGCCTCGGCGCGATGCACACCCCGACCCTCGTGATCTGGGGCGCCTCCGACCGCGTCGTCAACGCCGACTACGGCCGCGCCTTCGCCGCCGCGATTCCGGATGCCCGCTTCGAGCTCATCCCGGATGCCGGCCACCTGCCCCACCTGGAGAACCCGGCCGCGGTCTTCGCCGCCCTGGACCCATTCGCTGAGTCGCGGGTCAAGTAGCGGCGCTGGCAGCTCTCGCGGCTCGGTCGAGCTGCCGGCTCCTTCGGCAGCCGAGCTCGAGCACCCGCGAGGCGTGGGCCGCGCGGGTCCCGATAACAGGTTCGTGGCACCACCGAGTGACGAATCACGGTGCGCGCAGCGTAACGTGGAATCAGCGCAACGGACGTTGGATGGTACTTCGAAAGCATCCAGACCACTGAGATGCGGCGGAGCGGCGCAACGGATAAGACGGAGAGGCGACGGGGATGGCGGACGAAATTGCAAGGGTCGACGACTGGACGGTCCTCAACGCCAGCGGCGCACGCATCGGGCAGCTGGCCCACCATCCCGACCATTACCTCAAAGCAGTTTTCGCCCGCAGGCACCAAGAGCTGATGAGGTTCCTAGTTTGACCGGCCGTGCAGCGCCCTCAAGATGTCTTTTCTGTGGTACGACCAGCGGGAAACGCACCCGCGAGCACATTTGGCGCAACGCTCTCCGGGACAGGTTTCCCGTTGTCGAGTCGCTCGCTTTCTGGCAGCAAGGAGGCCCGGGGCCGCCCGTTGTCACCCGGCCGATCTCACAATTTGACATGGCACTCAATGCTGTTTGCGGAGAATGTAACGCCGGTTGGCTCAACGAGCTTGAGGAATGTGCCATGCCTGCCATCGACTTCTTCGCCCTCTCCGTAGGGGCGGTTCCGACGCAGCCTCAACTCCACGACTTCGCGTTCTGGGCAGTGACGCGCGCTCTACTCCGCACGCACTACAGTCCGCGTGGCCACGCACCGGAGCGCTTGTTCCGTATGATCTACGAGCGCCGGGTAAGCCGCAGTGTTCCGGAGGGATGCATCGTGTCGATCGCGCTGACCGAGCCAGTCGCCATGGAGGCCGGGGTCCACCAATCCGTCCAGTTGGACGGACATTACATCGGCCATGTCGCGGTTAGCTGGGGCACCCTCCTCATATCCATACTCTTAGCTGATCCGGACCGCTCTACCATCGCACTTGCCCACCGCGCTTCGGCCCAACTGCAAATTTGGTTCCCGGAGACCTTCTGGCTAATGGGACCCGACTTCGAGGCGCCGGCGCACAGCGCTCATGTCCTCCGCCCCTCTGAAACCTTGGTCGCTGGCGCGTTGCTTGGATTCCTGCTGGACCTGCACCCGGCTGACCAGTTCGGAACCAAGATCGACCTCGACGCGGTCGTGCCGTCGGCTCGTCAGGCCGGGGTCCCGTGGCCGGAGGCGACGAAACGGGGATGATTCGGCGTACAACTATTCGGTCGTCTACCTGTGGCGCTCAACAATGCACCCAATGAGCAGAACCTCAACGCGCAGTTCTGCCTCAAATAGTTCCCGGCCGGGAGCCCATAGACGGTTGTCCGCACCTCGGCTGCACCGCACCCGGGACGCGTCTGCGTGGAAGACACGACCTCGTTATCGATCGCCATGGCATGCCCGCCTACACGACACGGTTGACGCGATTGAGAAGGCAGTCGATCACCGCGGCGAGTCACCAGCCAGCCAGTTTAATTGATCAACGAAGCCGCTCAAAAGTGAATACAGCCGGAGCACTCTCGGTGCTGGCACGGTAGCTGAATCGGCCTTCATATTTGAACCCCGCACCTGGATGTTCGAACTTGTCGCGGCGATAGAACAGAATGATCTCCGTACCGTACGCTCCATGATTTCTCAGCTTCTCGTCATTTCGCGCAGACGGTTGGCTCTCCATTGTGAGGATATCGCCGTTCAGCTCGTCTCGATATTGAGTGCGGTCAGGCGTTTTGAACTGGGTGACGAAAAGCCATATTGAAGCATGATTGTTCGGCTGGAAAATTCCATTGTTGATCGTCGCGTCCGTGATGTTGAATGCCTCGCGCAGCTCCGCACGGGTGTATACATCGTCGACCGACAGGAATCGGGAAGTGGTTACTGGCATATTGCGATGTTATGGGCACTGGCCGATTTGACCGGTCAGAGCACCGATGCGAGCTGTCGCGCGATCGCTTCTCCGAGAGGAATCGGCACCGCATTGCCAATCTGCCGCGCTATCGCTGTCTTGGATCCCATGAACTTGTGATCGGCGGGGAATCCCTGCAACACCGCCGCCTCGTAATGCGTAATCGCACGGTCCTCGGTCGGGTGCAGGTACCGTCCCTTCTCCGGCTTGAAGAACTCTGTGCGGATCGTCACTGAAGGCTTCTTCAAGTGAAGTCGACCCATGACATCACCGGAACCTGTTTTGTGCTTCTTCCAACACTCAGCCTGAAGCTCCAGCGGAAGATTGAACCGGTTTCCCCCTTTGGGAATCGCGGCAAACCGCTTGAGCGACTCGGGCCGATACCGTCTACCGAGGTGGAGCTGGCGAGCTGTGAACGGCCCGGCAAACATCTTCCCGGCAAACGGCGTTTCACCCATCGGCAGGTCGATGCCATCAACGCTCAGGCCGATACCGTCAAATGCCTCCTCGACTGTCCGATACTCGCTCGCTTCGTGCGTGACCGGAGGAAAGCCGGGGAAGCCGAGCTCCTTCCGGAATCCGACTATTACCGTTCGCTTGCGAGCTTGAAAAGCACCGAAATCAGCCGCGTTGAAGATGTCGAATTCGAAGTCGTATTCCTCAAGGAGACCGCCGGGTGCAGTTGCCTCCTTGAAATCCTGGAACTGCCTCGAATTAGCGAAAGCGGCCACGTTCTCAACGATGAAGTACTTCGGCCTAGCGCGAACGATCGCCTCCGCGTAGTAGCGCCACAACGTATTCCGCTCGTCTTCTTCATCCTGCTTGCCCAGCGTTGAGAAACCCTGGCACGGTGGGCCGCCCACAACCACATCTACCTTTGGCACCTTTTCGGATGCCAGCCAATCCTGGATGCTTCCTGCGTAGACGATGTCCTCACCGAACGTCGCCTCGTACGAAGCGGCGGCGGCAAGGTCCATCTCCACCGCACGAACAGTCTCATATCGTGTCGATGCGGCGTGAAATCCCGCGGTGAGTCCACCCGCGCCTGCAAACAAGTCGAGAACTCGGATCTTCGGCACAGTAGTCACACTCGCGAGTTTAGCCGGCAGGGCAGACATCATGTCGATGCCCCGCGAGAGCGACCGTCGTCAATTCGTGGATTCTCGATGGAGTGCACGAATGAGCTTCTTCGGAACGCGAATGGGACGCTTGGGGCTGTCCAATAACTGCCAGGCCACTGCGAAAGGCGTACGCCCGAGGTCCCGCGCGACCCGGCTCAGTGAATGGCCGTTTCCGTACGCGGTGAGTAGTCGGGCCCTCTCATCCGGCGTATAAGGAAGACCATGGCGTGGGGCAAGGGATTCGTCGTCGAAGTCAGCGCCGACTTCGAGCAGCAACGCGGACAGCCGCTCGACGACGAATCGAGCCGTGACATCAGCTTCGGCAGCAATTGCAATGACGCCCAGTCCCCCTCGATAATTTTCGATAATTTGCTGATCAATGGGTTTAGTTTCCGGCAATGCGACCGTTGGCGCACTCGGAAGATTTGGACCGACAACAGGAGGGTACTCGTCGTCGAGTGGGGGCTCGATGCCGACCCGCTGAGATTTCACCGCTGGCGGTTCTCTACTGGGCTCGGTATCGGTTAATAGTCTGCCCACCGCGAAGAAGTCTCCCCAGAGCGCTCTCCACGCGGGGTCTGCACTGAGCTTCTTTACGGTCGCCTTCTCGATCTGTCGAATCCGCTCGCGAGTCACGCCTAGTGCGTCGCCGATCTGATCGAGGGTCTTCGGAATCCCGTCGTCTAGGCCGTGTCGCGATCTCAAAACCGAACTCTCCCGGCTCGGAAGCGCTTCGAGAAGCTCATTGCACTGTTTTCGGAGCGATTCGGAGAGGAGGCCCTCGTCAATTGGGAGTTCATCGTTATCGACGAAGAGCTCGCCACGGGTGCGCTCACCTTCGCTCACATCGACCTGAACTGTTTCGTCCAACGACAGAGGAGTTGAGTCCCATGCCAGCATCCGGCGAAGCTCGTGCACTGAGACTGCCGCCCGTGCTGCCACCATATCGATCGGGACCACGTCCGAGGTGGTCCGATCAAGTTCGCGCATCACGTTGCGAACTTCGTTGATCTGTTCGACCATATGCACCGGGACACGGATCGTACGAGACTGGTCGGCCAGAGCCCGCGTAATAGCCTGACGAATCCACCACGTGGCATATGTCGAGAACTTGTTACCTAGGGTGTTGTCGAATTTCTCGACAGCGCGGATCAGCCCGATATTGCCCTCCTGGATCAGGTCCAGGAACGGCATCCCGCGGCCTACGTAACGCTTGGCGATCGATACGACTAGCCGCAGGTTCGCACTAACGAGATGCGTCATCGCGCGGTGGCCGTCACTGGCGACCGATCTCAGTTCCCGCTCTAGCGCCCGGGTCAGCGTCTGCGAATCTGCGAGCCGCTCTTCCGCGAAGAGTCCTACCTCTATTCGTGCCGCCAAAGCCACTTCCTCGACGGCAGAAAGGAGGGGGACCGTGCCGATCTGCCTCAAATAGTCCTTGACGGGATCGACGGTACCACCGACGATATGGTCATACTTCGATGCAGTCTCCGCTGGGTCGTCGTCGGGCGAGTCCTCCTCAGCGTTCGGATCCTCAGTCATAAGCGCGATCAGCTCTGTCGCCTCATCGAGTCCTTCGTGATCCTCTTGATCCTCAGCGCTCTCAGAAGACACGATCAGATCGGCACGCACGGGAGTACCGGTACCTATGCGTGCCCTACGAGCACGTTTGGCGACGTCGAGGGGAGAAATTGCGGGGCGCTCCGTGGCAAACGCCTCAGGAAGCGCATCCGACTCTTCAAGACCATCCATTTCGACGGCAACCGGCTGATCGGCCAAGTCGACTGCGCCAACACGCCGATCCACATCCTCTGTAAGCGGGTTGAACCCCGACCGATCGACCTGCTCAGCCAACGCCGCCGCAAGCACGGACTGCCAAGCATCGATCTGATCACGTGTGCCCTGTTGCAACCGGGTCAATTTGAAGTTGGATTCAACAAGGAGGAATAGTGCGAGCTTCAGCAGCGGCGCATCGCCGCTCTTTCCAGACAATTGAGTCCGATACCCCGCATTGAGCCATAAGGTATGAGCCAAATGATCGAACTCGAAAAGCCTCTCTTCATCGAGCACTCGCCAAAGGATTGCTGCCGGTCGCGTATCGTCCCTGAGGCCGAGCGTTTCCGATACGACCTCCGTCACCGAGTCCGGCAGCCCATAGTTGACTTCAGTGATTGGCTTCGTCGATACGTGCCGGGCGTTCGCTCGCTTGATAGTCGCCCGTGCGTCTTCCAAGTAGGAACGGAAAGTCGCCCCGAACTCCACGTCAACGGCGCTTTCGATGGCCCGTGTGAAATCCGGCCGGAAGATCACCCCGCGCTTCTCTGGATTCATGCGCAGAGTACTGAGCATCTCCGGGGTCACATCGATGATGACCCGTGCGAGCTGATAGTCGCGACTGTGCTCTGCAAGCATGGAATTCCAACCACCGGCCTGTAGAAGACGATCGTTGCGATAGATGTAAAAACCCTGCCATTCAGTGCGGCGCCTGCCGAGCAGCCGTGCGGCCGGCGACTCGGAATTGGGCGGCAATATGTGGCATGTGGCCGCCACAGCGCTCCCACCGGGGATTTCCCCGATTAAGGTGCGCGGATACCCGGTCATGCCCCAAAGGCTGAAGGAGAACGGATCGACGGCGTCGACGACCCGAGGCACGCCGGAGGCCCGATACGCGAGATCATATTGGTCGATTTCGATACGAAGATTCCGCGCTGCGATGAGTCGGTGGAAAATCAGGCCCAGCTCACCGCGCAGCTCGGTGATCACTGAATCCAGCCATCTCTGGCGAACAGACGGGATATCCGATGTCGAGACCGAATCGAGATCGGACCATTCGACTACAGTTCCTGTTGATTGCAATTCACCGGAACCGTCGTCAAAGCCGTGCCATGCAGCATCGTCGGTGAGCACGTCAATTGGAAAACCACCGCCGGGCGCTGTCCGACGCATGCGTGCTCCACAGACCGGTTCGAATCCACAGCTCGTATAGACAGTGAAAGAGGCGGCCTGGCTGAGCGAACTCGCTTTGAGTCCAATCCCGAAATGACCGAGTGAGTCACCGTCGTAGGCACGACGCTTCCCCAGCGTCATGGCGGTCATCAGCTGGTCACCACTCATTCCGACTCCGTCGTCGCTGAGACGGATGCCACGGACGTATCCGTTATCGACGACGAACCGGATTCGAATCCGCTCCGCTCCGGCATCGATGCTGTTGTCGACGATATCGGCGATCGCACTGCTCAAGGTGTGACTGCTGCCGATCGCGCTGAGCACAGAGGGGTCGGGCTCAAGTTCGACCACACGAGCGATATCGCTCAACCCATCGACGGACAAATCGGTCATAGACGGATGCTACCGACGAGTCAAGACATTTCCGATGGCGAGTAGCGGAAGTTGACTGTGTGGACGCGTCCCATAGTGTGTCAAACGCACCCCCAATGAAGGGGAGGGCCGCGTCAACTATCTGGTCTGGGTCGAATGCTATAAACGCGAACCTGAAAGGTATGGCGCATAGGCGAATGACTACTCGCTCTGCCGATTCGGCGCATAGGCATGCGTCTCATCCGCGTTCACATAGGAATGAATTGAGTGCTGACACGATGCACCCCGAAGACACCTCATCGGATCGATCAGGTCCAACTTGGCTACCCTTCAAGACATATCCAATGAAAAGAGCCCCTATTGAACGACGACGATCACCTTGTGTTGAAGTTCGATCCTCAGACAGTCGATCACCTCGGCGCCAAAATGTACTCGCATCTGCCAAATGCAATTGCCGAACTGATAGCTAACGCATACGACGCCGACGCCGAACACGTTGTTGTCCGAATAGGCGACGGCGAGATAAGCATCGAGGATGACGGCCACGGCATGTCGCGGAGCGATGTCGCGGACAAATACCTGCGCATCGGCCGGAATCGCCGCCATGTGATGAACACCGACAGCACAGAAGGTGGTGCGCGGCGCGTATCCGGCAAGAAGGGCCTCGGGAAGCTCGCCCTGTTCGGAATCGGCGGGCGCGTCGAGCTGATCACGTCGCGTTCGGGTGAGACCAACGCAACGGTGGTCGTGCTCGAATACGACGACATGATGTCGGCCGAAGGCGAGTACAAACCTGTCGAATCACAGCAGTCCTCCAACGAGTCTAAACATGGCACCACGGTGCGGCTGGGCAAACTCAAACGCACGTCGCCTGTTGAACCTGAAGCCCTCGCAGACAGCCTGTCAAAGCTTTTTAATTATACGGACCAGGACTTTGAAGTGCGCGTTGTCACTGCGGATGATGGCGAGTACGCGATCACGGCCGAACGCCGGCTGGCCTCGATCAATCTTCAGTTCTCCTGGGATCTTCCTGAAGACCTCGTCGAGGCCGATACTTTCGCCCATGCGCACGAGATCGCAGGGCGGATTGTCTCTTCGAAATCTCCTCTGCGTCACGGCCTCCGCGGCATAACCCTCTATGTGAATGGGAGACTCGCAAACGAACCCGAGTTCTTTGGAGCCTCTGAGTCGAGCTTCGCGTTCTCATACCTCACCGGGTACCTGCAAGTGGATTTCCTTGACGAGATTGAGCCAGATGTCATTGCGACAGACAGGCGCGCGATTGATTGGGAGACTGAGCTCACCGAGCAGCTAAGAAAGTGGCTGCAATCGTTAATGACCCGGCTAAGTCAGGACTGGCGAAGACGGAGAGCAGAGCTAGGCCGAACGACTGTTGAGAAGTCGATCGGTGTCTCAACAGAGGCATGGGTCAGTTCTATCAAGAGCGACGAAAGGGAACACGTGAGGGCGATCGTCGAGGCGGTCACTTCGGACGAAGCCGACATTGCAGTTGAGCAGCAGGGTGAAATCCTGGGGCTCGTCAAAGGTCTGGCGCCATTACATGCCGAATTTGTCTGGCGGCATTTGCACGCCGAGATCCAGCGGGTCACAAAGCCTTATTACGAAGGTGGAGACTTCTACACTGCAGTGATAGAAGCGATAAAGAGGTATGTGAATAGCGTCCGGGCAAAACATGCAGACTTGGCATCGATACAAGAGCACGCGGTTTTGGAGGCAGCCTTTGCATCGGTGGGCAAATTGGATGTGTTCCAAAAATTCATGTCGTTACATGGTTTTTCCGAAGACACATCCAAGAACATCCAAAGCGGACAGAAAAGCCTTTCTATCGGGGTATTGGCGGGCTTCCGAAATCCTCTCAGTCATGAAGAGATCGACCTGTTGCAATCAAGCGGGGCGTTTACATACGAGGACTGCCTCGATGCATTGGCCATCATTTCGCACTTGATGCGGCGATTAGATCAGGCAGAAGTGCGCTCGATTTAGCTCGGATCGACTCCAGCATTGGGGCCATACCAATGTTCGTGACATTTCGAGCCGGTGAACTCCTCTCCAGTGGGATAGAAAGGAGGCAGCGCCTTCGAAGCAACGCTTCGCTATACGCGCCCCGAGGGCTCCGACGGAGAATCTTTGTGCCGAGTGAGCTCGGGAGACAGGCGCGTGAGATCGGAGAGACGAATGGCTGAGATCGAGAACCCTCAACACCTGGACCCCGCGGCGGTCGAGGATTACTTTCGATTGGGCGTGCGCGCGGCCTTCACAATGAATGAGGAACCCCCAGTTCGCCTGACCATAGACCCAGGCAGGGATCAGCTACAGGTGCTGACCCCAGTGCGCGGAAGCGAGCCAGAGGTGACCGCATACGAACGACTTGAGCTGAATCGGGTCACTCCGGATGGCGATTCGACGGAATGGTACGAGCTTGTCGTCGACGCATCCGATATGCACTACGAGGCGTACGTTCTCTTGGAATCGGTGGTGGACCAGCTTCGGTCCGGCGCTTCGTTCCGTCATGCGGTTTCCGAGTCAGTTGAGACGCTGAAGGAGCTTCTCGTCGGCCGCAAGCGGCTGACTGAAGAGAAGGTCGCCGGGCTCATCGGAGAACTCCTCGTACTCGACCGCATTATCGATCACGACGGGGAAGACGCGGCGATAGCAGCCTGGCTGGGGCCGCTCGCTGAGGAGCACGACTTCGGGCTGCCCGGTTACGATGCCGAAGTTAAGACGACGAAGTCCGAAGCCCGCGTGCATGTCATCGGATCCGAGACGCAGCTGGAGCCGGTTCCCGGAAGGGACCTGTATCTGATATCCGTTCAGATCACCCGCGCCGGGACGGCGATTGCCAGCTTCACTCTGCCGGAACTCGTCGCGTCGATAAGCGTAAAGCTGCGACGAACACTGCGAGCCTTCGACGCGGCACTCGACGGTATCGGTTGGCGTGACGCGGATGCAGATCTCTATGGGACTCGCTTCCAGCTGCGATCCGAACCACGGGCGTACCTCGTCGACGACGGGTTCCCTGCAATCACATCGTCAAGGCTTGACGAGGTAGTGCCGCAGCGCCCGCTTGTCGTGGGCGTCTCGTACCGTGTTGATGTCACCCATTTGATCCACGCGGCGATCCCTTCACCGCTCGATGAATTCTGCGAGGAGCCCAAGTGACCAATTCCGTAGATGCGGTGATTTCGGAAACCGCCCGTGAATCCTTAATCAGTATCCGCGATTCTGGGCCCGAACCGCTGGTCGAGCTGGTCCAGTTCAAACTTCGGCGAGCCGAAATCCACGTAACCGAAGCCGCGATCGTCGACGCAGTTACGGTTTCGGATCTCTCAGACGAAACACGTCGTGCAATGCACATGGCGCTCGCGTCTTGGGATGCGCTTGCAAAGCCGGCGTGGGCCGCTGACACCGCCGAATGGAGTGCGAACCGACGCCAACGTGCCTATGAGTTACTGGAGCTTGACGACGCAGCGCGACAGCGGCTGGACAAAGAGTTCCCGAGCGCGTCGCGCATGGACACGATGATCGTCGATCCGGAGAACTGGATCCCGTGGTACGACGAGAAACGTCGGAGCTCCCACGACTTCTACTGGCGTGCATACCGGCGTGTGCTGGAGGGTAAGGGATGGGATGCCGATGCCATCGCGACCCTGGATCGCTCGACGGCGGAGATCGTCGGCAGGCTAGCCGACCCCAGCGCTGAAGTGGGCTACCAGACAAAAGGTCTCGTAGTCGGATATGTCCAAAGTGGTAAGACGGCTAATTTCACCGGCATCGTGGCGAAGGCGATAGACACCGGATACCGGCTGGTGATCGTGCTCACCGGCACGATTGAGCTACTTCGAGCACAGACACAACGTCGCCTCGACATGGAACTAGTCGGCGAGGAGAACATCCTCGACGGCGCCGACCGCACAGACGACGATTCCATCCGTGACATCGACTACATCGGCACGCAAGACGCAGACTGGCACGGAGACAAATTCCTAAAGCACGGCATTGACGTACACTCGATGCCTGGTGTGCCAGCGATCAAGCGGTTGACGACAGCTGGCAAAGATTATCGCAAATTGCGTCTCGGCAAAGATGCGCTCGACTTCCGGCGTACCGGCGAACTCCGCAACCCGGCCAAGCCGGTGTTCGACCCGGAGAACATCCACGCCGTGGACGCTCGTATCGCGGTCATGAAAAAGAATACAACTGCTCTGAGGAACCTCCTCCACGATCTTCGAAACATCCGGGCGGACGGTCGCGAAATCCCTGTTCTGATCATTGACGACGAGGCCGACCAAGCTTCGGTGAACACGGTGAATCCTCGTTCCAAGGCCGCAGCAGCCGCAGAATCGAAGAAGCGCAGCGCGATCAATGCACTTATCCGGGACCTCCTCACAGTGATGCCGCGCGCCCAATACGTGGGATATACGGCGACACCGTTCGCGAACGTATTCATTTCGCCGGACGACTCGGAAGACGTCTTTCCGAAGGACTTTCTCGTTAGCCTCAAACCTTCGGACAAATACATGGGAGGCCCGGAATTCCATGATCTGTGGGGTATCGACGCCGACGACAAGGGCAATCCGGGGCGATCGAACGAGGCCGCTTTCGTCCGGGACCTTCGCGCTGACGGCGAGCACGATCCAGCGGCCGAACGTGCCGAGATCCTCGAGGCGATCGACGCGTTCGTACTCAGCGGTGCAATCAAGAAGTGGCGGGAATCAAACGACAAGCGCTTCTCGTACCGGCATCACACGATGCTTGTGCACGAGTCGGTGCGCACATCGGAGCATTCGGAACTCGCCGCCACATTCCGTTCGGTCTGGGCACAGGGAGCGTATTCGAGCCCTGCCGCATTCGGGCGGCTCCGGCAATTGTATTCCGATGACTTTCTGCGCGTGCACCGTTCGCGGTCGAAGTGGGATGAGCTGCCGATTCCTAACCTGTTCGATCAGCTCAAATCTTTCATCGGTGCGACAGTTGACGCAATTACCGTTGACAATGATCCGGTTGTAGTGGTTAACGGCACGAAGGACAGCGATTACAGCGCAATGGACTTCCTGACTCGGCCATACTGGCGGATCATGATCGGCGGCGCCAAATTAAGTCGAGGCTTCACCGTCGAAGGGCTGACGGTCTCGTACTATCGCCGTCGCACAGCTGCGGCCGACACGCTTATGCAGATGGGGCGGTGGTTCGGGTACCGGGCCGGGTACAGCGACCTCGTACGCTTGTACATCGGCCGCCAGGTCCTCGACGGCAAGAAGAAATCGTATGACCTCTACGACGCGTTCACCTCAATCATCGAAGACGAGGAAGAGTTCCGCGAACAGCTGAGCAAGTTCTCCGAGCTCACCGAGGACGGCAAGCCTGTTGTGCGGCCGATCCACGTGCCGCCGATGGTCTTCCAGCAGTTGCCGTGGCTCAGACCGACCGGCTCGAACAAAATGTACAACGCTGTGCTCAAATACGAGGGCGAAGGCGGCATTGTCAAAGACTTCAATGCCCACGACTATCGCGGCGACGGCACCCGCAATACGAAGCACTTCGCTGCCGTGGCCGGATGGCTCGAAGGGCTATCTGCGCCGGAGCATTTCAAGGGCGTGAACGGTACCTCGTTCGAGGCGCGCACTGTGCTGTTGCCGACTGAATATGTTGTCGCTGCGCTGAGTCAGTTCGAATTGCTCTCGCGTGATCAGCTGCTCCCGACAATCAGAATGATCGAGAAGGCAGAGCGGGAAGGATCGCTGAAGGATTGGGTTGTCGTCGTCCCTGAACTTGACGAGTCATATCGCAGGGACGTCGAAGGCACCACTGTGTCGCTCATCGAACGCCAACGCAGGCCAGATCGGCCCGGATACTCTGGCAGCGAGCGTCGACACCGAGCAACGCTCGAAGTGATTGCTCAGAATGCGCACAATTCGATAGACGCTGGAGACGCTGCAAGACGACTTAGCAGTGCGACCCGCGGCGCTCTCTTGCTCACATTCGCGTTTGACCCGGCTGTCTTACCTGAGGAGAAGAGTGATGACGGCAAGGGGCGGGCAGACTCCGGACGTGTTAAGCGGGGTGCGTGGCCCACACCGGTCACAAGTGCCGACGTCGCCACACTCATATCGCTGGCCGTGCCATACCTCTCCGCACCGCGGGGACGGATCGGCTTCGGCGTGCGCCGAGAAGACCTATCGAATCAGGCGATCATCGACACCGGACACTGATATCGGGGCGAGAATCGAAGCGAGGCAATGGGTGAATCTTGGGCGTCGTCCGATGCGACGCGCCGATCGATGCGGTCCAACCGCGGCAGTAATACTCAGCCGGAACTCGCCGTGCGGCGGCTACTTCATGCATCCGGCCTCCGATTCAGAGTGAACTGCCGGCCAATACCTGACCTGCGTCGCACAGCCGACATCGTCTTCACCCGGGCCAAGGTCGCGGTCTTCATTGACGGCTGCTTTTGGCATGGTTGCCCTGATCACTATCAGCGCCCAGCTTCCCACCGCGACTACTGGGATCTGAAGGTTGTACAGAACCGTGAGCGCGACGCCGAGACCGACACTCGGCTCACCACCGCCGGCTGGCGAGTAATCCGCCATTGGGAACATGAGGATCCCCGCGCAGTTGCCGATGAAGTCGAGGCCTGCTGGCGGTTGGCTGTGCACGGAGGCAGCAAGGCTGGCTAGGTTCCCCGCCAACCAACCGCCAGAGAGCCAAACAACCCGGTCAATGCCGATACGAACCATGCGGTTCCGCCGCCCATAACGAGGGCCCAGGCTGCGCCGAATATGGCGAGCGTTCCGGCAAGCGACCACACCACGCGCCGCGTGTGGGCCGAACGGGCCTCTGCGTGCAGCGCCTCGAAGCGAAGGCGCGCGTCACCGGGATCGCCTGCAGATTCTTGACGCCAGCTCGCGGGGTTGTCGAAGATCTCGACGAGTTGAGCGAGATCCTGCGACGACAGGATCGCAGGTCGCTTCGTCAGCCAGCGTCGCAGTTGTTGCGCGGTGAGAACCGTGACCATTTCGGGCCTCTCCTTGATGGTGAGAGACTTCGGGTCGACGACAACGATGAGCGGTCGCGCGGGCGCGGGCAGCGGCATCCGCTCTTGTATGAGCTTGGTCACCTTATTGGCCTCGCTCTCGGCCGCACGAAGGTATGGGTGCTTCCGACCGTTGATCATTACGGTGCGCTTGCCGACCCACACAGTCTTGCCGCTGTGGTACTTGGTGTTGATGGTGAAGACGCCGCCCGGACCAACAACCAGGTGGTCGAGGTCGGTGTTCTTTGTACCGATTGGCAGGGCGTGGAAGACAGTCCACTCCGGTGGGAGCTGCGCCAGGATGCGACCGACTTCGATCTCCCCGGTGGCGCCGAGGTACCAGGAGACACTGTCGGCGGCCAGAGGCGAGACTCCGAAGAAGCGAGCGAATGCTGAGCGCGGCGGGGTCGCGCCGTGCTGGCGAAGCAGCTCGTCGATGACAAGCTGCGCCGGGCGACGGCTGCGCATTGAGACGGGGTCAGTCATCGGGCTCCTCACGGGTCGCTTGAATCTAGCGAAAGCGCGGGGTGCTGCGGGAGCCCCAGAACGGGCCGGGCGTCAGCGCTTTCTGCGGCCGAACAACCCCAGGAACGTCGGGAAGCGACCTTTGCTGGTCTGTCGAACGACGCGCGCGGCCGGCGAGTAGAGGCCGACCTTCTGCTTCGCCCTCTGCTTGACGCGGCTGGGCTTGGTCCACGCTTGCACCTGCGAGATTCCGAGCCCGCGCTTGACCGATCGCTTCGCGGCGGTCACCCCGAGCATGGTCTTCATCGACGGCGCCCGGTAGCGGAACATCTTCATGGCAAGCCTTTCGTGCGGTGACACTCCCGAGGCTATTCCCGCATCGTGGCGCTCGCCTTCCCCAATACGGGGAAACATCGAGGGATCAATAACCAGCAGGCAGAGCGGTCAGGCAGCGATCCATCGCTGCCGTCTCTGCGAAGGGGCGGTTTAGAGACGGCCGCGGGCGGCCTCCTTAACCGGCATAGGTATGTGCGGAGGGGTTGACACGGCTTGGGTGCCGACGTATCTTTAGTCAACCAGTTAGTTGATCAAGGTTGAGGTTGATAAATGCGTGAGAATGCGGATGCCGACGGGCGGCTCGACCGGGCCTTCATGGCCCTGGCCGATCCGGTGCGGCGCAGCATCATTGCGCGGTTGAGCCGGGGGCCCGCCACGGTCAACGAGTTGGCCGAGCCGTTCGTCATCAGCAAGCAGGCGGTGTCGAAGCACATCCAGGTGCTCGAGCAGGCCGGGCTCGTCACGCGAACGCGCGATGCGCAGCGCCGGCCGGTGCACCTGAACGCCGCACAGCTCGAGGCACTCACCGCCTGGATCGACCGCTACCGCCTCATCCACGAGCAGCAGTTCCGCAGTCTGGATGCGCTGCTCGCCGACAGCACGAACACCAGCACCACAACAAACAGCACGACAACAAACAGCACCACCGATCAGAAGAAAGAAGCAGGACAATGACAAACGCACTCAGCATCACGGCGCCCGACGGCGTTCCCTTCGTCGACTTCGAGCGCCAGATCGACGCCCCCGTCGCCGCGGTCTTCAATGCATACAAAGACCCCGAACTCGTCAAGCAGTGGCTCGGCCCGAACGGGTACGAAATGGAGGTCGAACGCTACGACTTCACCACGGGCGGCGGTTACCGCTATGTCCATCGCGGCCCCGACGGTGACGAGTACACGTTCAACGGCGTCTTCCACGTGGTTCGCGAGAACGAGTTCGCCATTCAGACCTTCGAGTTCGAGGGAGTTCCCGGCGTCGTCAGCATCGAATCGATCACCTTCGACGATCTCGACGGCGTGAGCACGCGCATCCGCGTTCATGCCGTCTACCCGTCCCTGGAGGCGCGCGACGGCATGGTCGCAAGCGGCATGGAGCACGGCGTGCGCGAGGGATTCGAGCGCCTCGACGCGCTGGTGGCGCAGTCATGAGCGCGACCGACGCCGCGGGAAAGCAGGGCGAGCAGGGCAGGCCCATGGACTGGACCCTGGAGGTGGTCATTCTGCCGGTGAGTGACATCGGCCGCGCCATCGAGTTCTACCGGGACAAGGTGGGCTTCGAGCTCGACCACGACACGCAGATGGGCGACCAGCGCTTCGTGCAGCTCACCCCGCGTGGCTCCGGCTGCTCCATCGTGATCGGCACGCTGCCGGCGCAGAACGAGATGGCGCCCGGCTCGCTCAAGGGGGTGCAGCTCGTGGTGGCGGATGCCACTGCGGCCCGCGCCGAACTGATCTCGCGTGGTGTGGATGCCAGCGAGCTCATGGTGATCGCCCCGGGCGACGGTGGCACCTTCTTCGGATTCAGCGATCCCGACGGCAACTCCTGGGCGGTGCAGGAACTGCGCGTGCGCGGCGAGAAGCCGCTGATCCCGCTGGAGGCGCGCGGACGCTTCGGGGCGGAGGGGTAAGCCGGGCCGAGCGCGCCCTGACGTCTAAACCCTGACGCTTAAGCTGGGTGGATGACCTTCGAACAGACATACCGATGAGCTGGCTCGAGGTCATCCTGCTCTTCGTGGCCGGCACCGCCGCGGGCACCATCAACGCGGTCGTCGGCTCCGGCTCCCTGATCACCTTTCCGACGCTCGTTGCGCTCGGCTACCCGCCGGTGCTGGCGAACGTTACCAACAACATCGGCGTGCTGCCTGGCGCCATCAGTGCCGTTTTCTCCTATCGGCGCGAGATGAAAGGTCAGTGGCGGGCCATTCTGCCGCTCGCCATCTGCTCGGCCGTGGGCGGCCTCACCGGGGCTTTGCTGCTTCTTGTGCTGCCGGCATCCGCGTTCGATGCGATAGTGCCCGTGCTGATTCTGCTGGCCTGCGTGCTCGTCATCGCGGGGCCGTGGCTCAAGCGCGTCTCGGCGGCACGGCAGGCGAAGGCCCAGCGAGAAACCGCACCCGGCGAGCGCGCCACGCTGCTCACCGGCACCGCCCTCACCGGCGTCTACGGCGGATACTTCGGCGCGGCCCAGGGCGTGATTCTGCTGGCGATTCTCTCCATTCTGCTGCGCGGCGGCATGCAACGCGCCAACGCCTACAAGAACGTGCTGGCCGGGGTGGCCAACGGCGCGGCGGCCGTCGTCTTCGTGTTCTCCACACCGGTGGCCTGGCTCGCGGCGGTCGTCATTGCGGTCGGCGCTATCCTCGGTGGTCAGATCGGCGGCAGTGTAGGCCGCCGCCTGCCGCCCATCGTCTACCGGGTGATCATCGTGGCCATAGGCATAGCGGCGATCGTCTACTTCTATGTGAAATAGACCGGCGCAACGCGCGCCTTACCCGCGCGCTCGCCCTGCCGACAGTGGATAGTGGGCGGTGGCTTCGGTCTGCGCCCGTGCCCGCCCACCCACGAGGTGAGAGACCCGGCACAGAGCAGCACTGACAAGCGCGCAGCACTCGGCAGCACACACCAACACAAGGAGCACGCCCATGATGGGTGGAACGATTCAGACCAGGATGGTCACTCGCACGCCGGGCGTCGCATCGTGAGGGTACTCCGCGGCATCCTTCTGAAGCTGTTCATGAACAATCCGGCCCCCTGGATCAAACAGCTCGCCACCGCGATCTGCGTGGCGCTCGCCACCGCCCTCACCCTCACCATTCCTGCGGTCGGTCCCTCAAACCTTTCCCTGGCGCTCATCGGAGTAGCTCTGGTTGCCGCGTCCACGATCTTCGCCATAGCGATCGGATCTCGTGCACTGCGCGACCGGTTCACACTGCTCATCCCTGTTGTCTCCCTCTTCGGCATCGGGCTGTTCCGCGCCGGAACGGGCGGCGCCGATTCCCTCTACACGGCGCTCATCATTCTGCCGATCATGTGGATCGCATCGAATGCGGGACGTCAGTACATCTGGCTCGCTATCGTCGGATCATCCGCCGCCCTGCTGCTGCCGTATATCGTGGCCGTGCATGTGCCACAGGATGTCGGCGAGTGGCTGGTGGGCGTGTTCCCTCCCATCGTGTTCGGCTTCGCGGCCATCATCGTGAACGAGCTGGCCCGGCAGGCACGGCGCCAGTTGCGCAGCACCCGTCGGCTTGCCGAGGAGCGCAAGGCCATGCTCGACGACATGATGCGCTACGCCCGAAAGATCGAAGAGAACGAGGGCAGGCTGCGCACGGCCAACCGGCTCACCTCGAGCGTGCTCAACTCGGTGACGGAGCAGTCGATCATCGGCACCGACCTCACCGGCCTCATCGACGTGTGGAACCCCGGCGCATCCGCGCTGCTCGGGCTCGCCCCCGCCGAGACCGAGGGCAGCCGCTACGTCTTCGAGTTTCACCTGCCCGAAGAACTGGAGCAGCGTTCGCGCGAGCTGAACCACCCGCCGGGAGCAACCGTGCTCAATCCGGGCTTCTCGGCCCTCGTGGAGCCGGCTCGCCAGGGCGGCTCCGATGTGCGCAACTGGACCTACCTGAAGGCCGACGGATCGCGCGTGACCGTGGAGGTCGCCGTCACCCCGCGCTCCAACGAGAACGGTGAGACGGTCGGATACATCTTCGTGGCCGCCGATGTGACCCACGCCATCAAGCTGGCGCACCTCAAAGACGAGTTCGTGGGAATGATCTCGCACGAGCTGCGCACCCCGCTGAGCTCAGTGCTCGGCTACCTCGAACTGCTGCAGGACGACCAGGAATCGCCCATGACCGCCGAGCAGAAGCAGTACCTCAGCGTTGCCGAGCGCAACGCCAAGCGCCTGCTGCACCTGGTGGGCGATCTGCTGTTCACCGCGCAGGTGGAGTCGGGCATGTTCCCGATCGTGCAGACCGAGCTGGACCCGCGCCGGCTGGTGGCCGCGGCGCTGGAGACGGCGCGACCGGCGGCATCCGGGGCGGGTGTTGAGGTGAACACGGTGCTCAGCGAGCAGGCGCTGGTGGTGAGCGGCGACCCGGGGCGGCTGGCGCAAGCCTTCGACAACCTCATCTCTAACGCCATCAAGTTCACGCCGCGCGGGGGCTCGGTCACCGTGTGCCTCTCCGAATCGGTGGGCGAGGTTGTGGTGAGCGTCAAAGACACGGGCATGGGCATTCCCGCCAACGAGCTCAGCCGGCTCACCAATCGCTTCTTCCGAGCCTCGACCGCCACGCGCAACGCCGTGCCGGGAGTGGGACTGGGCCTCTCCATCACCAAGGCCATCGTTGCCGCGCACGGCGGACACCTCGACGTGCAGAGCACCGAGGGCGCCGGCACCACGTTCACGATGCACCTGCCGATGGCGGGGCAACCTTCGCTGTCGCACATGTACGACAGCGAAGATTCGCTGCAGCGGTAATGGGGCGGATGCTGCGCTGCCGCGATTGAGAAGCCGGGCCGCACAATCGCATCCGTCTGCGCTGTTGGACACATGACGCATCCGGGTGCACTCTGAGGTGATGGAGTACACACACCTCGGCCGGTCCGGCCTCAAAGTCTCACGTCTCGTTCTCGGCACCATGAACTTCGGTCCGCAAACGGAGACGGCCGATTCGCATTCGATCATGGATGCCGCGCTCGAGCACGGCATCAACTACTTCGACACGGCCAACGTCTACGGCGGCCGTCTGGGCCGTGGCATCACCGAAGAGATTGTGGGCGACTGGTTCGCGCAGGGCGGCGAGCGGCGCGAACGCGTCGTGCTGGCCACCAAGCTCTACGGCGACATGACCGACTGGCCGAACAACGGCAAACTCTCGGCGCTCAACATTCGACGCGCACTGGATGCCAGCCTCAAGCGGCTGAAGACCGACCACATCGACATCTACCAGTTCCACCACGTGGACAGGGAGACGCCGTGGGACGAGATCTGGCAGGCCATGGAGACGGCCGTGGCACAGGGCAAGATTCTGTACGCGGGCTCAAGCAACTTCGCCGGCTGGCACATCGCCACCGCGCAGGCCGAGGCACGCAAGCGCAACTTCACCGGCCTCGTCAGCGAGCAGTCCATCTACAACCTGCTCACGCGTGACGTGGAGCTCGAGGTGCTGCCGGCCGCCGTTGCCAATGGGCTCGGCGTCATTCCGTGGTCCCCGCTTCACGGCGGACTGCTCGGCGGCGTTGTGCGCAAGCAGCGCGACGGGGTGCGCAGGCTCGAGGGTCGCGCGGCCGAGACCCTGGAGAAGAATCGCGAGGCCATCGAGGCCTACGAGGAGTTCGCCGAGCAGTTGGGCCACGAGCCCGGCGACGTTGCGCTGGCGTGGCTGCTGCACCAGCCCGCGGTCACCGGGCCCATCATCGGCCCGCGCACGCAGGCCCAGCTCGACGCAGCGGTGCGCGCCCTCGACGTGAAGCTCGACGCGGATGCCCTCGCCCGGCTTGACGAGATCTTCCCCGGCCACAAGACGGCCCCCGAGGACTACGCCTGGTAGCGCGGTGGAGCTCAGAGAATCGCGTCAGCGATTCGCGACCCCAGCGCCGAGCGAGCTTGCGAGCGAGGGGAACCTCATGATCGGTGACCGGTCTCCCTGCTAAGCGGCGAGCACGATGTTGTCGAACAGCTGCTCGAGAAAGTCCGTGGCGGCGGGGTTCGGTTCCTCCGCCACGGCGACCGCCACCGTCCACTCGGGCATGCCCTCGTGCAGCGGCACGGCGCACAGCTGCTCCGGCCGCTTGCTCGCGAAGCTCTCGGGCACGATGGCGACGCCCAGGTTGTAGCCCACCAGGTCGAGCAGGGGGTGCACGTCGTTGACCTCCATGGCCGCCCGGTAGTCGAAGCCGGCCGCCGCGAACGCGCGCTGCGAGAGCACGTGAGCACCCCATCCGGCTTGAAAGCCGATGAGGGTCTCTGACCGCAGATTGTCGAGATCAACCTCGCGCAGCTGCGCGAACGGATGCTTCGGGTGACACAACACGATGAGCTTCTGCGTGCTGAGGCGGCGCAGTTTCACCCCCGGCGGAGTGTCTCCCGTCTCGACGACGAGGGCGACGTCGGTGCGCCCGGTGGCGACATCCTCGATGAGATCCACTGAGCCGGCGAAGCGCAGCCGCACCTCGACGCCCTGGTTGCGCGTGCGAAAGCGGGCGAGCTCGGCCGGCAGATCCACGTAGCCGAGGCACGGTTCGGCGCCCACGGTGAGGCGACCGCGCAGCAGGCCCCGCACGGCGGCGACGGCGTTCTGGGCAGCGGCGGCCGCGGCGAGGGTGCGCAGCGAGTCGGCCAGCAGCGCCTGCCCGGCAGCGGTCAGCTCGACCCGGCGGGTGCTGCGCGTGAACAGGGAAGTGCCCAACTCGGTCTCGAGCGAGCGAATGGATGCCGACAGCCCCGACTGCGAGATCTGCAGCAACTCGGCGGCGCGGGTGAAGTGGCGTTCTTCGGCAACGGTGACGAAGTGTTCGAGCTGGCGCAGTTCCATTCAACGATCGTACTGCTGAATCGGCCCTCGTCCAGAAGTTTCACTGGCCGAGCAGGGGCGCTATTCGGGCAGGATGCGGGTGAAGTGGATGCCCATCGGCTGCCACACCGACACGGCCTCGATGCTCACCGTGCGACCGGTGGCCGGCGCATGCAGCACCATGCCGCTACCGAGGTAGATGCCGATGTGCTCTTCGTCGTCGAAGGTGACGAAGTCTCCCGGCTGGGCCTGGGCCTCGGTGATGCGCACGCCCATCGCATCCTGCGTGGGAACGTAGTGCGCCATCGAAATGCCAACCGCCGCATACGCGCGCATGGTGAGCCCCGAGCAGTCGATGCCGGCGTGATCCGCACCGCCCAGAACGTATGGATCGCCGAAGTAGTCGAGGGCCGTGCGCACGATGGTGGCGCGCACCCCGCCGGCGTTCAGCGCCATTGCCACCGCGCTCGCTCCGTCGTGACCGCCGCCATCGGCTGCCGCAGAAACGATGCCGACAAGCTGGTTCGCCGAGTAGTCGTCGAGCACGAGGCGTACGCGCGCCACATCGCCGGCGACCCGGATGCCCTGCGTGTGCTCCGCCGCCGCGTCGAACCCGTGAACGGGGGCGGCCTGGGCAGGACCGGCGATGATCAGGCTGGCGGCGAGACCGAATGAGCTTGCGACGGCGGTGAAGATGGCGCGTCGGTGACCGGCCCGGTTTACGCCGGCGCGCGAGGCATCCGCGCGCTCTGCAGCACGGCGAGAGACGTGCTCGGCGCGCGCAAGACGCGCAGCCGCTTCGGCGCGCTCGATGCGAGCGGCTCGGGTCACCCGTGCCACATGGGCGACGCGTTCGGCACGTTCCACGCGCGCGGCGCGGGCCGCCTTTCGCGCGGCGCCTCGAGGCATGCGGTGCGAACCCCTGTGGCGAGACTCCTGCTCACGAATTGCGCGCCGGGTCATCACCTCGACGGGTTCGTGCTGCATGCGTTCCTTTCGGCGGCCAGCGTGTCACAATGCTCGCCTGCCCCCGCGACGAATGCGTTTTGCCTGTTCGACCCTACTCGATTCGCAGGGTCCCTGCCTGAAAAGTCTCCCAGCTTGGCGCGATGCGGATGCGTCGGCGCAAGTGCCCCGCCGGGCGTCAGGCGCCGAAGACCTCGCGCAGCACGGCGAGCGACGCTTCGTCGTCGAAGACCTCGCCGCTCTCGTGGCCGTTGTACGGCCACACCCGCATCTGCTTCGGGCCCGCATAGTTGTTGTACGCACCGAACACGGTCGACGGCGGGCAGGTGGCATCCATGAGCGCGCTGGTGAACCACGCCGGCGCACTCGCGCGCTTGGCAAAGTTGACCCCGTCGAAATACGCGAGGGTGTCATGCACGCGCTCCACGGCATCCCGGTGCGTGGAGAGGTACATGCCGATCTCCTTGTATGGAAACCCGTCCGTAATCACGGTGGCCCGGCGGTAGTCGCACAGAAACGGTACATACGCGATGGCCGCCGCGAGGTCGGGCACGAGGCCCGCCACCGCGAGCGCCGTGCCGCCACCCTGGCTGCCGCCCAGAACGGCGATGCGGGAGGCATCCACCTGCGTAAGCGTGCGGGCGGCATCGACCGCACGCACGGCATCCGTGAACAGGCGCCGATAGTAGTACGTCTCGCGACTGTCGATGCCCCGGGTCATGAAGCCGGGCGTCTGCGGCCCCGTGCCCTCGGGGTCGGCCGTGACTCCGCCTCCACCCCACACGGACCCCTGGCCTCGCGTGTCCATGTGCAGATGCGCGAAACCGGCGGATGCCCACAGCAGGTTCTCGAGGGCGTGACCGCGCCCGCCGCCGTACCCCACGTACTGCACGACCGTCGGCAGCGGCCCCTGCGCGCCGGCGGGAACACGCAGCCAGGCGCGGATCGGCTGCCCGCGAAACCCGGGGAACGTCACATCGAAGGTGTCGATGGTGCGCAGCCCCGTCTCGACACGGCTGAGGGTGACCGGCGAATCGAACGCGCGGCTCTCGGCAAGGGTGTCTGCCCAGAAGGCGTCGAAGTCATGCGGATCGGTCTGGGCGCTGCGATATTCACGCAGCTCACCCTCGGAAAGATCGGTGAACATGAGCCAAGCCTAGGGCGCCTCGCCAGGCCCGCCGCACTCAGCGCACGCCGCGCATGAGCCGCAGCACCCACGGGCTGATCACGGCCAGCACCACGCCGAATGCTATGGCGATGCCGCCGAGCAGGCCGAAGTATGCGCCTTCGGTCTTCGGGTCGTAGAGCGCCGCGAGCTGACCCGAGATGGCCGTGCCCAGCGCCACCGAGAGAAAGAACAGCGCCACCATCTGGGTGCGGAACGCGGCGGGCGCCAGCTTGGTCGACACCGACAGCCCCACCGGAGACAGGAACAGTTCCGCGACGGTGAAAACGAAGAGGATGCCCACCATCGCCAGCAGCGGAGTGCTGTTCGCTCCCCCGCCCACGAACGGCAGAAACAGCAGGAACGCGACACCCATGATGGCCGTGCCCAGCGCGAACTTGATGGGCGTCGACGGCTGGCGTCGGCCCAGCTTCGTCCAGATGGCGGCGAAGACCCCCGAGAGAATGATGATGAAGATCGGGTTGATCGACTGCACCCAGGGAATCGGCATCTCCCAGCCGAAGAGGTTCCGATCCAGCCGCTCGTCTGAATAGATCGTCACCACGGTGAACTGCTGCTGGTACAGCGACCAGAACGCGGTGCTGGCGATGAAGAGCGGAATGAACGCGTACACGCGCTTGCGCTCATCCGACTGGATGCGCCGGCTCGAGAGCATCACCACAAAGTAGGCGATGGTCGCCGCGATGGTGAGCACGATGACATCCAGCGCCAGAGTATCGGCCGTGATCACACCGAGCAGTACGAGCACCACGATGATCACGACGGCGACGAGCGCTATGCCGATCCACAGCGGGCGACGGGCGCGAGGCAGCGGGTTGGGCACGGCGCGAGCGGCCTCGGGAAGCGCGCGGCGCCCGAAGGAGTACTGCACGAGCCCCGCGGCCATTCCCACCGCGGCGAGCGCGAACCCGTAGTGGAAGCCGATGGTGGACTGCAGCAGCCCCGTCAGCAACGGGCCGATAAGTCCACCGAGGTTGATGCCGAGATAGAACAGTGAGAAGCCCGCGTCGCGGCGCGTGTCATCCGGCGCGTAGAGCGTGCCCACCACGCTGGTGGCGTTGGCCTTCAGCCCGCCGCTGCCGAACGCCACGAGAATCAGGCCGACGCCCACCCCCGTGAACCCGGGAAGCAGCGCCAGCGAGAGATGGCCGAGCATGATCACTATCGCGCTGTAGAACAGCGTGCGCTCGGAGCCGAGCAGCCGGTCGGCCACCCACGCGCCAACGATGGTGGAGAGGTAGACCGCGCCGCCGTACGCGCCGACGATTCCCGCCGCGGTGGCCTTGGGCACGCCCAGCCCGCCGTCTGCGACGGAGAAGTACAGGTAGAGCAGCAGGATACCCTGCATGCCGTAGAAGGAGAAGCGCTCCCACATCTCCACCCCGAAGAGATGCACGAGTGCCCAGGGCTGCTCGAAGAAGGTGCGCTTGTGCTCGGCTGCCTCAGGCGTCGAGTGCGGTGTCGTGTCGGCTTCTCTCCCCATACCCGTACAAGTTACGCTCGCGCCCTCGCACGCGACACCCACGCTCGAGACTTCGGATGCGACAGCTCGACACCGCGCGTCGGTTACGCTCCCCTGTTACGCGCCGCGGCTCAGTTCGTAGACCACCGAACGATGGCCGGCCCACGACTGCTGCACGCGGTAGCCGAGGGAACGCAGCGAAGCCATGCCGTAGGCATCTGCAGCCTGGCCGGGCAGGTGGTACTCGATGAGCCACACGCGTTGCACGCCGGTGAACCGGCCCGCGACCGTGCCCACCTTGTATGCGCGATCCCACCACCACGTGTTGTTCGTGAACGGCACCTTCAGGGTGAGGTCCCGCAGGCCCTCGAACGCCTCCGGGTAGGTGTGCATGGCCAAGCGCGGCCGGCGCGAGGGCTGCACCGCCTCGTCGAAAACCACCGCGTCGCCGACCGTGGCGTGATCCTGCACCGTGTCGGCGATCTGTGCCCAGTCGCTCTCGTTCTTGGCGAACGGCGTGCGTTGGCTCACGTAGGTGGGAATCGCCGCCAGAGTGAGCACCATGAGCAGCCCGACCCCCAGCCGCCGCGCCGACACGAGCGAGAGCGACCAGCCGATCAGCAGGGCCACGACGGGCGCGTTCATCGCGAGGTAGCGGTCGGTGTACACCGGGTAGAACACGTTCACGGCGAGCAGAATCGCCATGGGAACGAACGCCACGCTGCCGGCCACCAGGGCGGTGCGCGGCGTGGTCGGCGTGAGGCGCGCGAGCAGACCCGACTGCTCGGCGACGCTGTTCGGGTGGCGCGAGCGCCAGCCCCTCACGCCGACCACGACTGAGGTGAGCAACACGCCCCACGCGAGCGCGGCGTAGACGGGATTGCCGAACCATTGCTCAACCGTCCACACGCCGAAGGCCGCCGCGTCGCGGTTCGACAGATACGAGATCTGGTGCCGCTCAATGAAGCCCCACACGATGACGGGGCCTGCCAGCAGAACCGCCGCACCGCTCGCGATGAGCCAGGAGCGCAGCATGCGCCGATGGGGGCGCGAGGCGAGCACTATGACGCCATGCGCCACCACGATGAGCAGCGAAAACAAGAACATATAGGCGGATGCCGCGGCCAGCACCGCGTACAGCACCCAGCCCGCGCGCTGCCGGCTCACGCCCGCGTTCGTGCCCGAGATCGTGTCAGCCCGCGCTCCCCGCTCAAGCAGAACGACGAGGAGCAACGTGAGCCACACGGCGAACATCGCCGTGAAGGCGTACGAGCGCGCCTCCTCGCCCACATACGTCAGCCGCGGAAGCAGCAGCACGACCACCGCGGCGAACACGGCGGCGCGGTATCCGACCAGTCGATGGGCCAGGACCACCGTGCCCGCAGCGGCAAAGCCGATGGCCACGGCGCTCGGCAGCCGCATCGAGAGTGGGGAGGCGCCGAATGCCTGTACCCAGAAGTGCATCATCAGGTAATAGCTGCCGTGCACCGCGTCCACATTGCCGAGCATGGTGAACAGGCTCGGCAGCGGGCGCTCGGCCGACATGACGCTCGCCGCTTCGTCGCCCCAGAACGACGGAATCCATGAGCCCGCAATCGACAGGATGAACCCCAGCACGCCCACGACGAGAGCGGTGGGGCGGATGCGACGCTGCAGCCCCGCGGGCGCCGCAGACCCCGACCCGGGCGCGCTCGCCCGCGGCGAGTGAACCAGGTTATCGAGCACGAGTGCGCCCCCACGACGATCAACGAAAGTGGCGCACCAGTGCGGTGCCCCGATTCCATTAGAGGTCGCGAAACGTAACGAAAGCCGGGACGGGCGCCCTCGTTAACTGAACGTTCTCACAGCGTTAGCTGGGCGAGCCCGCGCGTAGCTCCTGCAGCACTGCCTCGAGCTGGGCGACCGCCCAGTCCACGTCGGCCGGGTCTATCACCAGCGGGGGCGCCAGGCGAATCGTCGAGCCGTGCGTGTCCTTGGCCAGCAGGCCGCGTTCCATGAGCCGCTCGCACACCTCGCGCCCCGTCGCGAGCCCCGGGTCCACGTCGATGCCCGCCCAGAGCCCCGCACCGCGCACGGCCACGATGCCGTGCCCGACCAGCCGGGAGAGCTCCTCGTGCAGCCGGGCACCGAGCATCCGGGCCCTCTCTTGCATTTCACCGGTCTCGAGCAGTTCGACCACGGCGAGGCCAACGGCCGCCGCCAGCGGGTTGCCGCCAAAGGTCGAGCCGTGCTCGCCCGGCCGCAGCACGCCCAGCACGTCACTGTCGCCGACGACCGCCGACACGGGAATGATGCCGCCGCCCAGGGCCTTGCCGAGCAGATAGAGGTCGGGCACGACACCCACGAGGTCGCAGGCGAAGGTCGCCCCGGTGCGCCCGAGCCCCGACTGAATCTCGTCGGCGATGAGCAGCACGTTGTTCACCGTGCACAGTTCGCGCACGGCGGGCAGGTAGTCGGCGGGCGGCACGATGATGCCCGCCTCGCCCTGGATCGGCTCGATGAGCACGGCCACCGTGTTCTCGTCGATGGCGGATGCGAGTGCCTCGGCATCCCCGTACGGCACGCTGCGAAAACCGGGAGTGAACGGCCCGAAGTCGTTGCGAGCCACCGGGTCGTCGGAAAAACTGACGATGGTGGTGGTGCGCCCGTGAAAGTTGCCAGCGGCCACGATGATGTTGGCCTGGTCGGCTGCGACGCCTTTCACCCGGTACCCCCAAGCCCTGGCTACCTTGATGCCGCTCTCCACCGCCTCGGCGCCCGTGTTCATGGGCAGCACCATGTCTTTGCCGGCGAGCGCGCCGAGGCGCTCGACGAAGGGGCCGAGCTTGTCGTTGTGAAATGCCCGACTCGTGAGGGTGATGCGGTCGAGCTGCTCGCGCGCGGCATCCAGCAGCACCGGGTTGGAGTGACCGAAGTTCACCGCCGAATACGCGGCGAGACAGTCCAGATAGCGGCGACCGTCGACATCCGTCACCCACGCGCCGTCACCGGATGCCACGACAACCGGCAGCGGGCTGTAATTGTGCGCCGCGTGCTCGTTCTCTACGTCTATGGCGTGCTGCTGTGTCGTCGTCGTCGAACTCGATGCGGAAGTCATTTGCGTAGCTCCAGGGTGCAGCACTTGACGCCGCCGCCGCCGAGCAACAGCTCGGAGAGGTCGACGCCGATGGGGTTGTAGCCGCGTTCGCGCAGCGAGGCCTCGAAGCCCGTGGCCCGCTTGGCTATCACCACGTTGAGGCCATCGCTGATGGAATTGAGGCCGAGCACCGCGGCATCCTCTGGGCTCACATGGATGGCGTTCGGGTAACGCTCGGCGAGGATGCCGCGACTGGCCTCGTCGAAGGCACTCGGCAGGTACGCGATGTTGGCATCGTGGTCGCCGGTGAGCGGGTCGAGCACGGCAATGGCCGTGTCGAGGTGGTAGAAGTTCGGGTCGACGAGGGTGAGGCTCACGACCTCACGACTGTAGAGATCGGCGACCTCGCGGTGGCTTTCGGTGGCGGTGCGAAAGCCGGTTCCGGCGAGAATTGTGTCGCCGACGAGCATGAGGTCGCCCTCGCCCTCGTTGATGTTCTTCGGCTCGGCCACGCGAAAACCGTGCTCACCAAACCACTGCATGTACGCGGGGCCCTCGGGCTGACGCTCGGCGTAGGTGAAGTTCGCACCGTAGGCAACGTTGTCTATCACGAAGCCGCCGTTGGCCGCGAACACCATGTCGGGCAGGCCGTCGATGGGGTCGATCAACTGCACATCGTGTCCAAGACCGATGAATGTGTCGTACAGGCTCTGCCACTGGCGCACGGCGAGCGCGGTGTCGGTGGGCTGTTGCGGATGCATCCACGGGTTGATGCGGTAGCTCACCGTGAAGAAGTCGGGTCGGCACATGAGGTAGCTGCGGGGGGTCGCCCTGCGCGCGGTGGTCGGTGCGGTGGTCGCCGCCAAAGTTTCGGACATGCTTCCAGTGTCACACGCTGATATCCGGTGTTTCTCGCCTACATGCGCGATATTTTGGCGCATATAGGCGCGTTGACGCAATGATTCCCCATAAGATGAGCGGATGGACAACCTCGATCGCAGCATTCTCGACCTGCTCCGCAAGAATGCCCGCGCCGGCTACGGAGACATCGGCGCCGTGGTGGGGCTTTCGGCCTCGGCCGTGAAGCGCCGGGTCGACCGGCTCGTCAGCGACGGCGTCATCCGCTCGTTCACCATTCAGGTGGATCCGACCGTGGACGGCATGAGCACCGAGGCCTACGTTGAGCTGTTCTGCCGTGGCACGGTGGCTCCCGAGGAACTGTTCCGCATTCTCTCGGCCGTGCCCGAAGTGGTGGATGCCGGCACCGTGAGCGGCAGCGCCGACGCGATAGTGCACATTCGGGCGCGCAGTATTCCGGGGCTCGAGGCCGCCCTCGAGAAGGTGCGGCTCGCACCGAACGTGGACCACACCCGCAGCGCGATAGTGCTCTCCCGCCTCATCCAGCGCACCCTCGACTGACGCACCCGGCCCGCCGGTGGTCGGGTAGCGCGTCTGAGAGTCCTCTCACGCACGGGGATTTTTCGGCTTTCGCGCAGCATCCGTTCGGTAGCTTCACTCCTGACACAGGGGAAAGGCATACCGCATGAGCCAGCTGAGCTACCTCGAGGCGATAGTGATGGGGGCGATTCAGGGCATCACCGAGCTGTTCCCCATCTCGAGCCTCGGACACTCCGTGATCATTCCCGCACTGATCGGCGGGCAGTGGGCGAAGGATCTCAACGTCTCCACGCCGGAATCCCCCTATCTGGCGTTCATCGTGGGCCTGCACGTCGCCACCGCGTTCGCGTTGCTCGCCTTCTTCTGGCGGGACTGGGTGCGCATCATCGGCGGCTTCTTCACGTCGATTCGCTACCGGCGCCTGCAGACCGGTCCCGAACGCATGGCGTGGCTCATCATTCTGGCGACCATCCCTGTGGGCATTGCCGGCCTGCTGCTCGAACACCTCTTTCGCACGCTGCTCGGGCAGCCCCTGCCGGCCGCCGCATTCCTCGCCGTCAACGGTCTCGTGCTGTTCTTCGGAGAATGGCTGCGGCGGCGGGCGGTGCACGCCGAGGGTGAGCGAGCGCTTGCGGCGGCGCATCGTGCCGACGTCGAATTCGATGCGGATGACACGACGGCCGACGAGCGCCTCTCGCGCATGCCGCTTCGTCGGGGCGTACTGATCGGCTCATCGCAGATTCTTGCCCTCGCCGCCGGCATCAGCCGTTCCGGCGTCACCATGGTGAGCGGCATGGCCGCGGGGCTCAGCCACCGCGAGGCGGCGCGGTTCTCGTTCCTGCTCGCCACCCCGGTGATTCTCGCGGCGGGCGTGCTCAAGCTGCCCGACCTGTTCGGGCCGCTCGGGGCGGGCATTCAGGGGCAGGTGTGGGCAGGCAGCGCCGCTGCGTTCGTGGCCGCGCTCGTGTCGGTCGGATTTCTCGACCGCTACTTTCGCACACGCACGCTCACACCATTCGCGATCTACTGTTTGCTCGGTGGGATCGCCGCGTTCGCGATCCTCGCCCTGCGCTGAGCGGCATGCGTACGCACCATGAACAGCAAGGCGTGGCACGATGAAGCCATGACGCTTCTGGTTGTGGAAGACGACGACGAGATGGGCCGCGTGCTGAAGCGCGGGCTCACCGCCGAGGGCTACGAAGTCACCGTGGTCGACAACGGCATGGATGCGCTGATCGCGGTGCGCGACGGCGACTTCCAGGCCGCGGCCATCGACGTGATGCTGCCCGGCATGAGCGGCTTCGAGCTCTGCAGACACCTGCGCGAGGGCGGGCACAGCCTGCCGATCCTGCTGCTGACCGCTCGTGACGCCGTACAGGATCGTGTGTTCGGGCTCGACTCGGGCGCAGACGACTACCTGACCAAGCCGTTCGCGTTCGCGGAACTGACCGCACGCATCCGGGCACTGCTGCGGCGGGAACCACCAGGCAGCCGTCCGCACGTCACGGTGGGGGAGCTGACGATCGACTCGCACGATCATCGGGCGAGCGTCGGCGGGCACGAGCTGCCGCTGAGCCCACGGGAGTTCACGCTGCTGCGCCTGCTCGCCACGCACGAGGGCGAGACGCTGTCGCGCACCGTCATTCTCGAGGAGGTGTGGGGCACGACCGAGCACATCGGCCACAACGTGATCGACCAGTACATCTCCTACCTGCGCAAGAAGCTGGATGCCTCCGGTTCCGGGCTGCAGATCGTCACCGAGCGCGGGCGCGGCTATCGCATCGACGCCCCATGAGCCGAACGGGGTTGGGTTGGCTGCGCCGCCTGTCGATCACGGCGAGGATCGCCATCGGCAGTCTCATCGTGGCGGTACTCTTCGGCGCGGTCGCCCTCGTGGGCCTGCGGCTCGGCGTCGCGGCCATTCTGAACAGCACGAGCACGACGCTGCTGCGCGCCGATGCGCTTCCCTACATCGAGGCGCTGAAGCAGAACCCGCGGCAGCCCGTCGACACACCGGTCGAAGGCCAGATCGTCGCGGTCGTCGACCCCGGTGGCACCGTGCTCGCCTCCACCCTCACCAAGGGCCTGCGGCCCAAGCTGCACTGGTTCACGACACTTGACGACGACTCACCGCGGCACGTACGTACCGGCACCGCCGAATATCTCGTGCTCTCGCAGCAAGTCGACACCCCCTCGGGCTCATTCACCGTGGTCGCGGCGCGCAACGACGAGACCAGCGAAGCCATTCTCAACCGGCTGACCGTGGCGATTCTCATCGGCGCAGCCGTTCTGGTGCTCGGTTTCGGCGCGGCGTCGTGGCTGCTCGCGCGCACCGCGCTTCGTCCGGTGACACGCATGCGACGGCAGGCCGAGGCCCTTGCCGAGGAGACCTCTGCGGCCCCGCTCGCCGCAGGGCCGGCGCACGATGAGCTGGCCGAGCTGGCGACGACGCTCAACTCCCTGATCGGGCGGTTGCGGGCATCCGCCGAGCGCGAACGACAGATGGTGTCCGATGCCAGCCACGAGTTGCGCACACCGCTGGCCGTACTGCAGGGCCAGCTCGAGCTGGCCGAGCTCGACGCCGGCAATGCGGATGCCCTGCTCACCGATCTGCGCTCCTCGCGCGCCACCGTGCTGCGGCTCTCGCAGCTCGCCACGAACCTGCTGGAGCTCTCGCGCATCGACGCGGTGGCTGGCGAGGGCACCGCGCAGGCCGGGCAGGCGAGCTGGCGCGAACTCACCACCGAACTCGCCGACGCGATAGACCGTGCCCGCACGCTTGCCGAGGGCGAGCCGCTGGCTATCGACTTCGACTACGCACCGGAGGCTTTCGGCACTGCAGCACTGTCGGCCCGCGACTTCGGGCGCGTGCTCGACAACCTGCTCGGCAACGCGGTGGCCGCCGTGCGCGGCACAGGTGACGAAGGCACCATCTCAGCCCACCTCGGGCGCCGCAACGGCCTCGCGGTCCTGACGATCGTCGACAGCGGGCCCGGTATGCCCGCGGCCTTCATCCCCGTGGCCTTCGACCGCTTCACTCGGGCGGATGCCGCGCGCAGCTCCTACTCGGGCGGCGGCCTCGGCCTCGCCATCGTTGCAGCGCTTGTCGCGGCCGCGGGCGGCACCATCACGCTGGCGAACGAGACGCCATCCGGCCTGTGCGTCGAGGTCTCCCTGCCCCTGAGCTGACCCCCTCGCCCTCGCCGTAACCGCTCGGCCCCGAGGTACTGAGACGACGTGAATCGGCCTTCCCCATGCTGGGGAAGGTCGATTCTCGTCACCTCACGGGGTAATCGCTGCCGCTAGGCGTCACCGCGTAACGTCGCTATCGCCTTGGCGATGCGGCGTTCGCGGGTCTCTGGGGTCTTGGCGCCCTCGACCGCGAGTGTGTGCACCCGCTTGCCGCTGTACGACAGAGCGTCGAAGGCTGCGCTGGCCGCGGCATCCGCTTCGAGGGCACCGGCGAGGTCTGCCGGAATCTCGACAACACGGGGCGCCGAGTCGAGTTCGAGCGTGACCTCGACCTCTTCATCGCCGGTCAACCCGGCCTCGTCCCGGCGTTCGGCGCTGAGTGGGATCAGGTACTGGCCGCGATACGGGCCCACGGTGCTGCGGTAGCTATAGTCGCCGATCGTGACGACGACCGGCACGCGCTTGCCCGCACCCAGGCCCAACACCGCGTCCTCCGGTGCCGGGATGCCGGTGGCGTTGCCCGAGCGCTGAATCTGTGCACGAAAGGTAACCATCACTTGGCCTCTCCGAAGAACGCGATGAGTTCGGGGGCAATTGCCTCGTCTTTCACCTGGTGGGTCTGGCCGGCAAGGGTTTTGCGCACCGAGCCGGGCACGGCATCCGCAACGCCGTTCACCGCCGCCACCATGTTCGGCTTGGCCTTGCTGCCGCCCATCACCAGCGTGGGCACGGTGATTCTCGCGAGCAGCGCGGTCGGCACCTCGAAGCTGCCCATGACCGTCGCGTCATTGGTGAGCGTGTGGGCGACGCCCTTGAGCTGCTTCCACACCTTCGGGAACAGGCGCATCATCACCGGCAGAAAGAAGGGGCCGCCGACCATCTTGACCATGAAATAGCCGACCGCGCCGCCGCGATCATCCTTGGCGATCAGCCCCTTGAGGTGCCCCAGATAGTCGGGTTTGACGCCTTTGACCTGCTTGAGCCCGATGTACGGCGCCTCGTACGACGCCAGCCGCCGCATCTTCACGCCGGATGCCGCCGCCTGCAGCGCCAGCGCCGCCCCCGACGAGAAGCCGGTCACGAATGCGTCTCCTCCCGTCGCGTCGATCACGGCGGCAAGGTCTTCGTACTCGCGCTCGGGAGCATACGGAGCGGCTCCGGGGCCGTCGCTCGGCCCGCTTTCGCCGCGCCCGCGCCGGTCGTAGAAATAGACGGTGAATCGGTCGGCGAGGTGGGTGGCGAGGCTGCGGCACGGGCCGAACTCGCGGTAGCAGAGAGCGCCGTCGACCAGCACGAGGGCAGGTCCGGTGCCGACCTTCTCGTAGGCGATGGTCGTGCCATCTGCGGAGGTGACGGTGTGGGTCTGCGTGGTGGGGGCATCCGCGCTCATGCGCTTGCCCCCGTTTCGTCCGCCGTTCCCGCGCCGCCGCCGCCAGCGAGCACCGTGTCGAGCTTGTCGAAGGAGCTGACCCAGCCGTCTCGCGTCATGTCGCGGAACTGCGGCGTGAACGGGCCCTGATGCAGGGTGATGCGGGTCTTCTCACCGTGATCGTGAAACTGCAGGCGCAGAATCTCGTTGTCGAGAAAGCCCACGCTGGTGTCTGAGCGCATGTGCAGCTCGAGGTATTCGTGCTCGACCAGTCTGGTGATGGTGGCGGTGATGGGGTGGTCGCCGTTGTCGTCGCGCATGATCAGGTTCCAGGTGCCGCCCTCGCGGGGGTCGACATCCATCAGTTCGGCCGGCGCCGAGACCGTCTCGGGGCCGAACCATTGGGCGATGTACTCGGGCTGGGTCCAGAACTTCCAGACCACGTCGATGGGCGCGTCGAAGCTGCGGGTGATGTAGACGTCACGATCGGTGACCTCCGGCAGGGCATAGTCAGTCATTGTTCGTCTCCTTCTGCGTGGTGGTATTGCTTGTCGTTGTATGCGGTTTCGCGTGCGGTGCGCCGGTGCGGATGCCGGTGGTGTCGGAATCCGGAGTCGCCTGATATTCGGCGAGCGCCGCATCGAGGCGGTCGAAACTGCTGTTCCAGAAGCGGCGATACTTTTCCATATACTCGACCGCCTCCTTCAGGGGCTCGGCCTCGAGATGGCTGAAGTGAGCCGTCGCAACCCGGGTGCGCGAGATGAGTCCTGCACCCTCGAGCACCTTGAGGTGCCGTGAGACGGCCGGTTGGCTCATCTCGAACGGCTCGGCAAGCTCGGCGACGTTCGCGTCACCGCTCGTGAGCCGCTGCAGAATCGCGCGCCGGGTCGGGTCGGCGAGCGCCGCAAAGATGCTCGTGAGTTGCTCGGTGGTCTGGGACTGCATCACATTCATAACCATTTCATTCTAGAAGCAATTAGTTACAGAGTAGTGCTCTCGCTGCGGATGTCAAGGGGTGGCCCAATGCCCGCATTTTGTACTGATACAGTGCTCGCATGACCACACGGAGTGTCGGTGCCCAAATGCGGGTGATCGACCCGAAGTCGGCGACGCCGCCGTACGAGCAGCTGCGGGTGCAGGTAATCGAGGCGGTGCGCGCCGGCGAGCTCACGCCGGGAACGCGGCTGCCGACCGTGAGGCGGCTGGCCGACGACCTCGGGCTGGCACCCAACACGGTCGCGCGGGCGTATCGCGAGCTCGAGCGCGACGAGGTCATCGAGACGCGCGGACGCAACGGCAGCTTCATCGCGGCGACGGGCGACGCCACGCATCGGCAGGCGCAACTGGCCGCCACCGTCTATGCGGAGCGCACGGCTCAGCTGGGCGTGACGCGGGCCGAGGCACTCGCGATAGTGACGGCTGCGCTCGGGGCGAGCCCGGCATCCGGCGCCTGAACCGCCTGAGTCCACACTCGATTCGTTGAGGGGCAAGCTTTGGCCCCTGTTTTCGCGAAATGAGGGGCCAAAGCTTGCCCCTCAGCGATGGAGATGGCTGGATGCGACCAGCTGAAACCGGATGCGACCGGATGCGACGCGCGGTCGCCCGGCACAGCATCCGTTACGACCCCGGCTCGCGTCAGTGGCCGACGGAGTCCGAGTCGACGCCGGGCTCAGCGCCGATGGCGAGCTGGTCGATGGCGAGCAGGTCGGCCGGCGACAGCTCGAAGTCGAAGACGTCGAGGTTCTCGGCCATGCGCGCCGGGTTCTTCGACTTGGGAATGGCCACGAGCCCGTTCTGCACGTGCCAGCGCAGCACGATCTGCCCGGGAGTCTTGCCGTACTGCTCGCCGATCTGCGCGAGCGCGGGCACCGAGCGCAGGCCGCCGTCCGAGCCACCGAGCGGGCTCCACGACTCGGTGACGATGCCGTGCGCCGCGTCATAATCGCGGTGGTCGAGCCGCGGAATCTGCGGGCTCAGCTGCACCTGGTTGACGGCTGGCACGATGCTCGTCTCGGCGCGCAGCGTCTCGAGGTGGGCCGGCTTGAAGTTGGAGACGCCTATCGCGCGCGTCTTGCCCTCGGCCAGCAGCCGCTCGAAGGTGCGCCAGGTGGAGACGAACTCGCCACGAGCCGGCAGCGGCCAATGGATGAGCAGCAGGTCCACGTAGTCGAGTCCGAGCCGCCCGAGCGACTCGTCGAGGCCGGCGAGCGCACGGTCAGAACCCTGGTGCTCACCGTCCAGCTTCGTGGTGACGAACATCTGCTCGCGCGGCACGCCGCTGTTGCGGATGCCACGCCCCACGCCGGTCTCGTTGCCGTATTTTCTGGCCGTGTCGACGTGCCGATAGCCCGCCTCGGCCGCCGCGATGACGGCCTGCTCGACCTCGTCGTCGTTCAGCGGCCAGGTGCCGAGGCCGATCTGCGGAATGTGGGTGCCGTTGTTGAGTTCGATGAGGGGAGCGGTCATGGGTTCAAGGCTAACGCTCAGAGGAGGCCCTCGGAGAGGGCACTCGGCGTACCGAAGCGGTGCGCCGTGATGGAGACGGCCTGCTCGCGCAGGAACGGCAGCAGCTCGATGCGACCGGATGGCGTCACCTCGCCGGCGTACACCGCGACATCCGCATCGCCGCCCAGAACCCGAGTGACAGCGAGCGCATCGTCGCCGATGTAGCGCACCCGGCTCGCACCCAGACCACCGGTCGATGCGCGCGCCAGCCATTCGGCATCCGATTCGACGAGCAGCGTCACATCGCGGGCTCGCAGCACCTGGCGGATGTCGCGGGGCAGCTTCACGGAGCTTGAGACCGTGAAGCGCGAACGGGCCAGCGTGGCTGCCGCCAGAATGCGCAACAGCTCGGGCAGCCGACCCGACTCGGCGAGGCGCACGGCAACAGGCATCGGCCGGTAGCGGAACAGGTTGCGCTCGACCCCCACGGCGGCGGTGTCCTTCGCCACCGCGTAGTCGTTCGCGTATGCGATGGCATCGCTCAGCGCCGAGCGGCGCACCACGTCGAACTCCTCATAGCCCATCGACGACTGGCCGGATTCGATGAGCTCGGTCACCCGCGCATCGAGGCCGCGCAGGTGCAGGCTCGTGCTCGACTTGCCATGATCGGCGCGCCACCCGCCCAGGCCCAGCAGATAGTTGGGGCCGCCGGCTTTGTATCCGGTGCCGACCGAGGAACGCTTCCAGCCGCCGAATGGCTGGCGCTGCACTATCGCGCCGGTGATTCCACGGTTCACGTAGAGATTGCCGGCCTCAACGGTCTCCAGCCACAGCTCCAGCTCGTCGCGGTCGAGCGAATGCAGCCCCGAGGTGAGTCCGTAATCGACGGCGTTCTGCAGCCGAATCGCCTCCTCGAGCGTGCGCGCGCGCATGACGCCGAGCACCGGCCCGAAGAACTCGGTGAGGTGAAAGTACGAGCCGGGGGCGACACCGGTGCGGATGCCGGGCGACCACAGCCGCCCGCTCTCATCCAGCTGCTGCGGGGCGACGAGCCATTCCTCTTCGGCGCCGAGCACCGTGAGGGCGTGCAGCAGCTTGCCGGTCGGCGGCTCGATGAGCGGCCCCATCTGCGCGGTGGGGTCGGTCGGGTAGCCGACGCGCAGGCTTGTCGTCGCATCCACGAGCTGGCGCAAAAAACGCTCGGATTTACCCACCGAGCCCACCAGGATCAACAGGCTTGCCGCCGAGCATTTCTGCCCCGCGTGCCCGAACGCGCTGTGCACCACGTCGGCCACGGCGAGGTCGTAGTCGGCGCTCGGCGTCACGATGATGGCGTTCTTGCCGCTCGTCTCCGCCTGCAGCGCCAGCTCGGGCCGCCACGAACGGAACAGCTTCGCCGTCTCGAACGCACCCGTGAGAATCACGCGGTCGACGCGCGGGTCGGAGACAAGCGCCTGCCCCAAACTGCCCTCGCCGGATGCCTCGTCGCGCAGTTCCACGAGCGCCAGCAACTCGCGCGGAATGCCCGCCTCCCACAGCGCCTCGACCACCACGGCGGCCGTGCGCCTGGCCTGGTGCGCCGGCTTGATGATCACGGCGCTGCCCGCGGCGAGCGCACCCAGCACGGATCCCGCCGCGATGGACGCGGGAAAGTTCCACGGCGGCGTCACCACGGTGAGTCGTGCCGGCACGAATGTGGCACCCTGCACGGTGTCGAGTTCGCGGGCGCGGGCCGCGTAATAGTAAGCAAAATCGATCGCCTCGCTCACCTCGGGGTCGGCCTCGGCGATGGTCTTTCCCGTCTCGGATGCCATCACTTCGATGAGGCGGTCCCGGTTCGCGGCGAGCGCGAGCCCGGCGCGGTCGAGAAGGGTGGCACGGTCGAATCCGCTGCGGGCACCCCACTCAACCCCGCGCGAACGCACGGTTTCGATGACCCGCCCGAGAACACCCTGGTCGTCGATGGCGGCGGCATCGAGCGTGGCGACACCGATTTCGGATGCGGCAACGCGAGCGAGGATGTGCTTTCCCCAAGCCCGGTTCGCGGGCAGCGCCGGGTCGGTATCGAGCGCGTTGCGGAACGCTGCCGGCTCTTCCGCGGAATCACCGACGGTGGCGGACGCATCCGAAGGCTCCTCAGTCAACATGCCGTCCCCGCCGCTGCCCCGGCTCAGCCCGAGCACGATGTTGGTGAGGCCCGGGTCTTCCGGCCCCTCGACGGGCTCCGGGATCGCGGGCGCCGGCGCCTTGAACATGGCGGCGTTATCCCACTCGCGCTGACGATCCTGGGTGCGATGCGGCAGCGGGGCCAGCCCACGCGGCGCGTTGTCGGCATCCAGAATCGCGACGGCGGCGAGAAAACGCTGCTTCTCGCGTTCGAACAGTGCCGGGTTGGAGTCGAGTTCGAACACGCTCGACATGAAGTTCTGCGGGCTCGCATTCTCCTCGAGCCGGCGGATGAGGTAGGAGATGGCCACGTCGAACTCGGCCGGGTTGACCACCGGCGTGTACAGCAGCAGCTCACCGACGGTCTTTCTCACGGCATCGGCCTGCGCGGTGGCCATGCCCAGCAGCATCTCGTATTCGACGCGATTCTCGACGCCACGAGATCGAGCGAGCAGCCACGACCAGGCCACGTCGAACAGGTTGTGCCCGGCGATGCCGAGCTTCACGGCGTGCGTGTGATCGGGGGTCAGCGCCCAGTCGAGCACACGCTTGTAGTTGGCGTCGGTCTGTTCCTTGGTGGCATATGGGGCAAGAGGCCAGTCATGAATGGCTGCGTCCACGCGCTCGAGTGGCAGGTTCGCGCCCTTCACCAACCGCACCTTGATGGCGGCGCCTCCGCCGGCGCGCCTGGCCATCGCCCACTCGGTGAGCCCCTGAAGCGCGTCGAGGGCATCCGGAAGATAGGCCTGCAAAACGATGCCGGCCTCGAGATTCTGAAACTGCGGTTTGCCCAGGATGCCGCGAAAGACCGCGAGCGTCAGGTCGAGATCGCGGTATTCCTCCATGTCGAGGTTGATGAACTTGGGGCGCGCATCGCTGATCACACCGGTGAACGAGCCGCTACTGTTTGCCTGGTTTGCAATCTCATACAGCGGCGTCAGCGTCTCAACCACGCGCTCGACGGTCTCGTCGAACGACCACATCGAGAGCTGGCTGGCGATGGAGGAGACCTTGATGGAGACGTAGTCGACGTCATCGCGCTCGAGCAGGGCGCGCGTGCCGGCGAGTCGGCGAGCGGCCTCGGCCTCGCCGAGTACCGCCTCGCCCAGCAGGTTGAGGTTGAGGCGGGGCCCGCCTCGTCCCTCGCTCGTAGGCCCGCTCCGCGCTGGCGCCCGCAGCTTCTCCAGCGCCGCTCCGAGTTTCTCGGGCGTCGCATCCACGATGAGGTGCCCCACCATGCCGCGCAGCACGCGCCGCGCAATCGGCACGACGACCCACGGCAGCACGGGCCCGAGCACGCCGCCGACGCGCAGCGCCGCCTTCATATACCAGGGCAGAAAAGCCGGCACGCGCCTGGCGATGCGCTGCAGGTTGTACCCGGCCACGAAGAGATCCTGCGGGCGGGCAACGCCGTCAACGAAGCCGACCGTGAAGTCGAGCCCGTTCCTGTCGCGCAGAACCTCAGCCAAGAGGGCGGCCGTGTCGCGCCTGCGGGGCTTGCCACCGGCATCCGCTGGAACGCTGGAACTCTGCTCGAGCCACGCCCGAACGAGATCGACCGCGTCTGTGGAGAGCGTCGCCGGACGCGATCCGATTCCCTGGGGCAACTGGGTCATTCTTCGAGGATATGCGCAGATCCCCCGCAGATTCTCGGGCAAACGCGCAAGACTTCGCCGATTCACCGGGCCGTGGCGCATGGGAATTGCTGAGGCGGATCGGCACCGATTCGGGTGAGAGCTGCGATCACTCACAGCAGACACTCACAATGTTCCCACCTTCGCGAGCGGCACCGCCCGAATGCGCGGGGCTATGGTGGAGAAGAGCGGGAGGTTCATCATGACTCCACAACCGACGGGCCGGCTGGTCCGGCACAGTGATGGCGTTTACATTGTTCTCGACCGGGTGTTCCTGTCACCGATTGACGATGTCTGGGGCAGCCTCACGCGGCCGTATCGACTGCACCGCTGGCTCGGAGAGTGCACGGGAGAGCCACGAACCGGCGCCGTGCGCATCCGCAAAGCAGGTATTCCGGATGCGCAGTGGGATGACGTTGCGGTTCTGCAATGCGACTCGCCTCACCGGTTCCGCGGCGAGATCGGGCCGAGCGGCGCGTCTCGCCGGGTGTACTTTCACCTCAGCCACGCGAGTTCGTACACGACGGTCACCTTCGGCGAACGGGTGAAGCCGCTGGCCACCGAGGCAGGCGTCGGCGTGCTGGCCGAGTACGTTCTGGACCGTCTGGTGGCAGGCCGCACCAAGCATGCGATGCCCACATGGGACGCGTACACCGCCGCCCTGCTGCCCTACTACGAGAAGCTGCTGCGCGAGCCCCCGATCCCGCGCGCACCCGCCCCCGCGGCCTCGGCGCTGGTCGAGTAGCCGCCAGCCCGGGCCCCAGCTGAGACGACAAGAATCGACCCTTGCCTTCACGACGAGGGTCGATTCTCGTCGTCTCAGGAGGGCATCGGCCGAGGAGGTCTGCACGGGCGCTGCCGGCGGCTTCAGTGCCCGCGGTGGTCCTGGATCGTCGCCCGCGGTCCGTGCCGCTCCCGTCGCACGCCGCTGGCCAGTATCAGCCGCACCACGCGCTGCCGCTGCCCTGCCCACGGCTCGAGCAGTTCGAGCATGCCGTCGTCGTCAACGTCGCGACCGATGAGGGCCGTGCCCACCTGCTTCGCGAGATGATAGTCGCCCACGCTCACGGCATCCGGGTCGCCGTGCGCTCGCTGCGCCGTCTCGGCGGCGGTCCACACGCCCACGCCGGGCACGCTGCGCAGGCGGCGGGCGATCTCGGCGCCGCTCAGCGCCGCATCCGTCGTTCTTTCCAAACCGGATGCCACGTGGCACGCTTCCAGCGCCGCGCGCGACCGCCGCGGGTCGACCCCCGCCGCATGCCACTGCCACGACGGCACCAGCCTCCACGCGGCCGGCGACGGCACGACACGCATGCCCTCGGGGGCCGGCCCCGGAGCCGGCTCGCCGTGCGCACGCACCAGGCGCGCCCAGGAGCGGTACGCCTCGATGCTCGTGACCTTCTGCTCGATGATGGCCGGAATCAGGGCCTCAAGCACGCGGCCGGTGCGCATGAGGCGCAGCCCCGCGTTGCGGCGCAGCGACTCGCTCAGCAGCGGGTGGCCAGCAACATCGAGGTCGCTCCAATCGTCGCCATCGCCCAGCAGGGCGGGCAGGGCGGCGATCATCCATTCGGCCCCCGGCCCCCATGCCGCCGCCTCGATCTCACCGACCGACGCTGCACTCGGATGCTCGGTGAGCCGCAGGGTCACCGCGCCGTGCGGCGTGCGAAAGGTGCGCCAGACGCCACGGTCACCCCACACGGTCGTGGGATCGTACGGGCCTCGCCCGAGGGGCGCAAGCGTGTGGCGCAGGCTCACGGGGCGCCGCGGCCGGTACACGGTGATCAGCGGTGCGGCGCTCGCGGAGCCGGGCGCGGCATCCGTCTCGTCGCGCACGCTGGTCTCGGTGCGGGCGTCCATGCAGGAAGACTACGACAGAGCTACCGACAATGAGGGCCCCCGGCCAACCCCCGTACGCTGTGAGCGATACTCACTTCCGCAATGTCGGTGGGCGGGCCTAGTCTCGGCGCCATGACAACCGAAACCCTCAGCTCTGCGGAATCGCTCGCCCCCCTTCGCGCCGCCGTGGACGGCCCGGTGCTGTTCCGCGATGACGCGGCCCTCGCCGAAGAAGTGCTCGGCTTCAACACCGCCGTCTCCAGCCTGCCCGATGTGGTGGTCGGCGCCACGAGCGAGGCAGACGTCGTTCAGGCGGTGCGCTTCGCCGTCACGGCGGGGCTGCCCGTGCATGTGCAGTCCACCGGCCACGGCGTGTTCGCGCCGGTCAGCGGCGGCATGCTCATCGTGACCAAACGAATGGATGCCGTCACGATCGACCCCGAAACGCGGCTGGCAACCGTCGGCGCCGGGGTCAAATGGGGCGCCGTGATAGCCGCGGGAGTGGAACATGGCCTGGGGCCCATCGTTGGCTCGTCCCCCACCGTCGGCGCCATCGGGCTCACGCTCGGCGGCGGCCTCGGCCCCCTGGCGCGCAGCCACGGCGCCACAGTGGACTGGGTGCGGGGGTTTCGCGTCGTCACGGCAGACGGTGAGGTCGTCACCGCGAGCGCCGAGGAGAATGCCGAGCTGTTCTGGGCTCTGCGCGGGGGCAAGGGTGGCTTCGGGGTGGTGACCGAGATGACGCTCGAACTGGCGCCGTTGCGCACGATCTATGCCGGCGGCCTGTTCTTCGACGGTGAGGAGAACATCGAAACGGCGCTGCGTGCCTGGGCCGAGTGGACGCAGACCGCTCCCGACACCGTCACCACCTCCGTCGCCATCATGCGCATGCCCGACTTCGAGATGGTGCCCCCACCGCTGCGGGGCCGCACGCTGCTGAACCTGCGTTTCGCCTATCCCGGTGACGCGGCCGAGGGCGAGCGGTTGATCTCTCCGTTGCGCGCCAGCGCGCCCGTGTATATCGATGCGGTGGCCGAGATTCCATACTCCGCCGTCGGCACCATCCACAACGACCCCGAAGAGGGCAGCCCCGCCTGGGTCTACGGAACCGCGTTGACCGGCATCGACCAGGATGTGCTCTCCGCCATGCTGGAGCACGTCGGCCCCTCCGCCGATTCGCCGTTCCTCATGGCGGAGTTGCGCCACATGGGAGGCGCGGTTCGCCCCGCGGATGTCGCCGCAACCGCCACCGGCGGGCGTGACGCCGCCTATCTGCTCACCCTGATCGCGCTCAACCCGACCACCTTCGGCGAGATCGCCCCGCGCGTCGCCGGCGCGCTCATCGCGGCCATCGCGGCGTCGCTCGCGCCCGTGACGAACGTGAACTTCTCCGGCAACCCGGCCGACCCGATCATCTTCGAGCGGTCATGGACCGAGCAGACGCGAACCCGGCTGGCCGCCGCCCGCACCCAGTACGACCCGAACCGTGTGTTCCCCTTCGGCCCGCCTGCCACCGTCGCGTAACCGCCCGTAGCCCGCTGGTTGAGGAGCGAGGAACGAGCGTCTCGAAACCTGCGTGGCGCCACGCGGGTTTCGAGACGCGCTCGTACCTCGCGCTCCTCAACCAGCGCTGTTCCTCACTCCCACACGCTGGGGGCCGCGGCGCGCGTGGGCGGCAACGCGGCATCCGCGCCCCAGCGTTCGATCCATGTCGGCACGGTGAGTTCGGTGGGAACGACGCCGAGTGCGTCGAGCAGCTCGGCGATCGACACCGTGCCCCCGGTCTTCTTCAAAAAGCGACCCTTGATGAATGCCTGCGCATAGATCTCACCGTGCACCACAAAACGCTGCTCCACGAAGACGGCCTTGTCGTCGAATCCGAGCACGCGCGACTCCACCGTGAACCGCTGCCCCAGTGTCAGCGACTTGCGAAAGGTGATGGTCTCGCTGGCCACCACCGGGTACCAGCCGCGTGCCGTGAAGATGGCCCACACGCCGCTGCGGTCCAGCATGTCGAAGCGGCCGATGTCGGCTATCGACAGGTACACGCCGTTGTTCATGTGGCGCAGAATGTCGAGGTCGGTGGGCAGCACGCGAAAGCGCGTGCGCGCCACGTCGTAGTGTCCGAGCCGCGGGCCGAAGCGGGAAATGATCGAATGGAGGAAGGTTCGAAAGATCATGTGCACATGGCGATGCTAACGACGGATGCCTCGCTCGGCATCCGCGCTGTGGCCACCCCACAGACCGGCTCGCCTCTTATCCGGGCTACCCTCAGAGGTTCTACAGTCGTCGCATCCCCCCCAAGGAGACACCATGCCTTCGCTCACCGTTCCCGGCCTGCCCTTCGCCCTCGAGCCGCAAGGGCCGGCATCCGGGCACGAGCCCCGCCTCCTGTCCGACGGTGTGGAACTTCGCGCAGCCGCGCACACCGATCTCTTCCTCAGCCCGGCCGGTTTCGAGACGGCGCCGGATGCCGAGCGCTATCTGGCCTCCGTCACCGGCGACTTTCAGCTGAGCGCCCACGTCGACGTCGACTTTCGCAGCCTCTTCGACGCTGGCGTGCTGCTTGGCTGGGTCGATGACGACAACTGGTTCAAGCTCTGCGCCGAGTTCGATCCCACCGGGAGGCCGCGAATCGTCTCGGTGGTCACTCGCGACGGCGTCTCGGATGATTGCAACAGCTGGGCCATCGCCGGGGGCGGCGCGGCCCTGCGAATCTCCCGGCAGGGCAGCGCGTTCGCCCTGCACGCCGCCCGTGAGGGCGGGCCGTGGGAGCTCGTGCGGCACTTCTCGCTCGGTCTCGGCGCCCGCGAGCCGATAGCAATCGGCCTCCTGGCACAATCTCCAACGGGCGAGGGCAGCACCACGCGGTTCACCCAACTGAGCTTCGCCGCCGAGGCACCCGCAGACATCCGCGATGGCTCCTGAGCTCTCACCCTGCGTGCCGAGTTGCGTCAAATGGTCCTTCCGGCGGTGCGGGAAGGACCATTTGACGCAACTCACCGTGCATCCACGGTGAGCGGGAGGAATCCAGCAGCGCTCAGCTGAGGTGGCGCTCCTCCGGCCCGTTGTAGACCGAGAGCGGGCGGATCAGTGAGTTCGACGCGAGCTGCTCCATGATGTGCGCGGTCCAGCCGGTGATGCGCGCCGCCGCGAACAGCGGGGTGAAGGTCTCCGTGTCGAAGCCCATGAGGTTATAGACGGGCCCTGACGGGTAGTCCAGGTTGGGCTTGATGTTCTTCCGCTCGGCCATCGCGCCTTCCAGCGCCGTGTACAGCTCGAGCAGCTCGGGGCGGTCGTAATGCTCGACGAGCGTGTCGAGCGCCGCCTTCATGGTCGGCACGCGCGAGTCGCCGTTCTTGTACACCCGGTGGCCGAAGCCCATGATCTTGCGTTTGGCGGCGAGTGCGTCATCAAGCCAGGCCGCCGCCTTGTCCGCCGATCCGATCTCGTCGAAGGCGTGCATGACGGCCTCGTTGGCGCCGCCGTGCAGCGGCCCCTTGAGCGCGCCGACCGCGCCGGTCACCGCCGAATACAGGTCACTGAGAGTGGATGCGATCACGCGCGCCGTGAAGGTGGATGCGTTGAACGAGTGCTCGGCATAGAGCACGAGCGAGACCCGGAACGCGTCGACCACAACATCGTCGGGCACCTCGCCGAACGTCATGTAGAGAAAGTTCTCGGCGTAATTGAGGTCGTCACGCGGCTCGATCAGCTGCTCGCCACGACGGCGGCGCTGATCGTATGCGACCACCGCGGGCAGCTTCGCAAACAGACGCACGGCCTTGTCGAGATTGGCCTCGGGCGAGCTGTCCTCGGCGGCCGGGTCATTCGCGCCGATCACGCTCACCGCGGTGCGCAGCACATCCATCGGGTGGGCGGATGTCGGCAGATCGTCTATCACGCGCCTCACGTTGTCGGCGAGCGCGCGCTGCACCCGCTCCTGCTCCTCGAGGTCGGCGAGTTCGACATCCGTCGGCAACTCACCGTGCCAGAGCAGGTAGGCGACCTGTGCGAAGGAGCAGTTCGCCGCGAGCTCCTGCACCGGGTAGCCGCGATACAGCAGGGAGTTCGTCTCGGGGTTCACGCTGGAGATCGCCGTGGTGTCAACCACGACACCGGCCAGGCCCTTGTGAATCTCGGGTGTTGCGTTCTCACTCATGCTTGCTCCCTTGGTTCCGCCGGTTGAGGTATGCAGGTTGAGGAGCGAGGAACGAGCGTCTCGAAACCCCCGCCGCCACGCTGGTTTCGAGACGGACCCTCCTTCGTCGAGTCCTCCTCAACCAGCGTAGTTCTCACTTCTCGATGCGAAAGTTGAAGACGGACGAGTCGAAGGCGTTGTAGCCCTCGTAGTCGATGAGGTCGTAGAGCTCGGCGCGGTGCTGCATCTCGCCGAGCAACGGGGTGAGCGAGCCCTGTTCAGTGATGGCGTCGAGCCCGCGGGCGGCGGCCCCCATGGCCAGACGCAGCAAAGACACCGGGTAGATCACGATGTTGATGCCGATGCCGGCCAGCTGCTCGGTGGTGAACAGCTCGCTCTTGCCGAACTCGGTCATGTTCGCCAAAATCGGCACGTCCACGGCCCGGCGCACCGCCTCGAACTCGGCCAGATCGGCCATGGCTTCGGGGAAGATCGCGTCGGCCCCGGCATCGACGAGCGCCTTGGCTCGGTCTATCGCGGCGGCAAGCCCATCGACCGCGCGGATGTCTGTGCGGGCCATGATCAGCAGGTTCGGGTCCCTGCGCGCATCCGCCGCAGCCCGGATGCGCTTGAGCGCCGTGTTCTCGTCGACCACCTGCTTGCCGTCGAGATGACCACAGCGCTTGGGGTTCACCTGGTCTTCGATGTGCAATCCGGCTACGCCGGCATCCTCGAGGGTCTGCACGGTGCGGGCCACGTTCATGGGCTCGCCGAAGCCCGTGTCGGCGTCAACGAGGGCGGGCAGCTCGGTCATGCGCGCGATCTGCTGCGAGCGGCCGGCCACCTCAGTGAGCGTGGTGAGGCCGATGTCGGGCAGGCCCAGATCGGCCGACAGCACAGCGCCCGAGATGTAGACACCGTCGAAACCCTTGCGCTCGATGAGCCGGGCCGACAGCGGGTTGAAGGCCCCGGGAAAGCGCAGCAGTTCACCGCTGGCCAGTCGCTCACGCAGCGCGGCGCGCTTGGCGGCCGGCGTCGTCGTGGCGTACAGCATCAGAACAAGCCCCGGGTTGTCTCGACGGATGCGAGCACCCCGATCTCGGCGGTGATGGTGAGCCCCGCAAGCTCGGCGGCGCTCAGCTCGGGCAGCCGCTCGGCGGTGGCGAGGAACCGCTCGATCTCGGTCTCGTCGAGCACGCGCTCGGCGAGCCGGCGGAACTTCGCGACGTAATCCGCTCGCGCGAAGGGGTGTGCGCCCAGCGGATGCGCATCCGCCACCGCAATCTCCTCGACGATGCGGGCCCCGTCGACGAGGTCGATCTCCACGCGTCCGCCGAAGGCCTGCCGCCCGGGCGCGGTGGAGTGGTAACGAGCCGTCCACGCCTCGTCCTCGACCGTCGTCACCTTCTTCCACAGCTCCACCGTGTCCGGCCGGTTCGCCCGCTCGGGCATGTACGAGGCCACGTGATCCCAGCTGCCGTCCTGCAGCGCCACCGTGAAGATGTAGGGAATCGAGTGGTCGAGCGTCTCGCGCGAGGCCGACGGATCGTATTTCTGCGGATCGTTCGCCCCCGATCCGATCACGTAGTGCGTGTGGTGCGAGGTATGGATGACGACGCGCTCGATCTTCGAGACGTCGTCGAGAATGAGCGGGTAGTCGTCGTGCAGCTTGCGGGCCAGGTCGATCCAGGCCTGCGCCTGGTATTCGGCCGAATGCTCCTTGGTGTAACTGTCCAGAATGGCGCGGCGGGCCTCTCCACGCTCGGGCAGCGAGACGTCGTATGAGGCATCCGGGCCGTCGAGCAGCCAGGCGATCACGCCGTCCTCGCCCTCATAGATGGGGGTCGGGCTGGTCTCGCCGCGCATGGCACGGTCGACGGCCTCGATGGCCATCTTGCCGGCGAACGCGGGAGCGTATGCCTTCCAGCTGGAAATCTCGCCCTTGCGCGACTGCCGCGTGGCCGTCGTGGTGTGCAGGGCCTGACCTATCGACTGGAAGATGATCTCGGTGTCGAGGCCGAGCATTGCGCCGATGCCGGCCGCCACGCTCGGGCCCAGGTGCGCCACGTGGTCGATTTTGTGTGCGTGCAGACTGATGGCGCGGGCCAGGTCGATCTGGATCTCGTAGCCGGTGGCGATGCCACGCACCAGGTCGCGGCCGCTCAACTCGCGACCGACCGCCACATGCTGGGCCACCGCCGTGATCGGCGGGATGTTGTCTCCTGGATGCGAGTATTCGGCCGCAAGAAACGTGTCGTGATAGTCGAGCTCGCGCACGGCAACCCCATTGGCCCACGCGGCCCATTCGGGCGAAACGCGCCGCGCGGCATTCGTGCCGAACACGGTCGAACCGTCTCCGCCGATCGAGACCGGATGCGCCAAAGCCTGCGAGCGCGCACTGGCCACCGGGCGGCGGGTGAGGGACGCGGCAGCGACCGCCGCGTTGTCGATGATGCGGTTGATCACCATCTCGGTGACCTCGTCGTCGACCTCGATCGGCTCGGCGGCGACCTCGGCAATTTTGAAGGCCAACTGGTCTTCTCGGGGCAAATTCTCGTCGCTGCGATGCACGCGCACGTTCTGGACCTTCACATCAGCAACTTACCGTGATGGGCTGCGAATCGCGCCCTTCACCGCATTAGACGGTCTCGGGCAGCTTGTCGCCGAACGAGGCGGTCGGCACCAGAATCGCACGGGCCAGCGTGTGGAAGTGCAGGTTGAAGCCGAGCACCGCCGGCGTCGACTGCGCGTCGATATCGAGAGTGTCAACATCCACCGCGTGCACGACGAAGAAGTAACGGTGGATGCCCGTTCCCTCGGGCGGTTCTGCGCCCGAATACTGCGTGAGGCGCATCTCGTTGGGCAGGGTCACGGCGGCGTCGGGCAGCACCGTACTGGCCCGCGCGCCGGCGTTCGTGGGCAGGCTCGTGACATCCGCCGGAATGTTGAAGACGGCCCAGTGCCAGAAGCCACTACCGGTGGGGGCATCGGGGTCGAAGCAGGTGAGGGCGAAGCTGCGGGTCTCGTGAGGGAAGTCGCTCCAGCTCAGCTGCGGGGAGGCATCCGCGCCCCCGAGCGAGGGGGCGCGATGCACAGTCGGGATGGGCGTGTTGTCGGCGGCGTCGTCGCTCGTCAGCGTGAAGGAGGCAACGGGCGTGAGGCGCGCGTACGGGTCATAGTCAGCCATGGCTCCACGCTACTCGCCCAGCGGAATCGGCGGCTATTCGACCAGCGACGGTGCCGCGCGGCGCCTGCGGCGCAGCCTGCTCGGCAGCGACGTGACTGCCCAGCCCGTGACGCGCAGCATGGCCTCCAGCACGATGTCCATGGTCATCTTCGAGCTGCCGCGCTCGCGCTCAACAAAGGTGATGGGCACCTCCACCACGCGCAGGCCCTCCACCACGGCGTGCCAGATCATGTCGATCTGAAAGCAGTAGCCCTGGCTCTGCACCACATCAAGCCGGATGCGCCGCAGCGCTTCGGCCGTGAACACCCGGTATCCCCCGGTCACGTCCCGAAGCGGCACCCCGAGGGCGAAGCGCGCGTATGCACTGCCCCCGCGTGAGAGCAGCCTGCGATGCGCCGCCCAGTTCTCTACGCCGCCGCCGGCGACCCAGCGCGAGCCGACCACAACGTCGGCGCCCGCGTCGGATGCCTCCAGCAGCCGGTGCAGTTGCTCCGGCTGGTGCGAGCCGTCGGCATCCATCTCGACAACGCGGTCGAATCCGGCGGTCAGCGCCCAGCGGAATCCATCGCGATAGGCGGCGCCGAGACCTTCCTTGCCGGCCCGGTGCAACACCCGAACGCTCGTGTCTGAGGCGGCAAGCTCGTCTGCCAGTGCGCCCGTTCCGTCGGGCGAGTTGTCGTCGACGACGAGCACCGTCGCATCCGGGGTCGCGGCGCGCACGCGCGAAACGATCCACTGCACGTTCTCGCGCTCGTTGTAGGTGGGAATGATGACGACGGTCTTCACGCAGCATCTCCCCTGGCTTGCTCGAAAAAGTTATGGAACTGCATTCTTGCAGCCGTGGGTGAATGACGCATCCGCCGGCGCATGAGAGCCCGCTCAGAAACGAGCGGGCGAGCGGATGCCGGCTCCTGCCTACACTGAAGCGGTGGCCGTTGCAAAGATTCTGCTCTATTACGTCTTTGCGCCCGTGGCCGATCCCGAGGCCGTGCGACTGTGGCAGCGCGATCTGTGCGCCTCGCTGGGGCTGCGCGGGCGCATCCTCATCTCGAAGGACGGCATCAACGGCACGGTCGGCGGCGATCTGCCCGCGGTGAAGCGTTACCTGCGCACGACGCGCGAGTACCCACCGTTTGCGCGGCTCGACGCCAAGTGGAGCGAGGGCAGCGGCTTCGAGGCGGTGCCACCCGCCGAACTCGAGTCTGCGGTGAGGCACAGCGGATGGGTGCCCCGCACTCCCGAGGGCGCCGCACTCCTCAGCGCCGATTTTCCGCGACTCTCGGTGAAGGTGCGCGAGGAGATCGTGAGCTTCGGCGCCCCCGACGAGCTGCGGGTCGACGATGATGGCGTGGTCGGCGGCGGGATGCGGCTGGCGCCCGAGGACGTGAACCGACTCGTCGCCGAGCGAGGTGACGACGTCGTCTTCTTCGACGGACGCAACGCCTTCGAGGCCGAGATCGGCCGCTTCGCCGGAGCCGTCGTGCCCGACGTGGCGAGCACTCGCGAGTTCGTCGCCGAACTCGACAGCGGTAAATACGACCATCTCAAGGGACGGCCGGTCGTCACGTACTGCACCGGCGGCATCCGCTGCGAGGTGCTAAGCGGTCTGATGGCTTCGCGCGGATTCGGCGAGGTCTACCAGCTCGACGGCGGCATCGCCCGCTACGCAGAGCAGTTCGGCGACGAGGGACTCTGGCAGGGCTCGCTCTATGTCTTCGACAACCGCGTCTCGCTCGACTTCAGCGATCACGCCGCCGTTCTGGGCCGTTGCGTCGGCTGCGACTCCCCGACCAGCCGCATGCAGAATTGCGCGGATGCCTCCTGCCGCACCCAGCTCGTCGTCTGCGCCTCATGCGCCGCCGCCGCACCCCGCTGCGCGGAGCACTCCGCTCTGGCTGGTTGAGGAATAGGCTGGCCCCATGAGCATTCAGGACAAGGCCGCCGAACTTCTGCGCCTGCACACTGTTCCCGAACTGCTGAGCGTCGTCAATGTGTGGGACGTCATCAGCGCGAAGGTCATCGCCGATCTGCCGGAGACGAAGGCCCTCGCCACGGCGAGCCACTCGATAGCGGCCTCCTGGGGATACCCCGACGGCGAGAAGATTCCGCTCGACATCATGATCGAGAGCGTCGGCCGCATCGCCGCCGCCACCGAGCTTCCGGTCTCAGCCGACCTTGAGGGCGGGTACGGAAACGCCGGGGAGACGGTGCGCCGCGCCATCGGCGTGGGCATCGTCGGCGCCAACATCGAAGACCAGATGAAGCCGTTGAACGAGGCGGTCGCATCCGTCGCCGCGGTCGTTGCGGCCGCGGAGCAGGAGGGCGTGCCCTCCTTCGTGCTGAACGCCCGAACGGATGCCTTCATCAAGGCCGGGGACCGCTCCCGCGACGAGGTCATAGCGGACGCGATCGAGCGAGGCCTGGCGTTTCTCGAGGCAGGCGCAGCCTGCTTCTTCGTGCCGGGCGTTCGCGGCGAAGAGGAGATCACCCGCCTGGTCGACGCCATCGGCGAACGCCGGCTGAGCGTGATCGGCGGCCCCACCTCGCTGCCGCCCGCGCGATTGGCCGAACTCGGTGTGACCCGCGTCTCGTACGGCCCGTGGAGCCAGCGTCTCGCGCTGACCGCGCTGGCGGATGCCGCGAGCGCGCTCTACGCGGGAGGCACGCTCCCCGAGACCACCCGCGCACTCAACTAGCCCCCGAGGCAACATCCGGGCGAACCGGGTACGCTTAACCACCGTGTTAAGAACCATGCTGACGGGAAAGATCCACCGTGCGACAATCACGCACGCGGATCTCAATTACGTGGGCTCCATCACCATCGATCGCGCCCTGTTGGACGCCGCGGACATCCTCCCCGGCGAGAAGGTCAGTGTCGTCGACATCACCAACGGCGCGCGCCTCGAGACCTACACGATCGCGGGTGAGGCCGGCAGTGGCGTCATCGGCATCAACGGTGCCGCAGCGCACCTCGTGCACCCGGATGACCTGGTCATCGTCATCGCCTACGCCCAGTTCGAGACCGACGAGGCCCGCGCCTTCGAGCCGCGAATCGTTCACGTGGACGCCGAGAACCGCATCATCGCCGTGAACGCCGACCCGGCATCCGCTCTCGCCGAGGGCCTGCAGCGCCCACCGATGGCCGACCTCGCGCTCTAGCCAGACCCTGCATTCATCTGTACTGTAACTAGTAATACAGATTGAAAGGACTCGCATGGCGACCGGAGTGCCCATCGAATTCGCGGCTGTGACCAAACGCTTCGGCGCTGTCGCGGCCGTCTCCGATCTCTCCTTCGGCGTCGAACCCGGGCGCGTCACCGGCTTTCTCGGCCCGAACGGCGCCGGCAAGACCACCACGCTCCGCATGTTGCTGGGGCTCGTGCAGCCCACCTCCGGCACCGCGACCATCGGCGGCAAGACCTACGCACAGCTGGAGCGGCCGTTGTCCACGGTGGGCGCGGCCCTCGAGGCGGCAAGCTTCAACCCCGGTCGCAGCGCCCGCAACCACCTGAAGGTGTACGCGCAGGCTGCCCGGCTTCAGGCATCCACGGTGGACGTCGCACTCGCAAAGGTGGGCCTCACCGATTACGCGGACCGGCGCGTGCGCGGGTACTCACTCGGCATGCGCCAGCGGCTCGGCCTGGCGTTCGCGCTGCTCGGCGACCCCGGCGTGCTCGTACTCGACGAGCCGATCAACGGGCTCGACCCCGAGGGCATCAAGTGGATCCGCACCTTCCTGCGCGAACTCGCCGCAGAGGGCCGCACGGTGCTGGTCAGTTCGCACCTGCTCTCCGAGGTGCAGCAGAGCGTTGACGAGGTGGTCATCATCGCCAAGGGTGAGCTCGTGCATCGCGGCGATCTGACGAGCCTCGACCCTGAGGGCAATGTGCAGGTGATCGTCGACTCCCCCGATCGCACGGCGCTGGCTGCGGCCCTCACCGCGGCGCAGCTGCCCTTCACCGACATGCGCGGCGGCTACCTCGTCTCGGGCGTCGAGGCCGCCCACATCGGCCACGTGCTCTTCACCGCCGGCGTGGAGGTGAGCGCCCTGCACCGACAGAAGTCCGGGCTCGAAGAGTCGTTCCTGCACCTCGTCGGCGAGGGGGGATCACTGTGAGCGCGTTCATCGCCGGGCTGCGTTCCGAGCTCACCAAGCTTCTCACCACGCGCATGTGGTGGATTCTCGCCATCGTGCTGTTCCTCTACATCGCCCTGCTCTCGGGCGGGCTCGGCGCACTGTTCGGCGCCATCACGACGGGCAAGATCGAATCCACCGGCAATACGCCGCACTTCGGAACGCTCGCCCCTCTCATCTACAGCTTCGCGACATCCGTGGGTTATGTGTTCCCGCTTCTGCTCGGTGCGCTGTCGTCGACGGGCGAATTCAAGCACCAGACACTCACGCCCACGTTTCTGGCGAACCCGCGGCGGGCGCAGGTGCTCGCCACGAAGGCAGTCTCGTCACTGGGCATCGGCGCCGTCTATGGAGTGGTGGCGCTCATCGCCTCGGTGGGGGCCGGTGCCGTCGCGCTGTCGGCGTTCGGCGTCGACACCACTCTGGGCTCCGGCGACACGTGGGCGCTCATCGGCCGCGCAATTCTCGCGATGGCGCTGTGGGCGGCGATAGGCGTCGGCGTCGGCGCGGTCATCCCCAGCCAGGTCGGTTCGATCATCACGGTGCTGGCCTTCACCCAGTTCGTGGAGCCGCTGCTGCGTCTGGCCGCATCGTTCAGCGCCGCGACGGCTTCGATCGGCAAGTTCCTGCCCGGCGCAGCAAGCGACGGTCTCGTCGGCGCGAGCTTCTTCACCATTTCGTCGCCTGGGTCGAGCACTCTCGACTGGTGGCAGGGCGGACTCGTGCTGCTGGGCTATGCGGTCGTTCTCACGATCATCGGGCACTTCGTAAGCTGGCGCCGCGACGTGACGTGACCTGAGCCTGACGTGACGTAGGCATCCGCCTAGGGTGGAAGCATGAGCGGATTCCGGGCGATTGTCATCGAGCAGCAGACGGATGCGGGGCGCATCACCGCGCACACCGCCGAGGTGCGCATGTTGAGCGAGGATTTTCTGCGGGACAACGCCGGTGATGCGAGCGACGACACCGGAAGCGTGAGCGTCGACGTCGAATACTCGTGTCTCAACTTCAAGGACGGCCTCGCGCTCACCGGTCGGCCCCGCATCATCAAGGGTTCCCCGCGCATTCCCGGCATCGATCTCGTGGGCACGGTTAGCGCATCCGACGACCCGCGCTTTGCCGCAGGCGATCGCGTCATTCTCAACGGTGACGGCATCGGCGAGGGCCGCAACGGGGGCCTTTCCGAGCGCGCGCGCGTGCGCGGCGGAGCCCTCGTGCATCTGCCCGACACGATGAGCTCCCGCCAGGCCGCGGCCATCGGCACCGCCGGTTTCACGGCGATGCTCTCGGTGCTCGCCCTCGAACGCGGCGGCGTCACCCCGGATGCCATAGCGAACTCCGAGCACCCGGCCCCCGTTCTCGTCACCGGCGCGTCGGGTGGCGTTGGCTCGGTTGCCATCGCCCTGCTCGCGAAGCTGGGTTACCCGGTCACGGCCTCCACAGGGCGCGCCGCCGAGCAGTCGGACTACCTGCGTCGGCTGGGCGCATCCGACATCATCGACCGCGCCGAACTCTCGGAGCCGGGCAAGCCGTTGCAGAGCCAGCGCTGGTCAGGTGTGATCGACGCCGTCGGCAGCCACACGCTCGCCAACGCGCTGGCGCAGACGCGCTACGGCGGCATTGTCACCGCCTGCGGGCTCGCCCAGGGCAACGACCTGCCGACCACCGTCGTGCCGTTCATTCTGCGCGCGGTCACCCTCGTCGGCATCAATTCCGTGGATGCTCCGCTGCGCGAGCGTGAGCTCGCCTGGCAGCGTCTGGCCACCGATCTCGACCCCGCGATGCTGGAGGAGATGACCATAGAGGTCAGCCTCGCGGATGCGGTGGGTGCGGCATCCGCATTCATGGAAGGCCAGGTGCGCGGCCGCATCGTCGTCAACGTGCGCGCCGAGGATTCAAGCGTGCAGCCCTCCAATAGGCTGACCGCATGATCATCATCGCGACCCTCATCGTCACCCTCGCGGCGGCGCTGCACGTCGGAATTTTCATCATGGAAAGCGTGAGCTGGACCAGGCCGGCCATCTGGAAGCGCTTCGGCGTCGCCAGCCAGGAAGACGCGAACACTACCAAAGCACTCGCGTACAACCAGGGGTTCTACAACCTGTTCCTCGCCATCGGCGCTTTCATCGGCGTGATCTTCTTCGGCGTCGGCTGGCACTACCCCGGGCTCGCGCTGGTGGTGTTCACGCTGGGCAGCATGCTCGCGGCATCCATCGTGCTCGTCTCGACCGGCCGTGGCTACATTCGCGCCGCCATCACGCAGGGCATCCTGCCGCTGGCCGGCCTGGTGCTCATCCTGCTGAGCTAAGAACCGTCAGCGGGCACGCGGACGGCGCCGCACGCTAAATAGCTTCGCCGTCGGCGGTCAACTCGTCGGGGGCCACGAGCCGCAGCACCTCGATCAGTTTGCTGGCGTGCAGCGTGGAGACGATCACGCGCGCAAAGCCGGTCGTCGCATCCGCGCCGGCACCTGAGCCTGCCGCAGCTTCGTCCGCCGTCTCCAGGTCGATCACGACCGCCGAGCGCTGCTTTCCCTTGATGAGCAGGAAATCCTTGCCGCCGTGAAACTTCCAGGTTCCCACCGCGAGGGTCAACGGCACCATCGCGCCGGGCGCCCGGATGCCACGAATCCAGATCCACGGATCCGCCGTGATGGCGACGGACTTGATGTCGTCGCGCGCTATCACGAGGTCGTCGCGCCGCAGCGACAGCACCTTTTCCGCCCGGGTGAGACGGATCTCGAGGCGGTCGGGGTACACGTGCAAGTCGGCCATGTCTCTAGTCTGCCGTGTCGCCCCATTTCCCGTCGTCTCGAATCGCTCACAATCGTGCGTCAAACCGCGGGTGAACTCACCCGCGCAGAATTCGACGATGCCCAATCGGCGGCGGCCATGTATCTTGTTCTCGTGGCAGAGACGCGGCGGACTCCCGGTTCGCAGACTTCACTTCGTGAAGCCAACAGGGCGCGGATCGTCGACGCCGTCAAGAAACACGGCGGTCTGACCCAGGTGGAACTCGCCGGGGCCACCGGACTTTCCGCAGCCACCGTCTCGAATATCGTCAAAGAACTGACCGGCACGGGCGTTCTGCACACGGCGCCGAGCACGCGCAGCGGCCGGCGAGCGCAGTACGTGACGCTGGCCCACGCCCTCGGTCTGGTCGTCGGCGTGCACTATTCGACCCGTCATCTGCGCGTTGCCCTCTCGGATGTCGCCCATACGGTGCTCGCCGAGCATCACATGCCGCTCGCCAAAGACCACCGCGCCGACAACGAACTCGACCGGGCGACCCTGCTGATCGCCGACATGCTCGACAGCGTGGATTCCGGCATGAGCGAACTGCTGGCGGTCGGCATCGCGCTGCCTGCGCCCCTGAAATCGGCGACGGGAACGACGGCCCGCGGTGGAATCCTGCGCGGTTGGGATGCGGTACCCGTGGCCGACGTCATGCAACGTCGGCTGCAGTGCCCCGTCTTCGTCGATAACGCCTCCAACCTTGCCGCCCTTGCCGAGGCGCGACTCGGAGCAGCTCGCGGCAAAGAGAACGCGGTCTTCCTCGACATCGGCGACGGAATCGGTTCGGGCCTGCTGCTGAATGGGCGCCTGTTCCGCGGCCACAACGGCAGCGCAGGCGAGTTCGGCCACATCACCATCCGCGAAAATGGGCCACTGTGTCGCTGTGGAAACCGCGGATGCCTCGAGGCCATCGCCGGAGGCCCCGCCATTCTCGAGGCCCTCAAGCCGACGTACGGACCGCTCAAGCTGGGCGATCTGGTCATCCGAGCAATGGCGGGTGACGACGCCTGCATTCGCGCGATAGCCGACGCCGGAAAGCACATCGGCGTCGCGGCGGCAAACCTGTGCAATCTGCTCGATCCGGAGCGCATCGTGGTCGGCGGCGACCTCGCGCGATCCGGCGAGTTGCTACTCGGCCCGTTGCGGCACGCGATCGAGCGCTCGATCATCGTCGATGACGAGTCGATTCCCGATGTGGTGCAGGGCCAACTCGGCAATCGGGCCGCCGTTCTGGGCGCGCTCGTCTACGCCATCGATCAGGTGAATATCGCCACCGATGAGCCCGCGCGAAGCTGAGACCAAATCGTTGCCTTCAAGACTTGACGCCAACGCGCGTAAATGACAAGCTCATGCCAGTCGCCAAAGTAGGCGACCCTTGAACCGGAGGTTTTTCAATGAAGATCGCCACCACGAGAGCGATTGTTGCGACAGCCGCGCTCTTGCTCACAGCGGGCACACTCACCGCATGTTCGAACGGCGCGGACACCGCGACGAGCAACAAGCCGGCCGATACGGCCAAAGCGAAGATCGGCCTCCTGCTGCCCGACTCGGTAACCGCCCGCTACGCGAGCGCAGACAAGCCGTACTTCGAGGCTCGGGTCAAGGAGCTCTGCCCCGACTGCACCGTGCTCTACGCCAACGCTGACGGCGATGCCGCCAAGCAGCAGCAGCAGGCCGAATCGATGCTGACCCAGGGCATCAAGGCCATGGTGCTCGACCCGTTCGACGGCCAGGCCGCAGCAGCCATCGTCAACGAGGCCAAGGCCAAGAACGTTCCGGTCATCTCCTATGACCGCCTTATCAACAGCGCCGACAGCAGCTACTACATCTCCTTCGACAACGTGAAGGTCGGTGAGCTGCAGGCAACCGCGCTCGTCAATGAGCTGAAGAAGACCAACGTTCCTGCCGGCAGCGGCATCCTGATGGTCAACGGTTCGCCCACCGACAACAACGCAACCCAGTTCAAGAAGGGTGCGCACAGCGTCATCGACGGAAGTGGCTACAAGGTTCTCGCCGAGTTCGACACACCCGGATGGGAGCCGCCGAAGGCGCAGGACTGGGTCTCTGGCCAGGTCACCAAGTTCGGCAAGCAGATCAAGGGCGTCTACGACGCGAACGATGACACCGCAAACGGCGCCATCGCAGCCCTCAAGGCTGGTGGAGTTGTTCCGCTTCCTCCCGTCACCGGTCAGGATGCCTCGCTCGCCGGAATCCAGCGCATTCTCGCCGGAGACCAGTTCATGACGGTGTACAAGGCCTTCAAGCCGGAGGCATACAAGGCCGCCGAGCTGGCCGTTGACCTGATCAAGGGCAACAAGCCGAAGGGCGACACGACCACCAAGACGGCCGGGGGCGCCGACATCCAGTCGTTCTTGCTGACGCCCGTCGCCGTGACGACCGCCAACATCGAAGACACCGTGGTCAAGGACGGTCTGTACAAGGCATCGGACATCTGCACCGCCGCCTACGCAGCCGCCTGCACCAAGTACGGCATCAAGTAATTCGCCGCCCGGGCGGGGATCACCACCGGTGATCCCCGCTCGGGTGTACTTTTGCGTCAACCCGACGAGTCTCGTCGATTCAAAGGAGAAATCGTGACCTTGGAAGCTCCCGCCACCGAGCGCAGCACACCCGGGAGGGAGCCGATACTTTCGATCAGGCGCATCTCGAAGGGATTCGGTGCTGTTCAGGCCCTGACCGACATCGACATGGATGTCTATCCCGGCGAGGTTGTGGCCATCGTCGGCGACAACGGCGCCGGCAAATCGACGCTGGTAAAGATTCTGGCCGGCGTGCACCCGGCAGACTCGGGCGAGATCTCCTTCGAAGGTCGGCGCGTCTCGATTCCCACCCCGGCGGCTTCGCGCGCCCTCGGAGTCGCCACGGTGTTCCAGGATCTCGCGCTGTGCGACAACCTCGACGTCGTCTCCAACCTTTTTCTCGGTCGTGAGCTCGGCACAGGAACACTCGACGAAGAACGCATGGAGCAGCAGTCGTGGACACTGTTGCGCCAGCTCTCGGCAAAGATCCCCTCGGTACGCATCGCGGTAGCTTCGCTCTCCGGTGGACAGCGCCAGACCGTGGCCATCGCGCGATCACTGATCGGCGAGCCACAGATCGTGATCCTGGACGAGCCGACGGCCGCACTCGGCGTTGCGCAGACCGCCGAGGTGCTCAACCTCATCGAACGACTGCGAGAGCGCGGCCTCGGGGTTGTCCTGATCAGCCACAACATGGCCGATGTGCAGGCCGTCGCCGACCGCGTTGTCGTGCTGCGGCTCGGGCGCAACAACGGCGACTTCCGTGTGCCCGACGTGAGCTACGAGGAGATCATCGCCGCCATCACCGGCGCCACAGACAATGCCGTCACCCGCAGGGCCACCGCCCGCCCCACCGAGGAGACTCCGAACGCATGACAACCGCGAATAACGAAACCCCCGCCGCACGCGCCGCCGACCTGCAGGATGAGCGCCTCATTCGTGAAGAGGGGCTCATCGGTGCGGCTCGAGCATTCGGGCGCCGTGTGCGCGCCGGCGACCTCGGATCGCTGCCCGTGGTCATCGGCCTCGTGTTGATCTGGGCCATCTTCCAGATTCTCAACCAGAACTTCCTCTCAGCAAACAACCTCGTCAACCTCAGCATTCAGTGCGCCGCGGGCGGCACCATAGCCATCGGCGTCGTGCTGGTGCTGCTTCTGGGCCAGATCGACCTCTCGATCGGCTCGGTCAGCGGCCTCGCCTCGGCCATACTCGGCGTGACTTTCGTGCAATTGCACTGGCCTCTGGTCTTCGCGATTCTGGGGGCGCTGGCAGCCGGTGCCGTGATCGGCCTCATCTACGGCTTTCTCTTCACGCGCTTCGGAGTTCCGACGTTCGTGATCACCCTCGCCGGCCTGCTCGCGTTCCTCGGCCTGCAGCTCTGGGTGCTCGGTGCCAACGGCACCATCAACCTGCCCTACACGTCGTGGATTGTGCAGTTTACGACGTCGATATTCCTGCCACCCTGGCTCGCCTATGCGCTGGCCGCACTTGCCGTCATCGGCATGGCCGGATCGGACATGCTGCGTGCACGACGACGCGCCCAGGCCGGGCTGTCGACCGGCTCCCGCACGATCATGCTCATCAAGGCGGTTCTGCTGCTCGCGCTGCTCGTGATCGTCGTGGCCTATCTCGCGACGGATCGTGGCATCGCCATTTCGTTCCTCCTGTTCGTCGTGCTGGTCATGATCACCAACTTCTTTCTCACTCGCACCAGGTGGGGCCGTTCGGTCTACGCCGTCGGCGGCAACGTCGAAGCCGCACGGCGCGCGGGCATCAAGGTGAACCGCATCTACATCTCCGTGCTGATGTTTGGTTCGCTGTTCGCCGCCCTCGGCGGCCTGCTCGCCGCCGGCCGCCTGACCGCCGCGAGCATCTCGAGCGGTGGCGGCGACGTCAACCTGAACGCCATCGCGGCGGCAGTCATCGGTGGAACCAGCCTCTTCGGCGGACGTGGAAGCGCGTGGTCTGCACTGTTGGGTGTTGTCGTCATCCAGTCGATCTCCAGCGGTCTGACCCTGCTGAGCCTCGACTCCTCGGTGCGCTACATGGTGACCGGCGCCGTGCTGCTGCTCGCCGTGATCATCGACTCGCTGTCGCGCCGCTCGCGCGCCAGCCACGGCCAGGCGTAACGCCCGGCACAAATGGGGCCGCGACGAACCCGAAGAGCGTCGCGGCCCGGTTTTTCTCCCCGTGAGGGGCGCGAAATGGCCCCTCAAATTGCCTTCTGAGGGGCCATACTTCGCCCCTCACGAAAAGGACCCCGCCTGACCTCGGCCCGGTGCTGTCTGGTTCGAGCGCGTCGGCAGGCAGCCTTCAGCGCCTCCAGCGCGCCGGCGGCCATCATGTCGTTGGCGGCGAACACCGCGTCGAGCTCGGGCGCCCGCTTGAGCAGCTCGGCCATCGCACGCACCCCGCTCTCACGCCCGTAGTCCCCATACGCCACGAAGCGCTCTTCGAAGTTCTCACCCTGCTCGGCGCGGTACGCGTCAAGACGACGGATGCCGCCCGAGGTGTCCTGCGGGCCAGCGATTTACGCGGATGCGGAGCCGCGCCGCGACACGCCGTGCCCGGGCGCACGACGCGCGATCAGGCATCCCGGTCTCTGCCGTTCGGTAAAGGTTTCGACGCCGATGCCGATTGCGCCGAGAGCGTTAGCTCGCGCCAAAAGTGCCAGGCTAACCGGCTATCTCGGCACGACCTGGCACTCTGAGCGGCTGAGTAGCCGGCGGGTCAGGACGCGGGGTGAGCGGATGCCGCGGCGCGGGCCGCCGCGGGCAGAGCCTCGAGGATGCGGGCTATCGCCGCCTCGTCGTGGGCGGCCGTGACGAACCAGGCCTCGAAGACGCTTGGCGGCAGTGAGACGCCGGCGTCGAGCATGGCGTGGAAGAACGGGCCGTAGCGGAACGCATCCTGGCGCTGCACCTCGGCATAGTTGCGCGCAGGGCTCTCGCTGAACAGGATGCTGAACAGGTTGCCGGCGTACTGAACGTGATGCGCGACACCGGCGGCGGACAATGCCGCGGATGCCGCGGCGGAGACCGTGGAAGCGGTGGTGTCGAGGGCGGCGTACACGCTTGCATCCGCGGCCCGAAGCGTGGCGATACCGGCGGCGACGGCGACAGGGTTTCCCGAGAGCGTGCCGGCCTGGTAGACGGGGCCGACCGGGGCGAGATGCTCCATGATCTCGCGGCGACCGCCGAGCGCGGCCAAGGGCATGCCGCCGCCGATGACCTTGCCGAAGGTGATGAGGTCGATCGGATAGGTGGCGTCCAGCCCCCACCAACCGGCTGGGCCGACGCGGAAGCCGGTGAGCACCTCGTCGAGGATGAGCAGGGCGCCGTGGGAATGGGCGGTCTGCGCCAGGAAGGCGTTGAATCCGGGCTCGGGCGGCACCACGCCCATGTTCGCGGCAGCGGCCTCGACGATGATGCCGGCGATGCGGTCGCCGAACTCGGCGAAGACGGCGGTCACGGCGTCACGGTCGTTGTAGGGAATCACGAGCGTCTGCGCCGCGATCTCTGCGGGGACTCCCGCGGATGCCGGCAGCGCGAGCGTGGCAAGGCCGCTGCCGGATTCGGCGAGCAGCCCGTCGGAGTGGCCGTGGTAGTGGCCGGCGAACTTCACCAGCAGAGAGCGCCCGGTGAAGCCGCGTGCAAGGCGGATCGCCGTCATGGTGGCCTCGGTGCCCGTGGAGACGAGGCGCAGCTCGTCGACGGCGGCAACACGGTCGATGACGAGCTCGGCGAGTTCGGTCTCGGCGGGGGTGGAGGCGCCGAAAGAGAGGCCGCGGGAGGCGGCATCCTGAACCGCCTTCACGACGTCCGGATGCGCGTGCCCGAGAATCGCCGGACCCCACGAGGCCACGAGATCCACGTACTCACGCCCCTCGGCATCGGTGATGTACGGCCCGCGGGCGGAGACCATGAATCGCGGCGTGCCGCCCACGGAGCGGTAGGCGCGCACGGGCGAGTTGACGCCGCCGGGAATGACGGCGCGGGCGCGGTCGAAGAGCGAGTCGTTCGTGGTCATCGCAGGCTGTTCGCGATCTCGAGCGCCCAATACGTGAGAATCGCGTCGGCGCCGGCGCGCTTGATGCCGATGAGCGACTCCTCGATGGCGCGACCGCGGTCGATCCAGCCGTGCGCGGCGGCGGCCTCGATCATGGCGTATTCGCCCGACACCTGGTACGCCCAGACGGGCACATCGCTGATCGCCGCGACGTCGCTGAGCACGTCGAGGTAGCTCATCGCCGGCTTCACCATGAGCACGTCGGCGCCCTCGGCGAGGTCGAGCGTGGCCTCGCGCAGACCCTCGCGACGATTGGCAGGATGCTGCTGGTAGCTGCGGCGGTCGCCGCTCAGCTGCGAGTCGACGGCCTCACGGAACGGACCGTAGAAGGCGGATGCGTACTTCGCGGCATACGCGAGAATCGCGGTGTCGATGTGGCCGGCCGCGTCGAGCACCTCGCGCACGGCGGCGACCTGGCCGTCCATCATGCCGGAGAGTCCAAGCAACTGCGAGCCGGCCTCGGCCTGCGCGAGCGCCATGTCGCGGTAGCGCAGCAACGTGGCATCGTTGTCGACGCGGCCCGAGGCATCCAGCACGCCGCAGTGCCCGTGGTCAGTGAACTCGTCGAGGCACAGATCAGTCTGCACGACGAGAGCGTCGCCGACTTCTTCGACCACCGCCCGGGTTCCGATGTTCAGGATGCCGTCGGGGTCGATCGCGCCGGTGCCGGTCGCGTCGCGCCGCTCGGGAACCCCGAACAGCATGACGCCTCCGAGACCGGCGGTCGCGGCATCCGTCACCGCTCGCCTGAGCGAGTCGATGCTGTGCTGCACGACACCCGGCATCGACTGGATCGGCAGCGGCTCACTCGTGCCCTCGCGCACGAACAGCGGCAGAATCAGCTCGGCCGGGTGCAGCCGGTTTTCGGCGGTGAGCCGACGCATCGCTGCGGTCGTGCGCAGTCGGCGCGGACGGACGGTGGGATGCAGCGGGTCATTCACCCGATAAGCCTACGTCCGCGCGGCTGGGCACTTCCCCGGCGCGGGACAGCTTCGATGGCCACCAGATGGCGCGACCGATGTCGTAGGAGACGGCGGGAACGAGCAGCGAGCGCACAACCACCGTGTCGAGCAGCACGCCGAACGCCACGATGAACGCGATCTGCACGAGGAACAGAATGGGGATGACCGCGAGCGCCGCGAACGTGGCGGCGAGCACGACACCCGCCGAGGTGATCACGCTGCCGGTCACGCCGAGTCCGCGCAGGATGCCCGGCCGGGTTCCGAGACCGAGAGACTCCTCCCTCACCCGCGTCATCAAGAAGATGTTGTAGTCGACGCCGAGCGCAACCAGGAAGACGAAGCCGAACAGCGGCACCGCGGCATCCGCCCCCGGAAAGTGGAAGAGGTGGTTGAAGACAAGGGCCGAGACCCCGAGCGCCGCCGCGTAGGAGATCACCACGCTGCCGATGAGCAGCACCGGCGCGAGAATCGAGCGCAGCAGAAGCATCAGGATGAGCAGAATGACCACGAGCACTATCGGAATGATCTTGATCAGGTCGCTCTGAGCCGTGACATTGGTGTCGAGCGCGATGGCGGTCACTCCACCGACGAGCACCCCGGAATCCACGGCGGGAAGTGTGCGGCGCAGCTCGCGCACCACGTCTTCGGCCTGCTGCGAGTCGGCCTCGGAGGCCAGCGTGGCGTTGATCAGCACCCGCCCGCTCTTCTGCACGGGTTGCGGAGCGGGTGGCGACATGGCTGGCGACGTTGAGGCCGGCCTGCCGCTGCCGGTGTAGAGCGTGGCCGTCGTGATGCCGTCGGTTTTCTTCACCGCCGCGAGCGTCGCATCCGCCTTGTCACTGTCGCTGATGATGACGACCGGGCTGCCGGAACCGGCATCAAAGTGCCGTGCGAGCACCTTCTGCCCCTCGGCCGCATCGGAGTGGCTCAGCACCACATCGGTCTGGGAGACGCCGTTGGCCTTGAGCTGCAGCACGCCGGCCCCGCACGCGAGCAGCAGCACGAGCGCGACGACCCACGTGACACGCGGACGGCGCGCGACGACGGTGCCCACGCGGCGCCACAGACCACTGATGCCCTCCAGACCCGCCACGCGCTCCTGGCTCACGTGTGCGTGCGGATGCGCGTCATCCGGCGCATATTTCGGCCGGAACGGCCAGAACGCCACCCGCCCGAACAGCACGAGCAGCATCGGCAGCAGGGTGAGCGCGGAGAACAGCGAGAACACGATGCCTATCGCCGCAATCGGGCCGAGGCTCTTGTTGGAGTTGAGATCGGAGAACAGCAGGCAGAGCAGGGCGATGATCACGGTGACTCCGGATGCGACGATCGGCTCCAGCGCCGCCTTCCACGCCCTGCCCAGCGCGGCCCACTTCGATTCGACGTGTGCGAGAGCCTCTCGATATCGCGCGACAAGCAACAGCGCATAGTCTGTCGCGGCACCTATCACGAGAATCGACAGGATGCCCTGGCTCTGCCCGCTGAGCGCGATCCAGCCCCAGCTCGCGAACGCGTAGACCACGAGAATCGCCGCCGTGAGCGCGAAAATCGACGTGAAGAGCACCAGGAACGGCAGCACTATCGATCGGTAAACCAGCAGCAGAATCACGAAGACGGCGCCGACAGCGACGAGCAGCAGAATGCCGTCGATACCCCCAAAAGCGTTCACGAGGTCGGCGGTGAGCCCCGCCGGCCCGGTGACGTACCCGCGCACATCGGCGCCCGTGTTGTCGGCGACGACGGTGCGCAGCTCGGCGATGACCGACTTGACGTTGTTGCTGTCGGCAACCGGCACGATGAACTCGACGGCCTTGCCGTCCTCGGAGGGGATGGGCCCGGCAACGGATGTCTTCGCCGAGCCTTCCGGCGCCTGCACGCCGTCGACCGCACCCAGCTTCGTGCCGAGCTGCGCGAACGTGGCGAGGTCGCTCTTCGGTATGGTCGCGTCGGATGCCAGCACCACGATGGCGGGGATCGCGTTCGAGTCGGTGAACTTCTGCTGCCATTCGTTGACCTTGGTCGACTCGGCGCTGGCCGGCAGAAAGGCCGCCTGGTCGTTCTTCGACACCGACGAGAGCTTGCCGAACGTCGGCCCGCCGAAGCTCGCGGCCAGCAGCCACACGATCAGCACGACCGCCGGCAGCACGATGCGCAGCCAGCGGGCGGGTGTCCAGTCACGACGGGTGGATTCGGTCATCTCAACGGCCTTTCGAGCGAGTAGACAATCAGCAACAGGGTAACGAGAAAACCACAGAGGTAGTTCAGCCAGATGAACCGCTTCCAGCCACGGTTGGCCGATGCAGACCGCCCATCGGCAACGGCGCGGAACGGGAGGGCCACCACGATATACGGCAAGGCGAGCAGTCCCGCGAGCGGCGCCGGCCACGGGGTGGCGAGCATCAGCAGGCCCGCCAGCAGCCACGCAGCGATGGCGAAGCGCACGGTCCACGCGGCCCCCATGACGGTGGCGATCGAGCGGATGCCGCCCTCCCGGTCCGGCATCACATCCTGCACCGCTCCGAACGCATGGCTGGCCACGCCCCACAGGAAGAACGAAACGAGCACAGCCACCAGCGCGGGAGTGACGACGACAGCGGCGAGCGCGAGCCCGAACACGGCAGGGCTGACAAAATGCACGCTCGAGGTGACGGAATCGAGGAACGGCTTCTCCTTGAAGCGCAGGCCAGGTATCGAGTATGCCGCGACAGCGAAGAGGCTGATCGCCAGCACCACTGCCGAAACCCAGGTTCCCGCGAGCACAAGCACGACCACGAAGGGCACGCACAGCCCTATCGCCACCACCAGCGTCACACGATGCAGGCCGCGATCGAGCAGCGCGCCCTCGAGGCCGCCCTTGCGCGGATTGGCCAGATCGGATTCGTAGTCGAAGACGTCATTGATGCCGTACATGGCGAGGTTGTATGGCACGAGAAAGAAGAGCGTGCCCACGATCAGGGTGGCGTCGAGATGGCCCCGACTGAGATAATACGCGGCCGCGAAGGGAAAGGCCGTGTTGATCCAGCTCACGGGCCGGGAGGACACCGTCAGCTTCGCGAGCGTGCTCGTGCGCAGGGCGGGGATCATGCCGCCGACCGTTTTCGACTTGCGCCCAACAGGCTCCAAAGGGCAGGCAACACGATGAGTGCCGCGAGGGGATAGGCGAAGTCCTCGATCGGAGCGGCGCCGACGGAGAGTCTCGAAAGGTGCTGCGGCGCGTACGACATGAGCCCGATTCCTATCATGACGTTGTCGAAGACCGCGGTGAGCGCCATAACGACGACCCCGACAAGAGTGAATGGCACGACCCATTGGGCGATGGTTCGGCGCGCGCGGTCTTCGCTTCCATCGCGCCTGCGCCGCCTCAGCCGCAGAATCGACAACGCAGCCACGGCGAGCGACACTGCGAGAAACACCAGACTCAGCCACAGGTAGGTCATGGGCGCCTTTCGCTGGCTGCGGCACGCATCCGCTCAACGCCGAGGAGAAGAACCATGACGAGGTAGCAAAGGAACGTCAGGAAGAACACCTCTTCCAGAGGCAGTTGCGGCGCCAGCAGAATGCCCGTCATGAACGAGGTCTCGCCGCGAAAGAAGATGCCCAGGCCGATGCCGCACAGGTCCCAGGCGAGAAAGAAGAGCACGCCGAGAACGAGCGTGGCGGTCGCTCGCAGAGCGCCGCGCCAAAAGAAGAGCCGAAAGCGTCGGTCGAGCAACACCATGCAGCCGAGTCCCCCGAGCAGAACAAGCAGATAGAGCATGCTCATAGCGGCTCCGGCAGCGCTGTGCTCGACGTGTCGCCCCGCAGCCGCTTGATGACCAGCTCCGCGCTGATCAGGCACATCGGAAGACCGACGCCGGGAACCGTGGTGCCGCCCGCGTACAGGAGACCGCCAACCTTCGATGAGACGTTCCTGCCACGCAGAAACGCGCTCTGGCGCAGGGTGTGTGCGGGCCCGAGCGCGCTGCCCTTCCATGAATTGAGGTCGTTCTCGAAGTCCGCCGGCCCGATGGTTCGGCGAACCACGATGCGCTCGGCGAGATCAGAGATACCCGCCCAGGTGGCGATCTGTTCGATCACCGTATCCGCCACGGCCTCCACGAGTTGCGTTCCCGTGCCGGACTCGCCGCCGAAGCCGATCGCTGGATCGGCCGGCACCGGAACCAGTACGAAGAGGTTCTCGTGTTCGGGCGGGGCTACCGAAGGATCGGTCTCGCTGGGCTTGCACACATAGATGGAGGCCGGATCTGGAACCGACGTCGGCGCGGTGAAGATGCGCGCGAAGTTCTCGTTCCAGTCCTCAGTGAAGAAGAGGCTGTGGTGGGCAAGCTGAGGGAGCTTGCCACGCACCCCGAGAAGGAGAAGCACCGCACCTGGGCCGGCAACCCGCGAATCCCACCATGATTGCGGATAGCTGCGCAGTTGCGGCGGCAACAACTCGGTCTCCGTGTGATGCAGATCCGCAGCCGAGACCACAATTTCGGCGGCCACCTCGCGCACGGAGCCGTCGGGGTGGGTGACGCTCACCCCGATGACGCGCGGGCGCGTGCCTTGCGTCGTATTGATCGCGGTGACGTGTGCCCCCGTCTCGATGCTGACGCCCTCGGTTCGGGCCAATACTGCGATGCTGCGGATGATCTCGCCGAAGCCGCCCATCGGATAGAAGACACCCTGTTCCAGGTCGAGATGACTCATCAGGTGGTACATGCTGGGCGTCATCGACGGGGAGGCGCCCAAGAAGACCGCCGGATAGCCGAGCACCTGGCGCAGCCGCGGGTCGCGTACCTGTTTGGCGATAAGCCTGTCCAGAGGCTGAAGCAGCAGCCGCGCCAGCCTGCCTGCACGTCGAAGCACCTCGCCGACGAAGAGCGGGCTGTATGACGCGAAGGTGCTGTAGAGAAAGCGCCGCAGCGCAATCCGGTACGCATCGCGAGCGGAATCGAGGTACCGGGCGATGGCGCGGCCTGCTCCAGGCTCGATGCGCTCGAACGCGCTCAGGTTCGCGTCCTTGTCTCCCACGATGTCCAGCGGTTCTTTCGTGTTCTCAAAGAAAACACGGTAACCAGGGTCGAGTCGACAGAGTTCGAGTTGCTCGGCGGCGCTGGTTCCCAGCAGCCTGTAGAAGTGCTCGAACACCTCGGGCATGAGGTACCAGGATGGGCCGGTGTCGAAGCGGAAGCCATCGCTCTCCCAGTTTCCCACCCTGCCGCCCAGCTGACCTCGGGCTTCGAGTACTGTCACCGCCAGGCCCTCGCGGGCGAGCAGGGCGGCAGCGGCCAGCCCGGCGATTCCGCCGCCGATGACAACGGCGCTGCGCTGCTGCGCGCCGCGGTTCCGCCGTCTCCAGCCTGCGGAGCTCACGCTGGCGTCCTTTCGGAACCCGTGACGACTACCCTTGCCAGCAGACGCACCCTGGTCGCCGCCGGGACGCGCACGCGTGTTCGCATCAGCGAATCGACTGGGGTGCGCCGAATGCGGTGCGTCAGTTCGGCGAAGAAGTCGTGTGCGGCCCGAACGGCTCTCCTGCACGGCTGCGGCAGCAGCGGGATCGTCACCGCGGCCGCAGCCAGATCGGCCTCGATGTCGGCCACCAGTTCACGCTTGTGCGATTCGGTGAGATCGCCCTGACAGACACCGGGAAAGTAGCTGCGGCCAAGCTCTTGCCAGTCGGTCGAAAGGTCGCGGAGGAAATTGATCTTCTGGAATGCTGAGCCGAGTCGTCTCGCACCGTTCTCGAGCTCGGCGCGCTGCCGGGCATCCGGATCGGTGTCGCGCAGAAAGACTCGGAGGCACATCAACCCGACGACCTCGGCCGAGCCATAGATGTACTCACGCAGCTCGGCCTCAGTGAACGCCACCGGGCTCAGATCACGGCGCATGGAGCGAAAGAACGGTGCGGTGAGATCGGAGTCAATACCGCTGGCCCGCGCCGTCGTGGCGAAGCCATGCACCACGAGGTTCGTGCTGTATCCATGCGCCACGGCGCGTTCGGTCTCAGCCTCGAGAGCGTCCAGCAGCGCCTGTTGCTCGGTGGCATTCAGTCCCGCCTCCTGCGCGGCACCGTCGACGACCTCGTCGGCGATACGCACGAGAGCGTAGATGTTCTCGATATGGGGCCGGTCTGCGCGATCCAGCAATCGGCTCGCCCCGGTGAACGAGGTGGAGTACTCGCGAATGACGCGCGCGGAGCTTTTCTCTGCCGCGCGCGTGTAGAGGCCCAGGTTCGTCGATTCTCGCGCGTCCGGGCACGTCGATGTGGATCTCATCACGCGGAACGATCCGCGGCGAACCGGGCGATCTCGGTCAGTTGCCGCTGTAGTTCGGCGGGAAGGTGTGCACTTTCGGCACGCTCAATGGCACTGCGCACATAGTCGTCGATCATGTCCTCGACGAATCGGCGTGCCCCACACTGCTCAAGTGCGCCGCGGAGAACTACCCCATCGCTCTCGGTCAGTTCCGCTCGACCCAGCAAGCCGGAAATCGCGTTCCACTGGCTTGTCGTGCGCGCATAGGCGATGAGGGGGGTCATTTTTCCGCAGCGCAGATCGGTCATGACACTCTTACCCGTCACCTCCGGCGACCCGAAGACACCCAGCTCGTCGTCGCGCAATTGAAAGGCTATGCCGATGAGGCGCCCGATCTCACCGAGTGAACGCACCGTCTCGGGCGCCGCTCCCGCGAGAATAGCCCCTGCTTTCAACGGCGTGCTGAACGAGTAATTGGCGGTCTTCATCTCGCACATCTCCAGCACCTGGCCAAGGTCTGCGTGCTCGACGTGCAGACTGAACGCCACGTCGGCCAGTTCGCCCGCCGCGGTGACAAAGATGCTCTCGCTCAGGAGGTCAAGTAGGTCAAAGCGTCGTGCCTCCGGCACCTCGATATCGACGATCATTCGCTGTGCAGCATGAATGAGAAGATCGCCCGCAAGAATCGCGGATGCTTGCCCCCACTGGGCGCTTCGCTCACGATCGATGCCCTGACCTTCAGCACCGGTCGCAAATAGTCCCGCGAGGTTCGGATGCCCGCGCCGCATGAAGTCCCCGTCGAGCACGTCGTCGTGCAGGAGGAAGGCCGTATGCAGAAGTTCAAGAGCACTCGCCACACGCACCACGCTCGCATCCGCCGACTCCCCCTGCGAAGCGGAGAGCTCTCGATAGGTGCTCAGCACCAGAACGGGGCGATGCTTCTTGCCACCGATCGCCGCATCCCGGGCAGCGGCCCAGAGCTGACCGTAGCGCACACCGAGATGCGACGCGGCCGCCAGTCGCTCGGTGAAGAACGCATCGATACACGCCGTTATCTGATCGATCTCCACCGTCCCCGGCAGGGTCGCCGTCGCCATGCTCACGACGGCACCCCCGCCCGCTGCTCGATCGTCGCCTCCGCATTTCCACCGAGGAACGGCAGGAGCTGCGCCTGCAACACCATCCACGGGCTGAAGGCCCAGGGAGTGCGGCGCATGGATTCGGCAAGATCAAGCGGCTCAATCCAGCGCGTCTCCATGACCTCGCGTGGGCGCGGATCGGGCTCGCTCGCACTGACCGCAAGGTACACCGGGCACATCTCGTTCTCCACGACACCGGCCGCATCTGTTGCACGGTAGCGAAAGAGGGGCAGCGCAAGCTCGATCTCACTCAGAGTCATGCCAAGTTCATACGCGGCACGAGTGCGCACGGCATTCAGCATTGTTTCGGCCGGCTGCGGATGGCCACAGAAGGAGTTGGTCCAGACCCCGGGCCACGCCTTCTTGAGCAGCGCGCGTCGGGCGATCAGAACCTGCCCTTCCGCGTTGAACACGTAGCACGAGAATGCAAGATGAAGAGGAGTCTCCCGCCCGTGAACGCTGGATTTGTCCGCCGTGCCGATCTCCCTCCCCTCCTCATTGAGGAGCACAACCTGTTCACTGCCGATCATGAGATCCTCCTTTTAAATAGCTTGTCTAGTAAATAGCTTAGCTTGCATCATGCCACAGCACTAGGATGTGTGCATGCCCGGACCGCCGAAACCATCGCGTTCAACCCCAGATGCGATGCTGGACCCGCGGGTGATCGACCCACACGAGGAACTGGTCTCATACGAGGGAATGGATCAGGCGGAGATTTCCCAGATCGTGCGGGTTCTCATTGCCGTGAGGGAATGGCGAGAGGCGGAGCAGCGCCTTCGCTTCGAATCGCGCACCGAGATGAAGCTCAACGAAACTGATATGAAGGCATTGAGATTTCTCGTGGCATCGAAGAATCTCGAAGAGAATGTGACGCCGGGTGCCCTGGCCGAGCATCTCAGCATCTCCACGGCATCGACCACGAAACTGTTGGATCGGCTCGAAACTGCGGGACACATCGAACGCGCGCCACACCCTACGGATCGCCGCGCGCTGACGATTTCCATCACGCAGAGCACCCATGACGCGGTGCGCGATTCGGTCGGAAAGGTTCATGCGAAGCGATTCGTTGCCGCAGCACGGCTCAGCCCCGACGAGCGCGAAACAGTGATTCGCTTTCTCGCCGAGCTCAGCGGCATGGAGACGACCGTCAGCCTCTGATTCGCTCCCAGTCGGCCACCGGTCCAGGCACCACCGAGAACAGCGGATGCGCCTCGGGCTGGCGAATCTCCCGCCACCTGAGCGCAACCTCAGGACTGCGCCGTTCGAGCTTCGCGCGCAGATGCGACCACTCGTAGGCCACCTGCCCGTCGGTCACCGCGATCAACGCCACACCGACGGTGCTGGCCACCATCTTCTCGCGATCGAAATGATAGCCACGGGCATCCGCCTCATCAACGATGCCCGCAAGGTAGGCCGCAGCTGCTCGCTCCGGATGCTCCTGCTCGCTGAAGCGACGCAACTGCGGATGCGCGGTGTACCCCCGGGTGCGCCCGAGAATCACCGCCTGCGCGAGAAGAGCCTCACGCCAGCACGCGGTCAGTGCCTGCCGATCGAAATATCGCGGATGGAGCGACCAGAGCCTCACTGCGAGGCGTCACCACGCGCGGCCCGCACGAGCGCGTCGATGAGCGACTCGGCCGAGCGCTCGTCGGCGATCACGTCGACGCGCAGACCGGCGGCGCGGGCATCCTTCGCGGTACGCGGACCAATCGCCGCCACGACCGTGCCCTCGGGCACCGGTCCGAGCTGCTGCTGCACCTGTTCGGCGACACTGCCCGAGGTGACCAGGATCGCGTGAACGCGACCGGATGCGACGTCCGCCACCACAGCATCCGCCGCCGGCACTCCCACGGTGCGGTAGGCCACCACCGACGACACCTCGTGACCGATGCGCTTGAGCCCCTCGGTGAGCAGCGGCTTGGCGATCTCGGAGCGCAACGTGAGCACCCGCAACGGCACGACACCCTGTGTCGCGGCCTCCCACTCGGAGAGCAGCCCTCGTGCGGAATTGTCTTCGGAGGGGACCAGGTCAACCTTGTATCCGGCGGCAACGAGCGCCGCAGCCGTGGTCTCGCCGACGGCCGCGATGCGGGTCGTCGACGGCACGCTCGCGCGCCAGGCGGAGATCACGTCAACGGTCGTGGCGCTCGTCACCGTGAGCCAGTCGAAGTCTCCCGCCGCGAGTCGCGCGAGCGCCGCCTCGAGGGCGGGAGCATCGTGCGTCGGCGCGAAGTTGATCATCGGTGCCACCACCGGGGTGGCCCCCTCGGCGCGCAGATCGGCGGCGACCGTGTCGCCCCACGGTCCGCCGCGCGGCACCAGCACGCGCCATCCGGCCAACGGTTTGTCAGCGGGGCCCTGCGATCTGGATGTCACTGCGCGACACCTCCCACCGGTGCAAGTTGCGCGGCTCCCGCGGCCAGCAGCTCGGCCACGACGCGCTCGGCCACCTCGGCCGCGACCTCGGCGAGCTGAGCGGCGGCCATGCCGTCGGGCGTGGCCGCGTGCGAGGAGGTGAGCTTCTGCGTTCCGTCGGCGCTGTAGACCGTCGCGGTGAGAAAGAACAGGCCATCGTCGATCTGGGCGGTCGCGCCGACGGGGGCGGAGCATCCGGCCTCGAGACCGGCAAGAACGGCGCGCTCGGCCAGCACCATCGCGTGCGTGGTGACGTGGTTGACGGATGCGAGCGCCTTGGCGAGCGCCCCGTGCCCGGTCACACCTTCGGTGCGCACCTCGATGGCGAGCGCGCCCTGGCCGGGTGCGGTGGGCCACTGCGACAGCTCGAAGAATTCGGTGACGACCTCGCGTCGCCCCAGTCGGCCGAGGCCAGCGGCGGCGAGAATCACCGCGTCGAGGCGATCGTCGGCGCCCTCGGCGATGCGGGCCAGTCGGGTGTCGACGTTGCCGCGAATGTCGACAACCTCGATATCGGGGCGCGCTGCGCGCAGCTGCGCCACACGGCGAGGCGAGCCGGTGCCCACCTTTGACCCCGCGGGCAGGGTCTCGAGCGTGAGGGCGTCGCGGGCGACGAGCGTGTCGCGCGCATCCGCCCGCTTGGGCACGGCGCCGATGACGAGACCCGGGTGCTCGCCCGTGGGCAGATCCTTGAGGGAGTGCACGATGAGGTCGCAGTCACCGGCGAGCAGTGACTCGCGCAGCGCACTGGCGAACACGCCGGTGCCACCGAGCTGGCTCAGCGACTCGCGTGAGGTGTCACCGTGCGTGGTGATCGGCACGAGCTCGACACTCAGGCCGGATGCCTTGGCCACGGCCTCGGCCACGACGCCCGTCTGGGCCATCGCGAGCGCGCTGCCGCGGGTGCCGATGCGCACGATGTCGGTCATGGCGCGATTCCCGCCAGCGCAGGCTTGAAGCCGAGTCGCGTGTTCTCGCAGCAGCCGGGCCGGCAGACGTCGTACCACGGACCGAGTTGCGTCACGGCCGCGCGGTCGGTGACTGCAGTGCCGTTGATCCGCTCAAGCGTCAGGTCGACGAGTCCGTCGACATAATCTGCCTGCACGCCGGGCGTCGGCACTCGCACGCAGACGATGCCCGCCTCCCGTGCCGTCTCGGCGGCCTCGTTGTCGAGATCCCACAGCACCTCCATGTGATCGCTGACAAAGCCAATGGGCACGATCAGCACCGCACGGATGCCCCGCTCGGGCAATGTGCGAATCACGTCGTTGATGTCTGGCTCAAGCCACGGCATACTTGGCGGCCCGGAACGAGACTGGTACACCAATTGCCACTCTGGGCGCGCACCGGTCTGAGCGGCCATAACCGCTTCGGCCACGGCGCGATGCTGCGCTCCATATGCGCCCTCGGGACCCAGATCTCGCTCGGCAGGACCCGAGGCGGCAGCATCCGTCGAGGGGATGGAATGCGTCGTGAAGAGCACCTCAACCTCACGGGCGACATCGAGATCACTCAGCTGCACCCGCAGGTCATTGAGCGCCTCGCGCACACCGTCGCTGAATGGGGTGACAAAACCAGGGTGATCGAAAAATTGCCTCACCTTGTCAATCTGGATCTCGTCGCCCACGCCGGTGTCGACGAGGGCATCGGCAAAGTCTTCCCGATACTGACGGCAGCTTGAGTACGACGAATACGCGCTCGTAGCGATCGCCAGAAGGCGCCGATGGCCGTCATCGTAAGCCGCACGCACGGCGTCACCCATGTATGGTTCCCAGTTGCGATTGCCCCAATACACCGGCAGGTTAACGCCACGTGCGGTCAAACGCTCTTCAAGCGCTGCCCGCAATGCACGGTTTTGCGCATTGATGGGGCTGACTCCGTCGTAGTGACGATAGTGATGGGCCACCTCTTCGAGCCGCTCATCAGGGATTCCGCGCCCGCGCGTGACGTTGCGCAAGAAAGGGATGACGTCATCTTGGCCTTCCGGGCCGCCGAAGCCCGCCAGCAGGATCGCGTCGTAGCGTGTCGGCTCCTGAACGTGCTCGCGACCCGACCGGGCCGCCGCAGTGGCACCCGGCACCAGCGCGCCCGGCGCGAACGGCACGGCGCTCGCGGCCGGCGATTTCCGACCGGTTCTGCCCAGATTGACGGCAGCCACTACGAGAGCACCTCCGGCACGTCGGCGACGGAGATACGCCGGCCGGTGAAGAACGGCGTCTCCTCCTTCACATAGAGACGGGCATCCGTCTGACGCAGCGCCCGCATGAGGTCGACGAGATCGGTGAGGCTGTCGCTTTCGAGCGGAAGCACCCACTCGTAGTCGCCGAGTGCGAAGGCGGCGACGGTGTTGGCGAGCACCGAACGGAACGCGGCACCCTTGCGACCGTGATCGGCCAGCATGCGGCTGCGTTCCTCGTCGGGCAGCAGGTACCACTCGTGGGTGCGCACGAACGGGTACACGGTGATCCAGGCGGCGGGGGCGACACCGCGCAGGAAGGCCGGCACATGCGCCTTGTTGAACTCGGCGTCGCGGTGCACGGCCATGTAGTTCCAGGTGGGCAGCAGCGCACTGATGAGCGCGGTGCGGCGCAGCACGCGCAGCGCCGCCTGAATGCCTTCGGCGGTCGGGCCGTGCAGCCAGAACATCAGGTCGCTGTCGGCTTTGAAGCCCGAGACGTCGTAGATTCCGCGCACGGTGACGCCGGATGCCTCTACCTGCGTAACAGCGGCCCGCAGCTCGTCGGCACCGCCGGCATCCGTCACGGAAGAGCGCAGCGGGTCACGGCGGAACACGGCCCAGAGCGTAAAGCCCTGTGGAGGTTCTTCGTCGGGGTGAGCTGTGTGGTGGGGGGATGCTGCCACGGCGGCAGCCGGGTTAGTCATGACCTCCATCCTCCCTCGTTAGACGCGGGAGAGCAAAAGCACGGCTACTTCAGCGGTCAACTATCAGCGACGGCGCACCGCGCGCACGCCGGCCCACACTGCCGCGACCGCGAGCGAGGCGAGTACCGTGGCCGCGGCGGCGGATGCCACCGGATGCTCATGGCGAAGACGCGTGAGTTGCTTGCGGGGATTGAGCTTGTCTTCCAGGGAGGTGAGAGTTGTCGCGAGCCGAGCTCGGGCCCGCGCCGCCTCGATGGCCGCGTCGGTGCTCGGAGCCACGACCGGAATCGGCTCAAGTCCGTGGGTCGATACCGGGTTCGGATTCGTGGCCCTCAGGCCGGGTGCGACGGCGCCTCGCGTGCCCGGGTGTCGCGACGGAGTGTGTTCAGTGGTCATACTTGCCCACCCCCTTGATGGCATTCACGTCTTGCTTCACGCTGGCGATCGTCTGCTGGGGAACAGGTGGCATGGCTTTCTTGAACCAGCGCAGTCCGACCAGCACAAGAATCACCACGAGTATGAGCAGGCCGGCGGCCGCCAGCAGGGCGGCCAGCCACCCCGGGAACACCAGCGCAAGCCCGAGCACACCCGCGGCGACAAGCGTCGCCAGCATGAAGAAAGCGAGAAGTCCCGCAAACGCGAACAGTCCTATGCCGACTCCGGCATGCACCGCCTTGCTAATCATCTCAGCCTTCAGCTGGTTCAGCTCGGCCTTCAGCAGCGCGATCAGTTGCGCAGGCAGATCCCTGATCAGTCCGAGAAAGGAACGCTTGCCCGCGGCTTCGGGTTCATCGGTCACTTGAGGTCACCGTCCTCTCGAGGAGCGTCTTATTCGGTCTCGTCCGCGGTGGCGCTGGCGGACTTCGCTGTGGACGATCGAGTGGACGCCGACGTCAAGGCGGCCGACTTCTTCGCGGCGGGCTTCTTGGTCGCAGGCTTCTTTGTCGCAGGCTTCCTTGTCGTCGATTTCGCGGCCGGCTTCTTCGCGACTGTTGAGCCTGTCGTGCTCGCCTTTGACGCATTCGCCGATTGTGCGCTCGGCTTTGTCGTGCTCGGCTTTGTGGTGCTCGTGGTGTTCGAACGCTTCACGACGGAGGAGACGGCCTTCTTTGCTCCCTCGATCAACGCATCCGGAATGTCGCCGATTTTCTCGGCAGCGAAGTCCTGCACCTGGTGCACCTGCTTCTGCACGCCCGGTGTCTCCCACACCTTGTTGGCCGCGGCCACGATCTGCTCGTACCGCTTGCGGCCCGCACGCGCCCCCAGCACGTAACCGATCGCCGCGCCGGTGACAAAAAGTATCTTGCCCTTCATCGTCACTACCCCTTTAAGAATCGCTTTCGCGATTCGTGTCGGTGATTCTTAGGTCAATGCCTTCCAGCGTAACCCCCGGATGCGGCGCGCCGCCTCCCGAGTATCAGGAACCACGGAGGCCAGGCCGGTACCGGTGAGCCAGGCGCCGCAGACCTCGAGACCGTCGATGTCGTCGATAGCCGAACGGACGGCGGCGATGCGCTCGCGCTGACCGAGCGCGGCAAACGGCAGCGCGTTCGTCCACCGCGTGCGGGCGAAGCCGAGCACGGCGGATGCCTGCAGCGGAATATCCAGCAGCGTCGCGGCATCCTTCAACGCGAGATCGCGGAACGTGTCGTCGTCGAGGGCCGCCGTTCGACTCGGCTCACCCGCACGGCCGTACGAGAGGCGCAGCACGTGGCGACCGCTGCCAGCGGCTTCGGCTAGCCAGGGCCACTTGGCGGTGGCGTGCGTGAGGGCCTTGGCGGTAACGGCCGCGCTTCCTGCGGCCTCGCCCTGAGCGTCTTCGGCGACGAGCAGACCGGTGCCCCGGGGGGCGGAGTCGAGGGCAGGGGCGTCGAGCACGAGCGTGGCCAGCTCGACGCTGGATGCCTCGGGCCAGTCGAGCTCGGCAAGATGCGCCGCGTCGGCGGATGCTCCGCTCAGCACCCTCAGCGCCGCGTCACCCGGCAGCGCCACGAGCACCGCATCGGCCCACAGGCTCTCGCCGCCCGCGAGGCCGACCCGCCAGCGGCCCGCTTCGGCACCACTACCGCCCTCCTCGCCCTCGACGCCTGTCGAAAACGACGGAGAAATCGATGATTCGGGATGATTCGGGTCGTTTTCGGCGGATTCGGGCAGTTTTTCCGTCGTTTTGGTTAAGGGCGCGAGGCCCGCGGGGGTGAGAGATTCGACGCGGGCGCCCGTGCGGATCGTGCCACCGCGGGCCTCGATCTGGGAGACGAGTTCGTCGACGAGCCGCGACATCCCGCCGCGCAGCCCGCCCACGGCCGAGCCGGCCTTCGCGGCACCGCGCAGCTCCATGACGGCACCCGAAAGCGAGCCCTGCCGGGTGAGCGCGCTGTTCAGCCCGGGCGCGACGACGGCGATATCCAGTTCGTCGGGCTGGGCCGAATACACCCCCGAGGCCACCGGGGCGACCAGCCGATCGTGCACGGCCCGCCCCATGCGACGCCGCACGAGCTGGCCGAGATTGCGTTCGTGCCCGATCTTCATCACGGGCATGATTCGGTCGAGATAGGCGCGCAACGCGCCGCCCCAGCCGATGGCCCGTACCACATCACTCGCCAGCGGCGAGCTCGGAATGCCGAGCAGCCCGGCCTTCGGCAGCGGCACCGTGCGGTCGGCCAGGCGCAACCACGCCCCGGCCGGATTCGGCTGCACGACGGCGTCGTCGAGACCCAGATCCGAGATGAGCTGCGCCACCGCGCCGCCACGGGTGGCGAAGCTCTCTGCCCCCGTATCGAGCCGGATGCCTGCCACCTCGTGCGTGGCTACGCTGCCGCCGACGACATCCGCCGCCTCGAGCACCGTCACGGCGAAGCCGGGGCGGGCAATGTCACGCGCCGCAACCAAGCCGGCGATGCCCCCGCCGAGGATCAGGACGCGCGTCGGTGCGAGCGAGGCCGGCTCTTCGTCAGGTTCGTCACCGCGCATGAACGAACTCGACGAGTCGGGTGAGAACATCCGGGTCGGTCTCGGGCGGCACGCCATGGCCGAGATTGAGCACGTGGGAGGGCGCGTGCGCGCCGCGCTCGAGCACGTCGAGCACATGGGCCTCGAGCACCGGCCACGGGGCGTCGAGCATGGCGGGGTCGATGTTGCCCTGCACGGGAACGACGTGTCCGAGGCGCCTGCTCGCCTCATCGAGCGGCACGCGATAATCGACGCCCACCACATCGGCGCCCACGTCGTGCATGGCCTTCAGGAGCTCGCCCGTTCCGACACCGAAGTGCACGATGGGCACATTGCGCCGCTCGGCCGTGCTCGTCGAAAACGACGGAGAAACTGAGCTATCAGCTCCAAATCCAGCATTTCCGGCCGATTCGCGCGATTCTTCCGTCGTTTTGGTTAAGGGCACCTCAGGCCGGGTTGTGTAGGTGAGGCCGCGCACGTGGGCGAGTGCACGAGTGGATGCCGGCGCCACGTACCGCACGTAGTCGGCGAGCGACAGCGCTCCCGCCCAGGAGTCGAAGAGCTGCGCGGCGCTCGCACCGGCGAGAATCTGGGCGCGCAGGAAGGCGCCCGTGACATCCGCGGTCCACGCCATGAGGGCGGCCCAGGCATCCGGTTCGGCGTGCATGAGCGTGCGTGCACGAATGTGGTCCTTCGACGGGCCGCCCTCCACCAGATAGGCGGCGAGAGTGAACGGCGCGCCGGCGAAGCCGATGAGCGGGGTCGAGCCGAGCTCGGCGACGGTGCGTCGCACGCCCTCGATCACCGCGGAGAGCGGGCCGTTCGGGTCTTCCGGCAGCAGCGAGGCGGGGTCGAGCGCGGTCAGTGCCGCGACATCCGCCGCGGTGCGAACGGCATGGCCGAGCACCGGGCCCTTGCCCGGGACGATGTCCACGTCGACCCCGGCGAGTCGCAACGGCACCACGATGTCGCTGAAAAAGATGGCAGCATCGACGCCGTGGCGACGCACCGGCTGCAGGGTGATCTCGCTCGAAAGCGCCGGGTCGAGGCAAGCGTCGAGCATGTGGGTGCCCACGCGCAGTTCGCGGTACTCGGGAAGCGAGCGCCCGGCCTGGCGCATGAACCACACGGGCGTCACGGGCTGCCGCACCCCCTGATACGCGCGAACCAACCGCGAGTCCGCGGTCAGGGCGTCAGCGAGTGGATGCCCCGGGGCGAGAGCGAGGGCGGCGGGCGTCTCAGCGATGGTCACCCCGCAATTCTGTCAAAGCTAGCTGAGTGCTGCTCTCCCCGCCCGGTCGGCAAGCTCAGGGAACGACGCGCGCGATTCGGAGTCGGGCGTTCTCGAGCGTAGGCTCAACCCCGTGCTTCTCTGCTTCACCTCGAGTCACCGCAACGCCGGATTCGACCTCCTCGAACGGCTCGAGCGGCGCGCCCCCGACATCATCGACGCTCTCGACGCGCGCGGCGAACAATTCAGCGGCAGCGTGGTTCTCGCCACCTGCAACCGCTTCGAGGCCTATCTCGATGTCGACGAGCCGCTCCGTTCCACCCACGCGGATGCCGCCGAGACCATCATCGAGACCATGAGCGCTGCGACAGGGATCGATGCAAGCGAGCTGCGCGCATCCAGTGCCGTCAAAAGCGGCCACGACGTTGCCGAGCACCTCTTCTCGGTCTCCAGTGGCCTGGAATCGGTGGTCGTCGGCGAAGGCGAAATCGCCGGACAGGTGCGTCGCGCGCTCGAAGCAGCCCGGACAAGGGGCACCGTCTCGCGAGAACTCGAGCGGCTGTTCCAGGATGCCTCGCGCACCTCGCGCGGCGTGAAGAACCGCACGGGAATCACGAGCGCGGGCCGTTCGGTCGTTCGGCTCGCCCTCGACATGAGCGAGAGCCGCATCACCGACTGGGCCGCCACCAGCGTGCTGCTCGTGGGCACGGGCGCGTACGCCGGCGCGACCCTGGCCGCCCTGCGCGACCGCGGCGTCACGAATGTGCGGGTGTTCTCCCGCACCGGCCGGGCCCAGAAGTTCGCGGCAACCCACGACATCGATGCGGTGGCCGTCGACGGGCTCGTGGAGGCCGTCGCGGCATCCGACCTGATCGTCGCCTGCAGCGTGGCGCCCACGGTCATTGTGGATGCGCAAACCGTGAGCCTCGCGAGCAACGTCAAGGGTGCACTTGAGCGGCGGCTCATCGTTGACCTGGGTCTGCCCCGCAACGTGGACCCCGCCGTCGCCCTCGTCGATGGCACCGAACTGCTCGACCTCGAGACCATCAGCAAGCACGCGCCGCTCGCCGAGCTGAACGCCACCGATGATGCCCGTACGCTGGTCGGCGAGGCCGTCGCGGAGTTCCGCGCGCGCTCCAGCGAGCAGGCCATCACCCCTGCACTTGTCGCCCTGCGCACGCACATTTTCGATGTGCTGGACGGCGAGATCGCCTGGGCCAGGCGGCGTGGCGATACCAGCGAGAAGACAGAAGAAGCGCTGCGGCACCTCGCCGGGGTTCTGCTGCACACCCCCTCGGTGCGCGCGCGCGAACTGGCCCGGGAGGGTCGCGCCGACGCCTTCATCGAGGGCGCCGCAGCACTGTTCGGCATCGATACGCCGGATGCGACGGCTGGTCTTCGCCCCGTCGCCCGCGCCGACACCAACACCAACACCAACACCAACACCAACACCAACACCAACACCAAACGTTCCACAGCCGAGAACAGCACCACGGAGTCCGAGGCGTCCTAAGAACCAGGGCCCTCGCAAACAAGGGGAGAAACACGTGAGCAATGACGCACACACGCAGGGGGCCGCGACCGACACGGTCGAGGCATCCGGCTTGAAGAATCTGCCCTACGAGGCCGTCGAGGTGAGCACCGATCGTCTGGTGCTGCGCCCGCTGACCGAAGACGACATCGAGACGGCACAGTCGTATCGCAATCGCGAAGGCGTCGCCCGTTACCTGTTGTGGGAGGTGCACGAGCGCGAGCAGGGCGAAGAACCGTTCGCGGGTCGGCGCGCGCTGCGCAGGCTTGAGCACGACGGAGACGGCCTGGTCTTCGCGGTCGAGATGCCCGATGCGAATGGCGGGCACTCACGGGTGATAGGCGACATGAGCGTGTTTCTCAAGAGCGCGGCGGATGCCCAACTCGAGGTCGGTTGGGTGTTTCACCCGGCCGTGCACGGTCGCGGCTATGCGACCGAGGCCGCCCAGGCCCTGCTGCGTGTGTGCTTCGAGACGCTCGGTGCGCACCGCGTCGTGGCCGAGTTGGACCCGCGCAACGAGGTTTCCGCCCGCCTGTGCGACACGCTGGGGATGCGCCGCGAGGGGCACTACCTGGAGAATGTGCTCGTCGACGGGGCGTGGACCGACACCTGCATCCACGCGATTCTCGACCGGGAGTTCGCCGCGCTGACGACGTAGTCGACGTTGGTTGAGGAGCAGTCGAGGTACGAGGCTGCGTCTCGAAACCAGCGTGGCGCCACGGGTTTCGAGACGCTCGTTCCTCGCTCCTCAACCGGCAGAGGTCAGTAGCGCTGGGGCTGGGTGAAGAGGCCGCGGGGGTCGTACTTGCTGACGACGGCTGCGAGCTGGGCCGCGTTGTCGCCGAAGTAGGCGGTCGCGGGGTCGGTGAGTTCGGCATCCGCGTAATTCACGTATGCACCGTTGCCCCAGTGCGGCGTCATCGCCGCGCGGAATCCGCGCACGTAGGCGTAGTAGGGCTCGGGTGCCGCCCCGACCGCGAACGTCGAGGTGTACTGCACGCTCGCGAGTGCGCTGCGGTGCACGAAGGCGGTGGCATCGGGGGCGACGGATGCGACGGCGCCGCCGAGCGCATCCATCGAGATGCCGCCCTCGGTCATGCCCTTCACCTTCTGGGCCGCCTGCACCTGGGCGATCAGATCGGCGATGCCCTTGTCGTCGAGCACGTCGTTCGCGATGTGCGAGGTGTTGGCGTATGGTTCCCGCGTGAGCTTGCCGCCCGTGCCGGTCTGGCATTGGTCGAGGGAGAGTCCGGCGCATCCGGCGTAGCGCATCATGGCGTCGCCGTAGTTGTGGGTGCCGGCATCCTGCTCGCTGGGGGCGGTGCCGACCGCGTCCAGGAACGGGGCGAGCTGGGCGTCGAGACCGGTGCCGTTCGCGTCGCCGAGCCAGGTGCCCGAGACGGTCAATTGCGGGCCTGACGGATGCTGCTCGCCGCCGAGCAGCTTGAGCGTCGACCACAGCTTCGGGTTCGCCTTCGGCGCCCAGTTCTGCCAGGCCTTGATCACCTGTGCGGCCCGGGTCATCGGCCAGCTGAGGAAGAACATCGTGACGAAGGGCGCCGGCACCGTGGTGAAGGTGAGGCGCGTGACCACGCCGAGGTGGCCGCCGCCGCCCCCACGGCAGGCCCAGAACAGATCGGCGTTCGTCTTCTCGTTGGCGATGCGCACCTTTCCGTCAGCGGTGACGATCTGCACCTCGGTGAGCGCGTCGCAGGTGAGCCCGTACGCGCGCACGAGCACGCCGACCCCGCCGCCGAGGGTGAGTCCGGTGATGCCGACGGTCGCGCAGGATCCACCCGCCAAGGCCCGGCCGGCGTTGCCGAGCGCGTCGTAGACCTGCGCGAGTGACGCGCCGGCGCCCACCGTCACGGTCTGGTCGCTGTTCACGGTGACCGTGGACATCCCACGCGAATCGAGAATGAGGGAAGCCGGCATGCCGGTTCCCGGCGCACCACCCGACGACCAACCGGGGTAGCTGTGTCCGCCCGAGCGCAAGGCGAGCGGCACGGCGTATTTCCTGGCAAAGGCGAGCCCGGCGGCAACATCGGCCGCGGATGCCGCGGTCAGCACCGCGAGCGGCTGCGCGTCGTCGTATTCGGGGTTCTCGGTGAGCTTCGCCGTGTCGTAGCCGGCGTCACCCGGCCTGTTCAGCGTGCCAGTCGTCGTGCTGGCGAGGGCAGCCCAATCCGGCGGGCTTCCGGGCGTCTTCGTCGGGGTGTGGCTCGGCGAAGGATGCTCGGGCGCACAGGCGGCGAGCAGCCCGACAACCCCGATTGCCCCCAGCCCGAGCGCGGATCGACGCGTGATCTCGGCCATGGGGCCAATGCTAGCCGTCGGCTCGTTTCGCTGGTTGAGGAGCGAGGAACGAGCGTCTCGAAACCTGCGTGGCGCGGCGGGTTTCGAGAGGGGGCCTCATTCCTCGACCCCTCCTCAACCAGCGGTGGCTGGCAGGCGCGCTCGAGTGGCCCGGGTGATGTACGGGAGGGGCAGGGGGTCGCGACCGGCGACATCCGGATGCGTGTCGAGCAGTTCGCGCACGCGGCCCAGCAGCGCCGTACGTCGTTCTTCGGGCAGCACAATCACGTAGCTGCGCGAGGCAACGAGGTCGAGCAGTGCCGCGCGGGTGATGCGGTGCGTCCAGCGCACCTCGTGGTGCTGCGCCTCACCGAACGGCGCACCGATCGTGGGGTCACCGGCGTCGAAGTCATGCTCGCGCGTCTCGGTGATGAGCTCGCCGAATCGGGCCACCCACTCAACGCTCTCGTCGCGGATGTTCCACACCAGTCCCAGCGTTCCGCCGGGCCGCAGCACGCGCGCCGCCTCGGGCACGGCGCGCGCGGGATCGACCCAGTGCCAGGCCTGGGCGACGAGCACCGCGTCGACGCTCGCAACGGGCAGCGGAATCTCTTCGGCGCTGCCGGCGAGTGCCGTCGCGCTCGGCAGCGCGCGCTCCAGCTGCGCCCGCATGCCGTCGAGCGGCTCGACGGCCACCGTGTCGAGGCCGCGTGCGAGCAGCGAGCGGGTGAGCTTGCCCGTTCCCGCGCCGAGGTCGAGCACGCGGGTGGCGCCGGGCGGCAGCATCCAGTCGACCGCGGCATCCGGATACCCGGGCCGGCCGCGCTCGTAGGCCTCTGCGGCCGCCCCGAACGAGTGCGCGTGCCGGTCTTTCGATGCAGCATCCATGCCCCCAGCCTGCCACCGCCACGCCCGGCCCGCTGAGGGTTCGCCCATCTACCTGCGCATAACTCATGCTGTTTGCCGCGCGGGGTCTTGGCTTCCCGCGCCAATACGCGGATGCCGCCCTCCCCTGTCGCAAACTGCATGAGTTATGCGCACGACGCACGGCGGGGTGGCCGTCCACGGACGGGTTCCGCGCGTGCGGCAGCGACGGCGGGTGCGGCTCAGTGCACCTGGGTGCCGAAGAGGTACCCGAGCGCGTAGGTGACCGCGGCGGCCGCGTAGCCGATGAACAGCTGACGCAGCGCACGGCGTAGCGGCGGCGCGCCCGAAAGCAGGCCGACGATCGCGCCCGTGCCCAGCAGGGCAAGACCAACGAGCACTGCAGCGACGATCACCGCGACGAGGCCCTGCAGCCCGAACAGATACGGCAGAACGGGAATGATGGCGCCGGATGCGAAGAAACAGAAACTCGAGATCGCTGCACCCATTCCGGTACCTATCGCCTCGTGTTCGTCGGCGGGCCCCTCGGCAAGCTCAGGGACCGAGATCGGCACCGACCCGGTCTGCGTCTGTTGCGCGGCCAGTACCACGCGAGCGTGCTCCTCAGCCTCCTCGGCGCTCATGCCGCGCGCACGGTAGACGAGCGTCAACTCGTTGGCCTCGAGATCCAGGTGCGGAAGCGCGGTCTCCGTCTCGGTTCCAGGCTGGGATGCCTCCAGCAACTCCCGCTGCGAGCGCACCGACACGTACTCCCCCGCACCCATCGACAGGGCGCCCGCGAGCAGGCCTGCGATGCCGGTGACGAGCACGATGGAAGAGGACACGCCCGTCGCGCCGATGCCAAGAATCAGGGAGAGGTTGCTGACCAGGCCGTCATTCGCGCCGAACACGGCGGCGCGGAAGGTACCCGAGAGCCGCTGCCGGCCGCGGGTGGCGAGCCCCCGCACGACTTCCTCGTGGATGCGCTCGTCTGCCGCCATCGCATCCGTCGCGTCGTCGTCTGCCTCATACGGCGAGCGCGATTCCGCGCGCTGGGCGAGCGCGAGCACGAAGACCGAGCCGAAGCGGCGGGCGAGAAGACCGAGCATGCGGGTGCGGATGTCGCCCTTGCGCGGTTTGCCCGCGTGCTCCCCCAACAACTCGAGCCAGTGCGCCTCGTGCCGGCCCTCGGCATCCGCCAATGCGAGCAGAATCTGCTTCTCCTCGCCGTCGCGACGGCCCGCCAAGTCGCGGTAGACCGCGGCCTCAGCGCGCTCATCGGCGAGGTATTGGCGCCAGCGGCGAATCTGCGCCGGGGTCGGCCGCGCGGGCGAGGCGGGCATGGGCTACGCCCCCACCAGCCGCACGGCGAGGTAGTTCTGCAGTTCGGCGAGCGGCACGCGCTCCTGCGCCATCGAGTCGCGGTCGCGCACGGTCACCGCGTTGTCGTCGAGCGAGTCGAAGTCGACGGTCACGCAGTACGGCGTGCCGATCTCGTCCTGCCGACGGTAACGCCGCCCGATGGCCCCGGCGTCGTCGAAGTCGACGTTCCAGTTCTGGCGCAGGGATGCCGCCACCTCACGGGCAAGCGGCGAGAGACGCTCGTTGCGGCTGAGCGGAAGCACCGCGGCCTTCACGGGAGCCAGGCGCGGGTCGAGCTTGAGCACGGTGCGCTTGTCGACGCCGCCCTTCGCATTGGGCACCTCCTCCTCGTGGTAGGCGTCCACCAGGAACGCCATGAGGGAGCGCGTCAGGCCGGCCGCCGGCTCGATCACGTACGGAACCCAGCGCTCGTTCTTGGTCTGGTCGAAGTACGAGAGGTCTTTGCCGGAATGCTCGGCATGCGTCGAGAGGTCGAAGTCGGTGCGGTTGGCCACGCCTTCGAGCTCGCCCCACTCGCTGCCCGTGAAGCCGAAGCGGTACTCGATGTCTATCGTGCGCTTCGAGTAGTGCGAGAGCTTCTCGGCCGGGTGCTCGAACAGCCGCAGGTTCTCGGGGTTGACGCCGAGGCCCGTGTACCAGGCCCAGCGATAGTCGACCCAGTACTGGAACCACTCCTCGTCGCTGCCCGGCTCCACGAAGAACTCGAGTTCCATCTGCTCGAACTCGCGCGTGCGAAAGATGAAGTTTCCCGGCGTGATCTCGTTGCGAAAACTCTTGCCGATCTGGCCGATGCCGAACGGCGGCTTCATGCGTGCCGCCTGCAGCACATTGGCGAAGTTGGTGAAGATGCCCTGCGCAGTCTCGGGCCGTAGGTACTGCAGCCCCGACTCATCCTGAACCGGGCCCAGGTAGGTCTGCAGCATCATATTGAAGTCGCGGGGCGGGGTCCACTGGCCGCGCGTGCCGCAGTTGGGGCAGACGATGTCGGCCATGCCGTTCTCGGGCGAGCGGCCCTTCTTCTCCTCGAAGGCCTCGATGAGGTGGTCCTCGCGAAAACGCTTGTGGCAACTCAGACACTCCACGAGAGGGTCGGTGAAAACACCGACGTGACCGGATGCCTCCCACACCGCCCGGGGCAGAATCACGCTCGAATCGAGCCCGACCACGTCTTCACGACCGGTGACCATGTACCGCCACCACTGCTTCTTGATGTTCTCCTTGAGCTCGGTGCCGAGGGGGCCGTAGTCCCAGGCGGAGCGGGACCCGCCATAGATCTCACCCGCCTGAAAGACGAACCCGCGGTGACGGGCGAGGGCGATGACGGCATCGAGACGAGAAGAAGGCGCGGCCATGGTGGCTCCAATGGGGTGCTTGGTGGTGCATGTGCTGCTCTCACGGACGGGTGCGCCCGGGGCAATCCACCCATTTTACGGTGTCAGCAGTATTTCGCTCCCGCAGCACTCCGCGAGCGTAGCGTGAAGGCATGAACGTCGACGAGGCCGAAGAGCTGAACGCCCCGACCCGCACGGCCGTGATCATCGGCGGAACCGGTCAGATCGGGGTGGCGTCAGCCCGCAGGCTTGCCACCAGCGGATTCTCGGTGATGCTGCTGCATCGCGGCGCGCATCCGGGGTCTCAGAATGCCCATCAGGGCGACCCGACGCTCACCGAGCTCGATGTGACCGTCGTGCGCCAGGATCGCGACGACACCGAACGGCTGCTCGAATTCGCCCGCGGGGCCGACCTCGTGGTCGACGCGGTCGCGTACACGCCCGAGCACGCCGATCAGCTCACACGGCTCGCCGGCGAGGTGGGCTCACTCGTGGTCATCTCCACGGGATCCGTGTACACGGATGCGCACGGGCGCAGCCTCGACACCGCCACCGGCCCGCATGACTTTCCCGACTTTGCGGTGCCGCTGCACGAGAGCGACCCCATCATCGAGGCGGATGTCGGCGATGCGGCCTTCCAGACATACTCGCCTCTCAAGGCGGCGATGGAGCGCCGCCTGCTGGCGACCCCGGATCTGCCGGTGAGCATCCTGCGCCCGGGAGCCATTCACGGGCCATTCAGCGAGGCGCTGCGCGAGTGGTATTTCATCAAACGCGTGCTCGATGGGCGGCACGAGGCCGTGCTGAGCTACGACGGCGGCAGCCAGTTCAGCCCGATCGCCACGGCCAACCTCGCCGAGCTGATCGCCCTGTGCGCCGACAAACCGGGCCGCAGGGTGCTCAACGCCGCAGACGACGAGACGCCGACGGTGGCCGAGATCGGCCGCACCATCTTCGCGGCCATGAACCACGACGCCGAGATCGTGACGTTTGCGGGGCCGCCCGAGGGCACGCTCGGCCAGACACCGTGGTCGCTGCCGCGCCCACTGCTGCTCAGCATGGATGCCGCCCGTGCCGAACTCGGGTATGCCCCGGTCGTGAGCTACGCGGATGCCGTGGCAGGCGACATCCGTTGGATCACCGCCGCCGTGGAATCGGCCGCCCACAACCTCGAACAAGACTGGCAGCAGCTCTTCCCGGTGCTCGCCGAGCGCTACGGCGCCGCCAACTGGTTTGACTACGAGGGCGAGGATGCCTGGCTGAAAACACACTCTGCCGGTCGATCAACGCCTAGCTAATGCACGTACTCCAGCACGTCGAGGCCGACCGTGCGCATGGCGTCGAGCACCGTGAGCCTGGCCTCGAGGGTGGCGTCGTCGAAGTAGGTCGACACCGCGTAGGAGACGCCGGCGCGTGGCCCGCGCAGCACGCCGGCCTCGCTGTGCACGCCCGGCTCCGTGCCGGTCTTGTTGACGAGCAGGATGCTGTGGTCGGCCGTGCGATGCGCAAACGGATCGAGACCGAACGCCCCGGCAACCATGGAGACGTCGGTGTTCAGCGAGAGCCAGCCGATGACCCGCTGGCTCACCTCGGGGCCGATGATCTCGCCGCGCGCGAGAGCGCTGAACAGCCACGTGAGCTCGTTGGAGCTTCCGACGGAAAGCTGTGGGGCATCATCCGGCCCGCGATGGTCGCGCACCAGGTCGAGCAGCGCGGTGCGCGTGAGCCCCAGCGACTGGGTGCGCGCCGCGACCGAGTCGAGGCCGACGCGACGCAGCAGCACATTGGTGGCCAGGTTGTCGCTGGTGGCACCGACGAGGGCGGCCAGATCGGCCACGGGCAGTGAGGGCGCCTGCAGATGCTGCCAGATTCCGGCGTCGCCGACCGCGTCTTCTCTGGCGCGGTCGAGCAGGGCGAGCCCATACGCCGGCTCCTGCTGCATGCGCGCGGCCACCTCGACGAGCAGCAACACCTTGCCGATGCTGGCCGTGGGCATGATGATGTGGTCGTCGATCGAGAGCAGCACCGTGCCGGTGGCGAGATCGGTGGCCCGCGCTGACACCTGCACGCCGTTGAGGGCAAGGTGCGCGAGAGCCCCGAAGCCACGCGAGAAGTTGTCGTTGCTGTCGACCCCCCGGTGCCGCCCGCGCCGGGCGCCGCGACGCGTGCGGCGTTCGGATGCCTGGGTGGGGATGGTCACGACGGGGAGTAATCCTTCAATCCGATTTCGGATGCGTATCCCCCCAGATACCTCAGTGTCGCTGCCGTTCGGGCGGCATCTCGACACAGTCGATGCTAGCCAATCATGCCAGCGATGTCGCGTTCATCGGCGCGTCGCGCGCGGTGGTTTCGAGACGCTCGTTCCTCGCTCCTCAACCAACGCTGGTTGAGGAGCCGTCGAGGAACGAGGCGGCGTCTCGAAACCCGCTTTACCAGATGGTGACGCGCTCCGCGGGGTCGAGCCAGAGGGCATCCGTCTCGGTCACAGCGAACGTCTCGTAAAAGTCGTCGATGTTGCGCACGATCTGGTTGCAGCGGAACTCGTTGGGCGAATGCGGGTCGATCGCGAGCAGGCGAATGACCTCCTCGTCGCGCCCCTTCAGCTGCCAGGCCTGCGCCCAGGAGAGGAAGAAGCGCTCGGCACCCGTCATGCCGTCGATCACCGGTGACTCTGCCCCGTCCAGCGAGATCAGGTAGGCCTGCCACGCGATCGACAGCCCGCCCAGGTCGCCGATGTTCTCGCCGATCGTGAGCGCACCGTTCACGTGGCTGTCGGGAACCTGCCGCGGGGCGAGCGCGTCGTACTGCGCGATGAGCGAGGCGGTGCGCTTCTCGAAGGCGGCACGATCATCCGCGGTCCACCAGTCGATGAGCCGCCCGTCGCCGTCGTACTTGGAACCCTGGTCGTCGAAGCCGTGCCCGATCTCGTGGCCTATCACCGCGCCGATGGCTCCGTAGTTGGCGGCGTCGTCGCGCTCCGGATCGAAGAAGGGATGCTGCAGAATCGCCGCGGGGAACACGATCTCGTTGAAACCCGGGTTGTAATAGGCGTTGATGGTCTGCGGGGTCATGAACCACTCGTCGCGGTCCAGGCTCTTGCCGATCTTGCCCAGCTCGCGGTCGAACTCGAACGCGCTGGTTGCGCGCACATTGGCGATCAGATCGCCGGCGTCGATCGACAGCGCCGAGTAGTCGCGCCACTTCACCGGAAAACCGATCTTGGGCGTGAACTTCTCGAGCTTGTCGATGGCGCGCTGCCGAGTCTCCTCGCCCATCCATTCCAGGCCCCGGATGCTGCGCCGATACGCCTCGATCAGGTTGCCTACCAGCACATCCATGCTCGTCTTCGCCGCGGGCGGGAAGTGCCGGTCGACGTAGGTGCGGCCGACGGCCTCGCCCATTGCACCCTCGACGAGAGAGACGCCGCGCTTCCAGCGGGCACGCATCTCGGGGGTGCCGGAGAGGGTGCGACCGTAGAAGTCGAAGTTCTCCTCCACGAAGGCCTGCGGCAGGTAAGGAGCAAAGCCGTGGATGACCTGCCAGGCGAGCCAGTCCTTCCAGGCGTCGAGACGGTCGTCGGTGAGCAGGGCGGCGAGGCCCTCGGTGAAGCTCGGCTGGCGCAGCACGATCTCGTCGAGCGACGCGGCCGGAGCGCCGAGCGCGGTGCGCCAGGTGTTCAGGTCGACGCCTGCGGCGAGCGCGGCAGCGTCGGCCCAGGTGCGCAGGTTGTAGGTGGCCTCGCTGTCGCGGCAGCGCACATTGTCCCAGTGCACGGCGGCGATGGCGGTCTCGAGCTCGAAGACGCGGCGAGCGCGGGAGGCGGCATCCGCGAGCCCAGCGAGCTCGAACATGCGCTCGATGTGGCCGAGGTAGGCCTCGCGCACGCTGGCGAACTTCTCTTCGCGGTAGTAGCTCTCATCGGGCAGCGAGATGCCCGACTGCTCCACGAAGACGAGGTAGCGCTCGGGGTTGCCCGGGTCGTTGTCGACGAAGAGCTGGTAGAAGCCGGAGAGCCCGCCGCGCTCGAGGCGACCGACAGTCTCGAGCAGGCTGGGGATGGAGTCGACGGCGGCAGCCGCGGCCAATTCGGTCGCAATGGGCTCGGTGCCGCGAGCCTCGACCCGATCCGTGTCGATGAAGCTCGAATAGAGATCGCCGAAGGTGCGCTCCTCGGTGCCCTCCGCCGCGGTCTGCGCCTCGACGATGATGTCGCGCACGGCCTTCTCGGCCTCCTCGGCGAGCACCGTGAACGAGCCGTAGCGTGCCTTGTCGCCGGGAATCTCGGTGCGATCGATCCAGCGCCCGTTCACGTGGCGAAAGAGGTCGTCCTGGGGCCGGATGCCCTCGTCGAGTTCTGCGGTATCGATGCCGGATGCGAGCGCCTTGTCAGTCATCCCCCCAGCCTATTGTTTTGTGCCTGTCTGTTTCGTGCCTGCCCGTTTCCTGCTGACGTAGCCCGCAGAGACGGCGGGGTCGAACCAGTTCAGACCGGGGTAGCGGGCGAAACCGCGGTCGGCGGTCGCGAATCGGGCGCCGTGTGCGATGGCGGCGGATGCGAGGTAGGCATCCGGAACCAGATTGGCCTTGAGCGCGGGGTCATCGGCGGCAAGCTGCGCGAATGTACCCCACAGCGCCCCGGATGCCGGCAGCCAGCGCGCGCTCGGCGCACCGATCAGCGCGTTCACGAACTCGACCGCCTGCCCCGTCGGGGCCGGCCTGGGCATGATCTTCGGATGCGTCACGATGCGCACGAAGCCGGAAAGCACCGTGTCGAGCAGGGCGAAGTCTTCGGGGCCGGCGAGAGCACGTTCGAGCCAGGCCGCGTACGAGGCGTGCTGCGCGGCATCCGCATCGAAGGCGTAGACCAGCACGTTGACGTCGGCCAGAATCACGAGCGCTCGTCCAGCACGGCCCAGACGGCGTCTTTGTCGGTGACGTCGATGAGGTAGCCGTCGGCGCTGCCGCCACGCCACGTCGGCAGACGAACGGAGGCTTCAGAGCTCTGGCCGGATGCCGCGATCCGCGCCCGTAGCGCCGACTCCACGAAGCTCGTCATCGTGACCCCCTCGGCTGCGGCACCCTGCTTGGCCGCTGCGAAGAGAGCGTCAGGCAGATTCAGCGTCGTCTTCATACATACAAGCATAGCCACCGATATGGCTATATGGGCAGGGGACTATCGCTGCGCCTCCCACTCGGCCATGAGTTCGGGCATGCGCCTGTCCAGAAAACGGTAGAAACCCACCATCTCTTCCAGGCGCCTGGATGCCTCCGACTCCGGCTCGTCTATCGCGACGAGCGCCGCTTCCCCTTGCGCCGCAAGCGCCCGGTAGACGGGCTGCTCCTGGGCAATGGTCGACGACCACATGTTCTCGGGAGTCTCATAGCTGTCGCGTCGGCTGCCGGCCCTGGCCAGACGCCGCACGATACCGATTCCCTGCAGGTAGCGCACCGCTCCGGAGATCGCGGCGGCGCTCACGCCGAGTCGCTCGGCCAGCTCGACGGCCGTCATGCCACCGCCGTCGGCGACGGTGAGCGCCATGAGCACTCGCGAGGGCATCCGAGGCATTCCCGCCGCGGTGAGGATGGCGGCGGACTGCTCGATCATGTCGCTGAGTGCCTGGTCGTCTCGGGGCATGGGGTCAGTCTTTCAGGTGTCGGGCGGGGTGGGGCCGGGGTCACGTCGTCACGACGTCTCGACGACGGATGAGCAGGCCGGCCACGGTCGCCGCGACGACGGCGATGGCCAGCATCCAGATGCCGCCGCTCCAGTCCTGCGACGGGCCGACCGTCACCGGCGTGTGGGCGAACGGCGAGAGGTCACGCGCCCAGTCGGGCAGGCCGATGAAACCGGCGAAGAGCCCGAAGAAGGCTCCGAGGCCGAGCAGCGACCACGCAAGCGGAATCGTCCACGACGGCAGCAGCACGAACACCAGGGCGAGCACGCCGAGGTAGATGAATGCCGCGGGCAGTTGGGCGACAGCGGCCCTGAACGATCCTCCCACCGCGTCACCTCCGGGGGCGCTGAGCGCCGACGCGACCGCCGCGACCGCCGCGACCGTGAGCACTATCACCACGGCAACCACCCCCACCAGCAGATAGTCGAGCAGCCACCGGATGCGTGCCAACGGTGTGGCGAGCAGCACCTCGGCCGTTCCTGCGGCCTCCTCCTGTCGCATCCGGATGATCACCTGCGTCGCGCAGGCAGCCGCCAGCACCCCGATGAGGGAGAAGATGGCGCTGACGAAGAGGGCGTCGAGCGAGCCGGAGCCGCCGGATCCCATCGTCTTCAGGCCCTGCTCCACCGCGTTCAGATTCGCATCGGCGGCGACCTTGGAGACGAGGCTGCCCAGCGAGCCCGCGAGCAGGCCCGAGAGCGCGCCGCCGATCGCCCAGCCCACGATGGTGGGCCACTGCAGGCGCCAGGCGAGGCCGAGGGAACCCGAGAGCGTTGCGCGAGCATCCGCTCGACCGGCACGCTGCGGCACCAGGCTGGCCCCGCTGTCCCGTCGCGATTGCAGCGCGAAGACGATGCCGACGAGCAGCGCGGTGAAGGCCAGGCTGAGCAGCAGCGGCCACCACAGGTTGCTGTCGTAGACGCTGGCCTGTTCGCCCCAGCCGATGGGCGAGAGCCAGCTCGGCCACGCCGCGGTCATGTGCACGCCGTCGGCCGTCGGGGTTCCCGCCGCATCGCCGATGCCGCGCAGTACATAGGCGAGCACCACCGCTGCGGCGGCCACGCCGTTCGCACCGCGCGAGGTAACCATGAGTTGCGAGGTCAGGAGACCCACGCCCACGAAGACGATGCCGGTGGCGGCGACGGCCGCGCCGGCCAGGATCGAGCCGTCCACGGGCAGCTTCGAGGAGGAGAACCCGACGACAACAACGATGCCGATCACCAGGTTGGCCAGCACGCCGTGCACGAGAGTTGCAACGGTCGGCGTCAGGCGCGCGGCCGGGGTCGAAGCGATGAGTTCGGCGCGGCCCGACTCCTCCTCGGCACGCGTGTGACGCACCGCGAGGAAGGTGCTCATGAGACCGGCGAGCAGTGCCAGAAAGGTGAAGATCTCAAAGTAGGTGACGGCCGCGAGGCTGCTGCCCTGGGGCAACCCGCGCAACATCAGAATCGCGGGATTGGAAACCGCGAGCTTGAGCACGGACGCGCGACTCGCCCCGCTCCCATACGTGGAGCCGACTGAGGTGGTCGCGACGAACGCGAGCAGGGCGATGCAGGCGATCCAGATGATCAGCTGCCAGCGGTCGCGACGCAGGCGCTGCATGAGCAGCACGCCGAAGGTGTTCATCGCCGCGACGCCCCCTGGCGCTGACGCACGGCCGGCTGCGCGGAGTGCTCCGACCGCCCCGACCGCTCCGACTGCTCCGACCGCCCCGACTGCTCCGACTCGACGAGCTCGTCACTGCTGAGCTCGTCGCCATAGTGACGCAGAAAGAGCTCCTCGAGCGAGGGCGGCGAGACCGTAAGACTCTTCACGTCGAGTTCGGCCAACGCCCTCAGCACCCCGGAGAGCCTGTCGCTGTCTGCCGTGAAGCGCACACGAGAGTTGGCCGTCTTCAGGTCGTGACTGTCGGGAATGCGCGCGAGGGTCGCATCCGTTGTGCCGTCGGCGGCGAAGGAGATCTCGGTGCGGGTGAGGTGCCGCAGTTCGGCGAGCGTGCCCGATTCGACCGTCTTGCCGGCGCGGATGATGCTCACTCGGTCGCAGAGCTGCTCCACCTCCGAGAGGATGTGGCTGGAAAGCAACACGGTGGAGCCCTCGGCGGATGCGCGCCGGATCTCCTGGTTGAAGACCTCCTCCATGATGGGGTCGAGGCCGCTCGTCGGCTCATCGAGAATGAGCAGATCGGCGCGCGTGGCGAAGGCTGCGATCAGCGCCACCTTCTGGCGGTTGCCCTTGGAATAGGAGCGACCCTTCTTGCTCGGGTCGAACTGAAAGACCTCGACGAGACGCGTCTTGCGCGCGGCGTAGCCCTTCTTGTCGGCCGTGCCGCCGCGCAGGCGGCTGAGCAGGTCGATGGCCTCGCCACCGGAGAGGTTGGGCCAGAGGCTCACGTCGCCGGGCACGTAACCCATGCGTCGGTGTAGCTCGACGGCATCCGTGAACGGGTCTCGGCCGAAGACGGTAGCGCGACCGCCATTCGACCGCGCCAGGCCCAGCAGCACACGAATCGTCGTGGACTTTCCCGCGCCATTCGGGCCGAGAAAACCGTGCACCTCCCCCTCGGCCACCGAGAGGTCGAGGCCGTCGAGCGCACGCACGCGACCGAATCGTTTCTCGAGGCCGACGGCCTCAATCACTGTGTTCATGAATCGGATGCTACGCCTGTTTTCACAAATTTGTGAAACTTTCGAAATATATGTTGAGCTGAGCCGAATCACCCCCTCTCCACCACTTCACGCTGGACCGGATCTTTTGAGCAAGACCGGAGTATTTTCTGGATTCTTCCGGTCTAGCGTCAAGAGTCCGGTGCAGCGTCTTGTTTGGATCACCGCGTTACGCTCGAACCCATCAATGTTCTTCGCCGCCAACCCGTGGATCGCGAGATCCTGCGTCTTGCCGTGCCCGCGCTCGGCGCCCTCGTCGCCGAGCCGTTGTTCCTGCTCGCCGACTCGGCCATGATCGGGCATCTCGGCGCCGTCCCTCTGGCCGGCCTCGGCATCGCGAGCGCGGTGTTGCAGACCATCATCGGCCTGATGATCTTTCTCGCGTACAGCACCACGCCGACCGTCGCGCGGCTGCTCGGTGCCGGCGACACACGCTCCGCCGTCTCGGCCGGCGTCTCGAGCACCTGGCTGGCACTCGGCCTTGGACTGGTGCTGGCGGTCGCGGGCTGGGTGAGCGCCCCGGCGCTGGTGGCCGCGTTCGGGGCGGCACCGGATGTCGCGGTGGCGGCATCCGCGTATCTGACGGTCTCGATGCTCGGACTGCCCGCCATGCTCATCGTCTTCGCCGCGACCGGCCTGCTGCGCGGTCTACAAGACACACGCACGCCGCTGCTCGTTGCGGGTGTCGGCTTCGCCGCCAACGTGGCCCTGAACTTCGTGTTCATCTACGGACTCGGCCTGGGCATCGTCGGCTCAGCCGTCGGCACCGTGGTAGCGCAGTGGGGCATGGTGGCGGTATATGCCGCTGTCGTCATACGACACACTCGTCGCGCGGGAGCCTCACTGCTTCCGCATCGAGCGGGCCTGTTGCATACGGCCGGATCCGGCGGATGGCTGTTCGTGCGCACCGCCAGCCTGCGCGCGGCCATGGTGCTTGCCGTCGCGGTCGCCACCCGACTCGGATCCCCGGAGCTCGCCGCATTCCAGGTGGCGATGACGGTGTTCGGCACGCTGGCCTTCGCCCTGGATGCACTCGCTATCGCCGCGCAGGCGCTGATCGGGCGCGCGCTGGGCGCATCCCGACTCGATGAGGTGCGGGCCGTGCTGAGGCGCTGCCTGCAGTGGGGTGTGCTCGCCGGGCTCACCCTCGGTCTGGTGACGGTAGCGCTGAGCCCCGTCGCGGCGCGAGCGTTCACGAACGACCCGAGCGTCGTGGCCCTGCTGCCGATAGCGCTGGTGATTGTGGGCATCGGTGTGCCCTTGGGCGGCTACGTGTTCGTGCTCGACGGCGTGCTGATCGGCGCGGGAGATGCGCGCTATCTGGCGTGGACGGGCGTGCTGAACGTCGCCGTGTTCGTGCCGCTCGCCATCGCCGTTGCCGTGTGGTCGCCGGGCGGGGTGATCGGCCTGGCCTGGCTGACGGCGGCCTTCGCCCTCGGCTACATCGGAGCGCGCGCCGTGACCCTCGGGCTGCGCTCACGCGGCTCACGCTGGATGGTCGCCGGCGCCCGCCGCTGACCGGACCACGCAGATTTCGAGACGCTCCTTCGTCGCTCCTCAACCAGCGGAACGGGGCGGCGCCGTTGTATTCCCGAGGTGGAATGTACTCGTGAACGCCACGGGCTCCGGATGCCCGCCCGCGAGCATTTCCCGAATCACGCGCCCCGAGGCGCGCCCCTTCTCGACCGCCGGCTGCACCATCGTGGTCAGGTCGTACGGCCACAGACCCTCGACCCGCGCACCATCGAAGCCGACGACGCTGAGTTCGTTCGGCACCTCGATGCCGAGTTCCTCCGCGGCCCGAATCACGCCGGCCGCCAGCAGGTCGCTCTGCGCGATGATCGCCGTCGGGCGTTCTGCGAGAGGAACATCAAGCAGCGCCGTCGCGGCGAGCGTGCCCTCCTGAACGGAACTGCCCGCGGCAACGAGGCCGCCGATCGAGGGGTAGACATCGCGCGCGCCGGCCAGGCGGCCCAGAGTGGTGTCCGCCGTGCTCGCGCGCTCGCGCTCGAGGCTGAGCGATCCACGGGTGCGCTCCCGGTCCAGGGGCAACGTCACCACGGCAACGCGTTCGTGCCCGAGTTCACGAAGGTGCTCGGCCACCCGCCTCGTCGCCTCGCGATTGTCGAGCGAAATCGTGAGTACCCCCTCGGAGGGGTTGCCCTCGATGGCGACCAGCGGAATCCCCCGCTGGCGCAACGTGGCGATGGAGTCTTCGAGACGGGGGCTGCAGCCGATCAGCACCACCGCATCCATCGACGCGTCACGCATGCCCACGCCCCCGTCGCCCTCGTCTGTCAGCAACAGCAGACCGGCATCCATCTCGCCGAGCTGCTCGGAGAGTCCGTCGAGAATTGCAATCTTGATCGGGTCGCGAAAGGCGTCGCGCACGCGCTCTTCGATCACCACACCGACGATGCCCGAGCGGCCGCGGCGCAGGGAGCGCGCCCGCGGATCCGGCCCCGCATAGCGCAGTTCGTCGGCAGCCGCGTGCACGCGGGCCCGCGTGGCTTCGGAGACCGGGCCGGTGCCGCTGAACGCCAGCGATGCCGTGGAGGCGGAGACGCCGGCCAGCCGCGCAACATCGGCGAGTGTCGGTCGCTGTGCGTCCATCGGATGCGTCCCTCCTGCCGGCCCCTGCGTCGAAGTGTCAAAGAACGGCAACCAGGTGACGGCCGAGTCAGCAGTCTGCGGCCCTTCGCGCTTGACCAGCCAGTTGCTCTTGGATAGCTTAGTCGAGTCGTATCGAATCGATTCGATGTCCGCACGCCGCCGTCTCGCTTCCTCTTCGAACACTGGATTCACCATGCAGCACACCACCCCGAGGCCGGTTGACGCCCTCTCCCGCGCCGAACTGCATTCGTGGCGCAACGCGATCTTCGTCGTCTTCGTTCTCAGCGGAGTCTGCCTGGCCTCCTGGGTGGCCCGAATTCCGGCCGTGCGGGACGACCTGCAGCTGAGTACGTCCGGGGTTGGGCTGCTGCTTCTGTGCCTCTCGGTCGGCTCGGTTCTCGGGCTCGTGGCTGCCGCCCCGACACTCGCCCGCGTCGGCGCCAGGCGCGGCATGATGCTCGCGATCCTTGTGGTGGCCGTCGGTCTCGTTCTCGTCGGTATCGGTGCTGCCGTGCTGCCGTCGATTCCACTGGTCGGTGTCGGTCTCGCGCTGCTCGGCTTCGGCAACGGTGCCTGCGACGTGATGATGAATGTCGAAGCGGCAGCCGCCGAGAAGGCGATCGGCAAAACGATCATGCCGCTCATGCACGCCTGCTTCAGCATCGGCACCGTTGCCGGTGCGGGTATCGGCGCCGGGGCTGCGGCGCTCGCCATTCCGGTGTCCTGGCACCTGATCGGTACGGCGGTAGTGGTGGCCGTCACGGTTGTGATCGTGGTGAGATACGTGCCGCTGCGCGAGGAGCTCGGCGACGAGGAACCGGGCGGGGCATCCGCGGATCAGCCGAAGCCCGACTGGCGCGCCCGCCTGAAGGACAGCCTGTCGGTGTGGGCCGACATGCGCCTCATCCTGATCGGCATCGTGATGCTCGGCATGGCGTTCGCCGAGGGCTCGGCCAACGACTGGATCGCGCTGGCGACCGTCGATGGACACCACCAAGACAACGCGACGGGCGCGGTCTTCCTCGGCATTTTCGTGGCGGCCATGACGGTCGGTCGCGTGGTCGGCGGGCCGTTCATCGACCGATTCGGGCGGGTTGCTGTCATTCGCGCGACGGCCGTGCTGGGCGTGATCGGACTGCTGCTGTTCATTCTCGGGGGCAGCACCTGGATCGTCGTGGTCGGCACGATCCTGTGGGGAATGGGCGCGTCGCTGGGCTTCCCCGTCGGCATGTCCGCCGCGGCAGACGACACTAAGCGGGCCGCGGCGCGGGTGAGCGCCGTGGCGATGATCGGCTACTGCGCGTTCCTGGTGGGCCCGCCGCTCATCGGCTTCCTCGGCCAGACCTTCGGCATCCTGAACGCCCTGTTCGTGATCCTGGTGCTGCTGGTGCTCTCGGGTCTCGCCGCGCCCGCCACCCGCGAGGCCTCCCGCCAGAAGCCCACCGCCCCCTGACCCCACTGCGGCGACGACTCACACAAGTCGCTCAACTGGATGAGCCGCTCTTAAATCTGTTTCACCTAGCGAAGACGCGCCTTTCGTATTACGATGAGTTTTATGAAGCGCATCATCCAGGGTCGCGAGATTGACGAGTCACAGGTTGACGAGTGGGTCGCTGAGGCCGAGGCTGGCTATGACGTCGACACTCTGCGTGCGCGCTGGGGTCGCGTTCCGCGAGGTGCAACGGCCGCTCAAGTAATTCCGGTCCGCCTGACGGAGGGCGAGCTCGCCGCGCTCATGGCTCGAGCTAAGCGTGAAGGCCTGAACCGGTCAGAGGCGATCCGTGCCGCTCTGGACGGCTGGTCGCACGTCGCACCGAAGAAGTCATCCACGCGATGAAGTGCCGACCACAATATCGCGACCTGCTCGGCTGAGTCGTCTCAGCGAAGGGTTGGAGTCGATCCCTGTCAGAGAGCCTTTGTCGAGCTGTTGCCGAGCGGGCAGCGCTTCGCGGGTACAGTGGTCGGGTGCGTCTCGTCATTGCCCAGTGTTCCGTGGATTACGCGGGCCGGCTGAGCGCGCATCTGCCGCTCGCCACGCGCCTGCTCATGGTGAAGGCCGACGGCAGCCTGCTCGTGCACTCCGACGGCGGCTCGTACAAACCGCTCAACTGGATGAGCCCGCCCTGCACGCTCAGCGTCAGCGAACCCGACGAGGTGCAGGCGGATGCCGGCATCACCCAGCTCTGGACGGTCACCCAGAAGAAGACCGACGACAAACTCATCGTGTCGATCCACGAGATTCTGCACGACTCGAGCCACGAGCTCGGCATCGACCCCGGGCTGCAGAAGGACGGCGTGGAGGCACACCTGCAGAAGCTGCTGGCCGAACAGATCGAGCTGCTCGGTGAGGGGCACACGCTGGTGCGCCGCGAATACATGACGGCGATCGGGCCCGTGGACATCCTCGCCCGCGATCAGAACGGCGCGGCCATCGCGGTCGAGCTCAAGCGCCGCGGCGACATCGACGGCGTGGAGCAGCTCACTCGCTACCTCGAACTCATGAACCGCGACCCGCACCTCGCGCCCGTCACCGGCATCTTCGCCGCCCAGGAGATCAAACCGCAGGCGCGCACGCTGGCCGAGGATCGCGGCATCCGGTGTCTCGTTCTCGATTACGACGCGATGCGTGGCCTCGACGACGCCCACATGCGGCTGTTCTGACGGCTCGCCGCACGGCGACGACAGCGACAGCGACAGCGAAGATCCGATCCGATCTAAAACGGCCCGATGCTGGCCGTGTGACGGCCCCGTTGTCGCCGAGCCCTCAGCTCTCGTCTGGGCTGCTCTCGTGCGCCCGCAGCGCGCTGGAGCCCGTGTTTTCGACCGCCACGGTTGCCAGTGACCCGAGCAGACGGAGCTTTTCTGCGCTGTCACTGTGCGCATCCGGGTAGTAGATGACGAGAACGAGGCCGTCGACGGGAAGCTTTTCCCGGTGGAGGCTCAGAGCGCCGACCGTGGGATGGTTGACGGTCGTGGTGCCACCCTGGAGCTGGCGAACGTCGTGCCGCGCCCACAGGGTGCGGAAACGTGCGCTGGCAAGTGAGAGTTCTCCGACGAGTTCGACCGCGCGCGGGTCGGCGAGGTCGTCGCCAACGGTGCGCCGAAACAGTGCCACGAACTCGGTCACGGCGGCGCTCCAGTTTTCGTGGAACTCGCGTTCTTCCGCATCCAGCAGAAGAGACCGCAGCCGGTTCTGCCCGGGCGTGAGACGAGGCGAAAACGCCACGGCGAGAGGGTTGGAGGCGAGCACATCGAAGTACCGTCCCTCGATGAAGGCAGGCACATCAAGGGCGATCAGAAGCTGATGCAAGCGGTCGGGCACCCGCTCGGTGCGCACCTGCCGTTGTGCTCGCGGGCGGGAAGCGCCAAGGGCCACCAGGTATTCGGCCTCGACCTCGTCGAGCTGCAGAACGCGAGCGAGGGACTCCAGCACCTGCGCGGACGGATTGTGGTCACGGCCGCGTTCGAGCCTGAGGTAATAGTCGGCGCTGATGCCCGCGAGGAGTGCGACCTCTTCGCGTCGCAGCCCCGCCACGCGACGGTGCGAGCCAGCCGGGATGCCGAAGCGTTCCGGTGCGACCAGGGCTCGCCGGGCACGCAGGTACTCGCCGAGTCGATTCGCCTGACCAGCATCATCCATAGGGTTCACGCTATCCCTGACGCGGCGATCGAGGGGGCCCGAGAGGGGGCCCTGTCGCTCCCCGGAACAGCAGGGGCCTTCCTGACTGCGGCCCTTCGGCGCGATCATTCTGATGTACCGGTCATCGGATGTACCGGTCATCAGATAGAGAGAAGTCAGACCATGGACATCACCAATCGCACCGTTCTGATCGTCGGAGGCACCTCCGGCATCGGCAATGGGTTGGCGCGACGCTTCGTTGCGGCGGGCAGCACCGTCATTGTCGGAGGGCGCAACACGAACAAGGTGAAGGATCTCGAGACGGTCGAGATTGATGTCGCCGACCCGCACTCGGTCATCCGTGCCCGCGACGAGGTGCTCACCAACCACCCCGAGCTCGACGTCGTGGTGACGATGTCGGGCGTGATGCTCATCGAGGATCTCCGCGACCCCGCACACCTCGCCCAGGCGGAAACCACTATCACCGTCAATCTCCTCGGCACCATCCGCGTGATTGACGCATTCACCTCGCACCTGATCAACCGCGGTGGTGGCCATATGATTACGGTCAGCTCCGGTATCGGCTTCCTCCCGTTCCCGCTGATGCCCAGCTACGGCGCATCCAAGGCGGGCGTGCACGCATACACCGAGTCGCTTCGGGCGCAGCTCGCCGGTACCGGCGTCGAGGTCACCGAGCTCATTCCGCCGGCCGTCGCCAATGCCGGCCAGGAGAAGCTCAACCCCGCCGCGCTGCCGCTCGACGACTATCTCGACGAGGTCATCTCGCTCATCACCGAGAACCCGACCCCAAACGAGGTAGTGGTGAAGGCGGCCAATCGGCTGCGCTGGGCTGAGCGCGACGGCACCTACGCCGACCTCATGCGGCTTCGCTCCGAATCACTCAGCGCCCTTCCCGCCCGCTGAGCGGGCGCTGAGCGGCCGCCCCTCGACCGCGGTACAGACGCGCCACAGGCAGATTCCGTAAGATAGAAAGGTTATGACTACCCCCACTGCAACGCTTACCCGAACCTGGACGTGCGTGCTCTTCGACCTCGACGGCACGCTTACGGACTCCGCACCCGGCATCACCGCATCCCTCGCCGAGACCTTCACGCGTCTCGGTCGCCCCGTTCCCGACGAGCAGGAACTGCTCAACTACGTCGGCCCGCCGCTTCTCGATTCGTTCCGCATCTTCGCAGGCATGAACCCCGACGAGGTGCTGCAGGCCGCGGATGTCTACCGTTCTGTCGCAAGCGAGACCTCCAGCGACATCAACAACAACGCCGTATTTCCCGGAGTGAAGGGTGTGCTGAAGCGTTTGCACGACGCGGGCATTCCCCTCGCCATCGCCACGAGCAAGCCCGAGACCCGCGCGCGCCTCATTCTCGACCACTTCGGCCTCAGCGAATACTTCACCGTCATCACCGGAGCCAGCGACGACGAGGTGCGCAGCAGCAAGGCGGATGTCGTGGCCGAGGCCCTGCGTCGGCTCACCGAACAGGGCATCGACCTCGAGCAGACCGTCATGGTGGGCGACCGCCTGCACGACGTTCTGGGTGCCGGCGAGCACGGTGTGCCGACGATTCTCGTCGAGTGGGGCTACGGCTCCCCCGCCGAGGCGACAGGAGCCATCGCCACCGTGTACTCCGCCGATCAGCTCAGCACCCTGCTGCTCGGATAGGGCGCCGCAGCAGGCGGACGCCCGCACTCAGCTTCTCAGGTACGCCAGCACCGCGAGAACACGGCGATGGCCGTGATCGCTGTTCGAGAGTCCGAGTTTCGCAAAGATATTGCCGATGTGCTTGCTCACCGCCGTCTCGCTGACGACGAGCCGCGCCGCGATGGTGCCGTTGTCGAGGCCCTCCGCCATGAGCCCCAGCACCACACGTTCGCGTGGAGTGAGCGACTGGATCGGGTCATCCGCTCGACGCCTGCTCAGCAGCTGTGAGATCACCTCGGGGTCCATCACGGTGCCCCCATCGGCGACCCGGTGCAGGGCGTCGATGAACTCGGCGACCTTGCCGACGCGCTCCTTGAGCAGATAGCCGAGGCCCCCGACCCCTTCGGCCAGCAGCTGTGACGCGTAGCGATCTTCGACGTACGCGGAGAGCACCAGCACCGGAAATCCCGGGCGACGCAGACGCGCCTCTACCGCAGCCTTCAGCCCCTCGTTCGTGAACGTCGGGGGCATGCGCACGTCGAGCACCGCGGCATCCGTGTCGTCGAGCAGCGCCAGAAAGTCGTCGGCATTGTCGACAGCCGCCACCACATCGAATCCCTCGCTGCGCAGCAGCAGGGCAAGCCCCTCGCGCAGCAACGCATCGTCTTCCGCTATCACCACCCGCATGGCAGTTCCACCTTCATTCTCGTCGGCCCACCGACCGGGCTGGTCAGCTCAAGCGTTCCCTCGAAGGCCTCGATGCGGCGCCGGATGCCCGCAATGCCGCCGCCCACGCGCTCCACGGCGCCGCCGCCTCCGTTGTCCTCGATGACTATCAGCAGTCGCTCGATCGCGGCGGACGTGTCAGAGACGACGGAAACCGTCGCTCGCGTCGCACCACTGTATTTATTGATGTTCGTCACCGCCTCCGCGACAATGAAGTACGTCGCGGACTCCACGGCCGTCGGCACCCGGTGCAAGCCCGACACCTCGAGGGAAAGCGGCACGGCCGACCGGCCGGCCACCGCGGAGAGGGCGCCCTCCAGCCCGAGCTCGTCGAGGATGGGCGGGTAGATGTCGTGAACGGTGGTGCGCAGCCCGGCAAGCGCATCCAGTGCCGCATCCTGCGCGCGACGAAGCTGCGGCAGCGCCTCCGCCGGGTTCGTCTCGAGCGACCGTTCCGCGATTCCGAGCATCATGACGACGCTGACCAGACGGTTCTGCGCCCCGTCGTGCAAGTCACGTTCGATGCGCCGCAGCTCGGCCGAGTGCGCGTCGAGCGCCGCCGCCCGACTGGCCGTCAGTGCCGTGACGCGATCGACCAGTTTCTCGTTGCGGCCGGGGGTGAGGATGCTTGCCTGCGCCCACCGCAGCACAAATGCGACGCCGGGAACCAGCCACCAGGAGACAAGCGCGTAGCCGACGGCGACGAGAGGTGTCCAGGCGGCGGCGCCCCATGACGCCACGGGGAACGGGCTGGAAATGGGGTCATCGGCAGGCGCCAGGTACCAATACGCGGGCACGACCAACGCGTTGACGGCGGCGAGCGGCAGGGCGATGGTGAAGAGGCTGACGAGGGGCATTATCACGCCGTGCCCGATGAGCCAGAGCAGGTCTCGAGCCGTCGATCGCGAGAATGCGAGCCGCAGGCTCTCGGCGTACGTTGGGGACGCGGGAATCGGGCCGTAAGCCGACTCCACGATCCGCCCGGAGTAGCGCTCGCTGCGCGTACGTGCACGGATGGCCCACCACCGCAATGGTCGAACTATCAGCGGCACAATGAGCCATCCGCCGCTGAAAACCAGCAACGGCACCATGACGAGACCGGCTATTACGTAGGCGAGCGAGACGAGGCCGACCCCGAGTTCGACCACGAGATAGCGCAGGGCGCGCCACCATCGTCGAAGTCGGTCGCGGCTCATCCGTTCAGTCTGCCGTAGTGGGCACCGCAACGCGGTAGAGCCAGGTACACCATCAAGACGGTGGCAGGCAGGATCGTCGCGGCGAGCGCGCATCCGTAACGTCGGTGACATGAGCATTCAGGCATTCACGGCACGGAATTCCACGCTGCGGGCATCCGCAGCAACGGCACCCCCCACGGGCCAGGCGTTGCGCCTCGAAGCTGTGGTCAAGAAGTACGGAACGGGCGTCTCTGCGGTCATGGCACTGCGCGGCATCGATCTCACTCTGGCGCGCGGCTCCTTCACCGCCATCATGGGGCCGTCCGGCTCCGGAAAGAGCACCTTCCTGCACACGGCGGCCGGGCTCGACACCCCGTCGAGCGGCTCCGTCCGGATCGGCGACACCGACATTTCGCGCATGAGAGCGAACAAACTCGCCACATTCCGGCGCAAGCACGTCGGATTCGTGTTTCAGGCGTACAACCTGCTGCCCGCGCTGACAATCGAGCAGAACATCACACTGCCGCTCATTCTGGCCGGCAGCAGGGTTGAGAACGCCTGGCTCGAGCACATCATCCGCTCGGTCGGTCTGAGCGAGCTGCGAGAGCGGCGCCCCGCTGAGCTCTCGGGCGGCCAGCAACAGCGGGTGGCCATCGCGCGCGCATTGATCACGCGACCGGATGCCGTCTTCGCCGACGAGCCGACCGGCGCACTGGACTCGCGAACGAGCCGCCAGGTGCTCGACCTGCTCGCGCAGATGACCCGCGAGTTGAACCAGACCGTCGTCATGGTGACGCACGATCCGGTTGTCGCATCACACGCCGACCGCGTCATCTTTCTGGCCGACGGCGCATTCGTCGGATATCAGGACGGCGCAACAAGCCAGCAGATCGTCGATCGCATGAGCAGCTTGGGGGAATGGTGAACACTCTGATTCGGGCGGAGATCCGCCAGCACAAGGGCACACTGACCGGGGTTTTCGTGGCAGTGCTTGCCGCGACGATGCTCGTCACCGGACTCGGCGTACTGATCGAGTCCGGCACGCGCGGTGGCGTGAGCGTTGAACGCTACGCCGGCGCCGATGTGATTGTCGGCGCGCCTCAGACCTTCGAGTCACCCGAGCACGTGTCATATCCGCTTGTCGAACGGGCACCCCTGCCTGCCGATGCACTCTCGACGATTCGAACGCTTCCGGATGTTGCGCGAGTCGTCCCCGACACAACGATTCCGCTGGTCTGGGGCGCATCGCCGATCGAGGCCCACGGATGGGGCTCCGCGGCACTGACCCCCTATCGGATCAGTCGCGGTCATGCTCCCCACGCAGCGAACGAGGTGGTCGTCGACACGAAGCTCGCCTCACGCACGAAGCTCGGCGCCACCATCACTCTCGCGCACGGCGGAATCGACGCACGCTACACGGTGGTCGGGGTCGCCTCGGCTGCCTCGGGCGACCAGCCCGCGCGGGCGGAGCACGTCTTTCTGACGGATGCCGCGGCATCCGCTCTGGCACCGCACGGGGGCGCGCCCACCGTTGCCGGTGTCTTCGCGCGAGACGGTGTCTCGCCGGATGATTTGGCGAGCGCCATCCGCGAAAAGGTGAGCGGCGTCGCGACGTATACAGGCAACGATCGAGGCAATGCTGAGTTTCTCGATTCCGGTGCCGCCCGAGCAACCCTGGTGCAAATCGGGTCGTCCTTTGCCGGCATAGCCATCTTGATAGCGCTCTTCGTCGTTGCAAGCACGCTGTCGCTGTCGATTCAGAACCGCAAGCGGGACTTCGCGCTGATGCGCGCCATCGGCTCAACGCCCGTGCAGATCATTCAATTGATCGCGCGCGAGGTGCTCCTTGTCGCCGGCGCGGCTGCGCTTGTCGGCGCCATTCCCGGCTACTTTCTGGCGGCCGCGATGCGCGCCGGATTCGCGCAGGCAGGGGTGATCCCTCCCGACTTCGCCCTCACCCTGAGTCCGATTCCGGCGATTGTCGCCATCGCGGTCGTTGTCGCGGCAGCCCTGCTCGCGGCGGTGGTCGCTGCCCGGCGGCCGGCCCGTATCAATCCGATCGAGGCGCTGCACGAGGCCTCGACCACCCCCTCTCGGCTGGGAGCCGGCCGCACCATCACGGGGATCATCCTGGGAGTAATCGGCTTGCTCGCCTCCACCGTTCCTCTCTTTGTACCCGGCACGCTCGCCATCGCCGGACCGGCTGCGGCGGCCCTGTTTCTCATCGTGTCCGTTGCCCTGCTCGGCCCGCGCCTGGTGCGCGGCGCCCTGGCGGTCGTCGGCGCACCGATGCGGCACTCGCGGTCGTCATCCTCCTTCCTCGCGGCCACGAACGCCCGAAGCAACTCTCGGCGACTGGCGGCGGCGATAGTTCCTATCGCTCTCGGCATCGCACTGGGTCTGGTGCAACTGGGAACGCAGTCGATCGTCGCGGCGGAGGCCACCGCCCAGTCCCACGCCGGGGTCGCCGCCGATTTCATGGTGACGGGCGGAGCATCCGGCCTCTCAGGCGGCGCAGCCGACTCCGTTGCTGGCACGCCGGGCGTGCGCGAGGCCAACCCGGTGGTGCGCAGCCAGGTGGTCCTCAGCTACGAGCAGCTGGGCGATCCGACATCCGAGCAGTATGCGGCGCAGGGAGTGGACCCCGCTGCCACAACCTTGACCATGGACGCGCACGTCGTCTCGGGCTCCTTCCGTGCCCTGACAGGCGAGAACACCGTGGCGTTGAGCACGGATGCCGCGCTGGCGGCGGGCGCTCACGTCGGCGACACGGTGCGCGAACGTCTGGGCGACGGAACGCCGATCACGGCGCGGGTGGTGGCAACCTACACGCGCGGTCTCGGCTTCGGCGATGTGACGATGGCCAACGCGGCACTGCGTGCCCACACCACCACCGGCCTCAACGATTATGTGCTGGTGACGGCGCAGCCGGGAAAGCAGGCAGAGGTTCAGAAGGCGCTGAGTGCGGCCGGCTTCACCGTGGCGGATCGCGACACACTGCGGGCTGCTGGTGACAGCGCGCGCAACGCGAACCCGCTCGTCAATCTGATCGCTCTCGCCGTGATTCTCGGCTACATCGCCATCGCCGTGGTCAACACCCTGGTGATGGCCACCGGCGAGCGCCGACGGGAGTTCGCTCTGCTGCAACTGATCGGGGCGACCCGGCGTCAGGTGCGATCCATGATGCGCGCCGAGTCGGTCATGGTGGCCGCGATAGCGGCGGTGCTCGGAACGCTGGTGGCCGCGCCGCCGCTGATAGGCATCAGCCTCGGCGTCTCGGGGCAGCTGCTGCCGAGCATCTCGCTTGTCGCGAGCATCGCGATTGTCGCTGCGCTGAGCGTGCTCGCGGTGATTGCCCTCTCTGCGGCCACGCGTTCGACGATGCGCATCGCGCCCATCGCGGAGATCGGGTCGCGCCAGTGAGATCCGCGTGCACGCGGGTCTCGATACGGCCGCGGGCGGCCAACTCGACCACCGGGGCCTCACCGGGCGAGGCGCTCGACGACCGTGCCGAAGAGGCGCGGGCTTCGGGCGGCCGCGGGCACGATGCGTGACCGCAGCGGCGACCGTGACGCGGCGAGCAGGCCCGAGGTGAGCAGGCGAAAGTCTCGCGTGGAGTCGGCCCAGGCGCGCTCGTAAGCGGCCGCATCGTTCGTGACAACGGCCGAAACCGCCGCGCGCGCCTGGGCGAAGCCGACACGCAGGCCCTCGCCTGTGAGCGCGTCGACGTAACCGGATGCGTCCCCCGCCAGCAGCACGTGGCCGGCGGTTCGCCGCCGGGTGCGCTGCAGAAGTGGGCCCGCGCCGCGGAGTGTGCCGACCGGGGCCGCCCCGCTCAGTCGCGCCGCGACATCCGGTGACTGCTCGATCACGCGGGCGAAGTCGAGACCCCGACGGCCGAGCACGGCGACGCCCAGCAGTTCGGGGCCGAGCGGGGTGATGTAAATTTCGGCGGTCGGCGTCCAGTGCACCTCGACGAACTCGCTCCACGGGGCGAGCGCGAAGTGCCGGCTCACGCCGAATCGACTCGGCTTGCGCGAATCCGGCACGCGCGCGAGGCCGGTGAGGCGCCGCACCGTCGAATGCAGGCCGTCGCACGCGATCATCCACGGTGTCAGCAGGTCGCGTGAGGCGCCGAGCGCGACACGCACGCCGACGGCATCCTGCCTGAGGCCGGTGACCTTGCCGACGATGCGGCGGACGCCAAGTTGGTGAGCTCGATCGGCGAGCGCCGCGTGCAACACCGTGCGCCGGATGCCGCGCCCCGGCCCGCGCTGAAAGCGATGCTCGGCCCGCGTCTCACCGTCGAGATAGGCGATCCCGGCCAGGTCGCAACCGTCTGCGTGCACGCCGAGTCGATCGAGGGCTGCGACCGCTCCCGGCATCAGCCCCTCTCCGCACGCCTTGTCGATGGGTCCCTCGCGCGGCTCGACAACGATCACGTCGAGACCGGCCAGCCGTGCCTCGATCGCCGTCGCCAGCCCGATCGGCCCACCGCCGACGACCACGAGATCGGCATCCGCGCTCATTCGGCTCCGACCTCGAGCGAGGCCAGTGCCTTCTCCTCACACGGGATGCGCACCGCGAGCAGCAGCACCGCGTTGAGCACCGTGAACGCGATCGCGGTGATCCACGCCGTGTGCACGAGCGGCAGCGCGAAACCCTCGACCACGACCGCCACGTAATTCGGATGCCGCAGCCAGCCCCAGCGATACGGCCCCCGCCGCACAAGCGGCAGCCCCGCGACGACTATCACCCGGGTGTTCCAGCGCGGCCCGAGCGCCGCGATGCACCACCAGCGCAGCGCCTGGCTTGCGACGACGAGGGCGAGCATCGGCCAGCCGAGCCACGGCAGAAACGGGCGGGCGGTGAAGAACACCTCGGCCAGGCAGGCGAGCAGCAGGCCCGTGTGCAGGGCGACCATGGGAGGGAAGTGCCCGCGCCCGTACTCGACGCCGCCGCGCGCGAACGACCAGCGCGCGTTGCGCGCCGAGACCACGAGTTCGGCGATGCGCTCGCCCCCGGTGGCGAGGATGAGCACGAAGTACCAGATCATGCGCTGGGCAGGTTTCGAGACGAGGCCTCGTTCCTCGACCTCTCCTCAACCAGCGGAACCTCAGCCGGTTGAGGAGCGAGGAACGAGCGTCTCGAAACCAGCGGAGTCTGAGCTCCAGCGCGCCACTTGAGCAGCACGAGTTCGGCGGCGACGCCGGGGCCGAGGGCGAAGAGCAGTCCGTTCGTGCCGGCGGGCGGTGCGCCGGCCATCACGTCGGCCAGGATGTGCAGCACAGCCGCCGAAGACAGGTTGCCTGCGCGAGCGAGCACAGCCCAGCTGGCCGCGAACGCGGCATCCGGTATCTGCAGCGCCGCCGCGAACGACTCAAGCACCTTCGGTCCGCCCGGATGCGCGACCCACGCCCCGACATCGGCAACAGTGAGGTCGTGCTCGGCGAGCAGCCCCAGCGCATCCGCTCGAAAGTTCGTGTCGATGACCTCGGGAACGCCCGCGCCGAGCACGATGCGAAAGCCGGTGCCGCCGATGTCCCAGCCGAGCACGTCGCGTGAGTCGGGGTAGAGCCGACTGCGGGTGTCGACGATCTCGGGACCCGGCAGCCCGAGACGCTCGGCCCGCTCGTCGCCGAGCATCACAACCGCAGCGGCGCCGTCGCCGAACAGTCCGCTGGCCACAAGGTTCGCCATCGAGTCGTCGTCGCGCTGCACGGTGAGCGAGCAGAGTTCCACCGACACCAGCAGGGCGACGTCGTTCGGATGCCCGAGCAGATAGTCGTGCACCCGCGCGATTCCCGAGGCACCCGCAACGCAACCGAGCCCGAACGACGGCATGCGCTTCACGTCACTGCGCATGCCCAGTCGCGCGATGAGTTCCGCGTCAAGTGACGGGGCACTCACCCCGGTGACCGTCGTGAACAGCAGGTAGTCGACATCCACCGCCTGAAGACCGGATGCCGCGAGCGCGTCACGCACAGCCCGTTCGGCCAGCTTCGTTCCCTCGGTGATGAAGAGGTCGTTCGACTGCTGGAACGAGTCGATCTGTTTATATGCCTCAAGCGGCATGACCAGGTGTCTGGTCTCAACGCGGCTGGATGCGTGCAGGCGACGCATCACGGACTGCCGCCCCGGGTCATCCGTGATCATGCCAGCGAGCGCGCTCGTGATCTCCGCCTGCGTATACGTGTGGGCGGGGAGGGCTGGCGCAACCGCCACGATACGGGACACCTGCGCAACGTATCACCCTGCGCCGTGGTGCGCCCGATTACGCCGCTGGTTGAGGGGCGCGTGAAATGAATGCTCAGGCTGCCCGCACGGCTCGAACGACGCACCGGGTGCCTTTGGGTGGTGTGAACTCGCTGGACGCTTCCCAGTCCCGCGTCGACCCGGCCGGCACGGTGACGGTCGTGGCGGCAGAGTCGACCGTGCGCGCCTGCGCATCGGTGAAAAGCACGACGATGCGGTAGTCGAATGATTTGCTTGTTGCATTGTGCGCGGTGCCGGCACTCTTCCATCCGCCGACCGAAGCCGCGCATCCGGTGAGCCGTACCTCTTGGTAGCGTTCCGGCACATTCTTCAGCGCGGACCCGGTCGGCAGCGGGTGCTGCACGCCTGAGAACGTCGGTGGCGGGTTGACGGTCTTGCTCGACCCGGCTGCGGCGGGCGGGGTTTCGGTGTGCTGTGTGCCGCCTTCGCCGCTGGTACATGCGGCGAGGGCGGCGGCAATCACGAGTGCACACGCGGCCGCGACCAGTCGCGCAGCCCAGCGTGGCACCCGATCATGTGACATGGAGATCCCTTGATGCTGGCGGGTCAGGCCCGACGACGACGACGAGCGAGGAACAGCGTGCCCGCCCCTGCAAGCATCAGCAGCAGTGCGAGTATTCCGGTTGGAGCCGCGTCGACACCGGTCCTGGCGAGCCCACTCGGGGCAGACGTCGTCGGGTCGACGTCGGCCGGCGCCGTGATCGTCGCCGTCGCCGTGCCCACGTTGTTAGACAGATCCGGATCGTAGCTGTCGGCATACACCGGCGCCTGGTTCAGGATCGTGCCGCCCGGCAGCGCAGCGGGGTCGACCGTGCCAGTGATCGTGTCGTGCACCGTGGTGCCCGAAGGAATCGACGGGTAGCTGCAGTCGACCACCTGAGGATAGGCGTCGATCGTGTAGGGGCCACTCGCCGGGTTCAACCGTGCGAGATCGGCGGTGGTGGTCGGCCGGGTGAGGCACAGGCCGCCTGGCACCGAGGCATCCGGAGTGCCCTTCGCGTGCATTACACGCTTGTCGATCGGGTCGATGCTGTGCACATTCGTCGCGGTCCATGGGCCGCTGTTGTGCAGCATCGCGGTGTAGCTGACCGGCAGTCCGGGCACGACAGTCGCGGTGTCGAGCGTCTTGGTGCTCACCAGGTCGGCTATCGCGACGACCGTCACCGTGATGGTGCCGGTGTCGCAGGCTTGCGTGGGCGAACCGGTGTCGCACACGGTGTAGGTGAACGAATCCGAACCGACGTAATCCGTCTCAGGGCCGTAGCTGATCGTACCGTCGGCGTTCACGACGACCGTGCCGTGGCCGGGCTGATCCGTGATCGTCGGGTTGCCCAGCGGCTGACCGGATGCTGAGGTGGCTGTGGTCAGCACGTCGACCGGGTCGGCGTCGGTGTTGACCCGAGTGCCGATGGTGGCATCCTGCACCACCACCACATTCGCGCCAACGGACACGCTCACCGGCGAGTTGTGGCAGACGCCATCGGTGTCGCAGACCTGGATCGCGTAGGAGTCGTCACCGGTGTAGCCGGCAGTGGGCGTGTATGTCACCGCACCACTGTGCGGGTCGATCGCGATCGACCCGTGGGCAGGCGCAGTCTCCTGCGTCACCTGGGTCGGGTCGAGCAGCAGCCCGGTGGTCGTCACGATGTCCGCGAGCGGCGTGGTCACCGGGGCGTTTTGCGCGGTCGGGATGCTCGGGGTCGCGTCGAGGAAGACGTTGGCCACCGTCACCTGCACCGTGGCGGTGTCGCACACCGGGGTGGGGGTGGACGTGTCGCACAGCTGGTAGCCGTAGGAGTCGGTGCCAGACCAGGCAGCAGCAGGGGTATAGGTGATAGTGCCGTCTCCGTTCACCACGGCGCTGCCGTGCGTGGGCGAAGTCGGCACCGTCGGGTGGGCCAGCGGCTGCCCGCTCTGGGTCGTGTCGTTGCCGGTCACATCTGTCGTCACCGGTGTGACAGCGGTCGTGGCGTCGGTGTCGTTGACGGCGTCGACGACGTTGACGCCGACGGCCACCGTCACGGTTGACACGTGGCACTGTGCAGGGCTGGACGTGTCGCAGACCGTCACCTCGTACGAGTCGGCCCCCGAATACCCCGGCGCCGGGATGTAGGTGACCGCGCCGGTCGTCGTGTCGATGGTGATCGACCCATGCGTCGGTGCGGTGTTCTGCGCCACGCTCGCGGGATCCAGCGATGCGCCGGTGGTGGTCACGATGTCGGACAGCGGCGTGTTGATCGACTGGTTCTGGGGGGTGGCGATCGCCGGGTCGAGGTCGGTGAACACGTTGCGCACCGTGTCCGTGTCGGTTGCACCATCGGTCAGCGTGGGGCCACCGGCCGGGTCGGGCGCTGAGACGGACGCAGTGTTGAACAGCGTGTCCTGCGTGCCGTCGTCGATCTGTACGGTAACCGTGACGGTGATCGCGGCGCCACTGCCACCGGTCGTGTCGCTGCCGTCGGCGCTGGGCGCGCCGGTCGGGTTCAGCTCGGCGAGGTTCCAGGTCACCGTCTGCCCGCTCGCGGTGCCGCCATCGGAGGCGCTAACGAAGGTCTCACCGGCCGGCAGCGTGTCGGTGAGTACCGCGCCGGCCACCGCCTCACTGCTGAGGTGGCTGGCGACTGTCAGCGAATAGGTGGTCTGCTCGCCGACCGTCACACTCGTGGTGTTGTCGGTCTTGTCGAGCGTGATGAGCGGCAGGGTTGAGTCGGCGACCGCGGCGCAGAAGGACGTGTCGTTGTTGGTCAGATCGGGGTCGTACAACGTGCCGGTGACCGAGGCGTCGATGCAGCTGGGACCAGTTGCATCCTCATCGACGAGTACCGGAATGCTCAGGGTATCCGGGGCGTCCAGGCTCAGGTTACGCACGGTGCCATCGGGTTTCTGCGTCACGCAGCTCAGCGTGACCGGTCCGGCGATCGGCGCGGAGTCACCAGCCGCATCCGAGCAGGCGTAGCCGATCGGAGCGAGGTCGGTGACGCTGAACCCGGCCGGGATCACCGCGGTGACTGTCGCCGGCGACAGCGGCGAACCGCCGTGGTTGATCACGGTGAAGTCGGCCGCCCCAGGTCGGCCCTGCTGCATCGGCAGGTGAGCCGGCGCGGTGATCTCCAGATCAGCGGCCTGGGTCGACGCGCAGACCGCTGCCGGTTCGATCGGCGCCAGCGTGGCGGCGGTGGCGGCGATCGAATTGCACGCCACCAGGTTGGCGGTGCCGTCGACGAGGGAGGCCTCGTAGTCGAAGGTGACCGACGCGCCAGCGGCCAGGCTCGTGACCTGGGCGCGGATTGCTTTCGCCTCGGTAACCGTGGTCCCCCAGTCGTCGGCGTCGGTGGTTCCCGTGTACACCTGTGGCCGGGCCGGGTTGGTCGAGCCGGAGTAGCTCAGGTCCACGCCGGCCGACACGTCGCTGACGGTGGCGAGGACTTCCTGCACGGTGCTGCCACGCGGGGTGCTCGCGGTGCCGTCGGTGAGTCCGGTGTCATTTTTGTAGGGGAGCACGTCGTAGGCGACCACGTTGTTCAGGTCGACGTTGCCGCTGTTGGCGAGCGTGACGCGGTATTTGATCGCGGTGGCGTTCGGTGGCACCCCGACGGTGATGTTGGAGTCGGAAATCCAATCGCAGCCGTCTGCCTGCTCGGCATCCGGGTGGCAGATCTGCTTGGTCACCGCAATGGACTTGCTCGGAGCCAGGCTTGTGGTGTTCGAGCGCCACGAGTACTGCTCGGTGGCGTTGCCGTCACCGTCGAAGTCGCTCGCGTCGGTGTAGGCGTTCGGGTAGTAGAGCGCGACCGGGCCGTTGTTGACGTCACCGAGGAACAGGTAGGCGGTCTGGTTGTTCGTCCCCGCCGTCGCCGCCCCGGTCGGAACGGTGTCGACCGTCATCGTCGGTAGGTTGAACTTTCCGACGTCGGTGACCGCGGCGGGCCAGGTGGCCAGCACTGCGTCGTAGGATTCGCCGTTGTAGGTGACCGTTTTGTAGTCGTACGTCATGCCCGGCACGCCACTCACCGCGGCGCTGCCGGCAGTGATGTTCCAGTCTTTCGGTGCAAGGAACACATACTGTGGGCGATAGTTCGCGCCGGCCGCGACGTTGTCCATCGCTCCGCTCATTTTCCAACCCACGGTGCCACCGACGATCGGCGTTCCGGTGGCGGTCACGGACGGGCCTCCCGCGTTCAAGGTCACATCCGCGTTCACCTGCAGCGTTGCAGTGGCTGTCGTGGATCCGAGATCGAGCGTTCCGAGCTCCGGCTGGTCGGGGTAGGCGATACTGGCCGTGGCCGTGTTCGTCCGCGGACCAGGGGTCGTGCCATCGTGCACGCTGAAGTTCAGCCGGATGATGAACCGGGTGACTGCGGTGCCGGACTCCACCGAGTTGGGGCCGACGAGCAAGGACGAGGTCGCGCTCACTCCGGCGATCGTATGGCCGCTCGGCGGGGTCCAGGTGGCGCCCTGTGCCACGGTGGCCGATCCGGTCGTGGCGTCGTCGAGGGTGTAGTTCACTGTCGCGGGGCCGCCGCCGACGATCCGGATGCTGGTGATCGGCATGTCGTCCTGGCCCAGGTCAGCATCCGTGATGGTGGCGACCCCGGCCACGTTCGCCTGGTTGTCCGCTTCGACCTGCCAGTACTTGTTGTTGACTCCGCCGGGAGTCAGGGGGATGTCGACGATCGCGTCGGTCGGCGTCCCGCCATCTCGGCCGCCGATGGCCTTGGACAGAGCGCCCTTGGCGAACGGGGTGCAGTTCTGCACTTTGATGGCCGTCGATGCCGGATCGGCGGTGCGGACCGTGCCGTCCAGGTAGGTCATAGTCTCGGTGACGGAGAACACTTCGCTCGCGACACAACCGTCCCCCGAGGTGGGAAACGCGTCGCTGGGGAAGACGATCTGGAACGTATTGTCGTTGAAGGCCAGGCCGCCGGCCGCCGCCGCGCCCGTCTGGCTGAACGTGACCGTGCGGGTCCCGGCGTTGTAGCTGCCGCCGCTACCGGCAACATACTGGGCGTCGGCGGGCAGCGTCACCGGAGCTGTGTAGTCCTTCGCGCAGGTGAGCCATGGGATGCCGAGCAGGACCCCGGCCCCGTTGTAACTCAGGCACCGAGAGTCACCCTCCGCGGTGATCGTCACCGGTGTATCCGTTCTGATCGACGCCGGAGCTGACAGCCGTGCAGTCGGCGCCGCCGGAATGCTGGACACCCAGTTGGCGCTTGCCGTCCCCACCGCGGAACTGTCCGCGTTCGACGCGCTGACAGTGGCCCGCGCAGTGATCGGTGACCCGTCGAGGAAGAACGAGCCCGGCTGGGGCCCGGAATACCGGGCATCGATCCGGTAAGCCAGCTTGAAGCTGCCGCCCGTGCCCACCGCGACTGTACCCAGATCGACGGTGTACCCGGCACCGAGACTCCCGGTGAACGACGGCGCGGGCGAGAACGGTGGCGTAAACGTCACCGCCGTCTCCTTGCGGTACTGCCCGTAGATTGGATCCAACACGGTCGGGTCGATCACCACTTGCACGCCCGTGCAGTCGGCGACACTGCAGCTGTAGGCCACGTTCACCGAATAGTTCGCCATCGACGACGCGTCGACCTCAGATACGACCGCGCCCGTGGGATCCGTGATCGACACCGTCACTGCGACGACCGCCGGGCCGGCGGCCTCAGCCGCCAGCGTGGGGGCGAGCGAACTTGCCAGAACGAGCAGGCTCGCGAGGATGGCAACCACGCCGCGGGTGCGAGACCACCCGTTACGCAGCCGTCGCCTTCCATGGGCTTTTTTCGACGGGCGAGCGGCAAAGGCACGACGATAATCCATTGAATACGATCCCCTAAAGTCTGCAGCGACACGGTGCGGTCGGCATGGCTCCCGCCGGAAAGCTACCAGCGGAACGATGCACGCTGGCAGGCTTGACGGCATCTTTCACCCCGGGGTTCACCCTTTTTTGTCCCGGACAAGCCCCCATTCGGGAAACCGATAGGCTCGCAATAAGAGGTGTCCGATGCAGTCAACAGGGGGTGTGGGCGATCCCGTGCGCGCTCAAAGCCCCGCCGCCGCCGACCGGGATGGTGTCATTTCTCACTGGAGCCGGGCGCTTCCTCGGCCACCCGAGAACGTCATCCGACGTGACCGGCTGCATGCAGTTATCGACAAAAACCGCGCGCTCACGGTTGTGCAGGGTCCTGCAGGATTCGGCAAGACCACACTTGTCGCCGAATGGGCGAACGCCCGCGATGAGCACAGCGACGTTACCGTCTGGATGGATGCGACGCACTCAGATCCGCGCACCTTCTGGTCGGATGTGGCGACCGCATTCGCCGAAAGCGGCATCCTGCTCGAGAGCTCGGCTGACTCCCCGTACCTCGCAATTCTCGCGTCCGTCCACGCCCGGTCGTCCGAGCTGACGCTCGTCATCGATCGCTTCGACACGGTCGCCGATCGGCAGATCCAAGACAGCCTGCACGAGCTGATCATGCGCCGCCGTTGGCTGAGGGTCATTACGTGCGTTCGACGCGGTGACATCTTCACATCGGTGCTCTGGTCCGACCTCAGCGTCAGCACCATTCGCGCACACGACCTGGCCTTCACCGCCGATGAGACGGCCCAGCTGACACGCGAGCTGGGAGTAGAACTCGACAACGACGACATCCGTTCATTGCACAATGCGGGTCAAGGCTGGCCGGAGCCGACCCGGGCGCTCGCATTGGAACTGGGCCGTCCTGCGCAGCGAGTCACTGATATTGAGACAGCCGCCGGGCGTGTTGCACGCGAGTATCTGCAGCGCCGCTTGCTGCCGGAGTTTGAGAACGATGAACAGTTGGACTTCATTCTCGCGACAGCGGTGCCCGAGTCGGTGACCGAGGAGATCGCGGCGATGCTGACCGGAGACGCCCAGTCCGGACGCCACCTCAGGCATCTCGAAACCGAAGGGGTGCTCACTGCGAACAGGGACGACGATGAGATCGTCTATCGTTGGCCTTCCGCTGCGAGGGCGGCCCTCTGCGAAGAATTCAGCCGGCGAAAACCGCAGCGTGCGACGGAGCTCAACTCCCGGCTTGCGGCGTGGTATTTCACCCGCCAGTCATTCGTATCGGCGATCAAACACGCCATGGTGGCAAACGATGTGGAACTCGCGGTACAGATCATCGAGCGCGGTTGGCCGGAACTGCTCAAACTGCACGTACCGGAACTCGATGCGGCATTGACTGCGATTCCCTTGGAACTCATTGCCGCTTACCCGCAGGCGGCCGCCATACGCGACATCCGATTGCACCTGGCTGCGCAGGGAGACGATTTCTTGCTCTCGCTGCCCGATCCGCTGCCGAACGACCCTCAGCACCTCGAGTCGCTGGCCCGGTCGGATCGTTCTCTTCAGGCCATGAACACTGCGACGGCGATGATGATTGCCCTGCGCGTGCGCGGCAGGGTCGCGAAAGCCGCCCACTACGGGAACATGGTCGAGCAGATCGGACGCGTCGGGCGGTTCCATCAGCCAGACACCATGGCTTCCTTCGTGCCGAACGCCTTCTTGCAGCTCGGGATCACCCGGGGCTTCGCCGACGACCTTCCCGGTGCGATACAGATTCTCCGAGTCGCCTACGAGCTCGCTCCGAGCTCCGAGTCAGAGCACGTTCTGGTCGACTCGGCCGGCAAATTGGCGCTCTTCTCTGCGCTGCGCGGCAACACCGCACAGACGATGTTCTGGCTCGATCGCCACGATCGCCCCTATCGGAAGAGCGACTGGATGGCGCGGTGGGTCTCGCTCGGCGGCGCAATCGCGAGAACCCTCGCGGCGATCGAGGGGCTCGATCAGGCCGCAGCGACGGATGCGATACCCCACATGAAGCTTGCGAGCCGTGAAGAACAGAATTGGAGCCCCTTCGTCACATTCGCCGGTTCGCGACATGCACTGCATTGGGGGGATCGACTCGGCGCACTTGCCCTGCTGCGCGAGGAGAGAGCGCACCATCGCGCCTGGCTGCGCAAGGGGTCCACCATGCGGCCCCTGCTCGACGCCGCCGAGGCGGAGCTGCTCATCGCCCTGGGCCTGGCCAATCAGGCCGAACATTTGTTGACGAATGCACCACGCCACAGCGCCCTCGACGCGCCACGAGCCCGATTCGCGCTGCTCACCGGGCAGCCCGAACGCGCGCTTCGCAGAGCGACCGCCGGTCTGGCTCGCGCAGGCGCGCACCCGTCGCAGGCGGAGCTGCTGCTGATATCCGCCAGCGCCGAGAACCGAATGGGCAATACGACAGCGGCCCGTGAATCGTTTCGCGGTGCGTTCGACAACGCGCGAGCCACTGGCTCACTGCGCTCGCTCTCGACCATGCCGTCTGACGAGCGCTCCGCTCTTGCGGCAGGGGTGAGCGGAATCTCCGAGCTGCTCCGTCAGATCGAAACGACACCGAACCCGTTCCCGTCCGAGTTGCGGCTGATTGAACTCACCGAACGTGAACAACTGATTCTCGAACGCATCGCGAAGGGAATGAGCGTGCAGGCCGTTGCCGAAGACCTCTTCGTCTCACGCAACACCGTCAAAACCCAGATGCGCAGCCTCTACCAGAAGCTCGACGTGAGTTCGCGCGATGAGGCTGTTGCGCGTGCGCACGAATATGGCCTTTTCGGCGCTCCAGCTCACCGAGACGACGACTGAAGCTACGCCTATGCGGGTTGAGGAGGCCGCCCGCGGCCGTCTCGAAACCCCACGCGTGGGCAGGTTTCGAGACGCAACCTCGTACCTCGGCTGCTCCTCAACCAGCGGGATTAGGCCAGCTGTTCGCGCACGAGTGGGGCCACCTCGGTGCCGTAGAGCTCGATGCTCGTCATGAGCTTCTCGTGCGGAAGCGCCCCCATGCTCACCTTGAGGTCGAAGCGGCTCAGCCCCAGCGTCGCGGCGGTGCGCGCGATCTTGGCGGCGACCGTTTCGGGCGAGCCGACGAAGAGCGCGCCATCCGGCCCGGCAGTCTGCTCATACTGCTCACGGCTCATCGGGCCCCAGCCGCGCTCGCGCCCGATGCGATCCTGCATGGCCTTGAAGTACGGCCAGGCCTCGTCGAGCGCCTGCTGGTCGGTGGCCGCAATATAGCCCGGTGAATGCTCGCCGATCGGCTGCGTCGGCTGGCCGAACTGCTCCAGCGCGCGGTGGTAGAGCTCGACGAGCGGCGCGAAACGCGCGGGCTCGCCGCCGATGATGGCCAGCATGAGCGGCAGACCGTAGCGGGCAGCGCGCACCACCGATTCGGGGCTGCCCCCGACGCCGACCCAGGTGCGCAGCGCGCCGGATGCCGTCGGCGGGTAGACACGCTGCTCGCTCAGCGAGGCGCGCGTACGCCCCGTCCATGTGACAGCATTTTCGTTCCGCAGCGCGGCGAACAGCTCGAGCTTCTCGTCGAAGAGCTGCTCGTACTGATCGAGTTCGTAGCCGAACAGCGGGAACGACTCGATGAACGAGCCGCGCCCGAGAATCACCTCGGCGCGACCGTTGGAGACGGCATCCAGCGTCGCGAAGCGCTGGTACACGCGCACCGGGTCATCGGAGCTGAGCACCGTGACGGCCGAACCGAGCCGGATGCGCTCGGTCTGCCCCGCGATCGCCGCCAGCACCACATCGGGCGCCGAGATCGCGAAATCCTCACGGTGATGCTCACCGAGGCCGATGAAGTCGAGGCCCACCTGATCGGCGAGCACCGCCTCCTCCACCACGTTGCGCAGAACCTGCGGCAGGCTCAGCGGCGTGCCGTCGGGCCCGTCTGTGACGTCGCCGAAGGTGTCGATCCCGAGTTCCAGGTGCTGTGTCATCAGAGGCCCTTCCGCGATTCCATGCGTATGTATACATCAGGCAACCGGATGCTGTGGCTCACTATTCCACGCGGTGAGACTAGCCCGGCGTCGTGCGGTGAGTGCGTGCTGTCCAGCGGCCCTCGTCGCGGGCGATGGCGATCGGGTAGTTCAGGGTCTCGCTGACGAGTTCGCTCGTGAGAACGACATCCGCCTCGCCCTGCGCCACCACGACGCCGTCGCGCAGCAGCATGGCATGAGTGGTCGAGGCGGGCAGTTCCTCGAGGTGATGGGTGACGAGCACGCTCGCGAGATCCGGATGCTGCCTGCGCAGCTCGTCGATGCGGTCCAGCAGGTGCTCCCGCGCCGCGATATCGAGCCCGGTGCTGGGCTCATCGAGCAGCAGCAGGTGCGGATCGGGCTGCAGGGCGCGGGCGATGAGGGCGCGGCCACGCTCGCCCTGGGAGAGGGTCGGCCACGCGGCATCCGCCCGCTCGCTCATGCCGAGCAGCTCGATGAGTGCGTCGGCCCGCTCGAGCTGGGCATCGCTCGGCTGCCAGCGCAGCATGAGGTCGTTGGTGCCGGTGACACCGGTGAGCACGACCTCGCGCACGGTGAGCGGCGAGCGCACCTGATGCCTCGGGTCGACGTGCCCGATCAGGCCACGCAGCTCGCGCAGATCGACGCGCCCGAGCCGGTGGCCGAGCACCTCGACGGTGCCGCGCGTGGGGTGCACGAGCGCGCCGCACATGCTCAACAGCGTGGACTTGCCCGCGCCGTTGGCCCCGATGAGCGCCCAGTGCTCGCCGCGGTTCACGGTGAGCGAGACGCTGTCGAGGATCACCCGCCCCTGTCGCACGAAATCCACGGATTGCACGTTCAGGATGGGGTGGGTCACCGAACTATTCTGCCTCTGCGCGCACTTCCGCCTCCGCCAGCAGCACGCAGGTGCACAGGCCGTCGAGTGCGGCCCGCAGATCGGCCACCGAGGCGAACGTCGGCGCGATGCGAATGTTTGCGTCGGCGGGGTCGTCGCGATACGGGTAGGTCGACCCGGCGGGCGTGAGCGCGATCCCCGCTGCCGCAGCCAGCTCAATGGCGCGCCGGGCGCATCCGCTCTGCACCATGAGGCTCACGAAGTACCCGCCAGAAGGCCGCGTCCACTTCTCGGGGCCGGATGCGCCGAATCTCGCGCTCAAAATCTCCTCGACGGCGGCGAACCGCGGCTCCAGGATGCGACGATGCTCGCGCATCAGCGCGCTCACCCCGTCGGCATCGCGCAACATGCGCACGTGCCTCAGCTGGTTCACCTTGTCGGGCCCAATGCTCTGCGCGGCCATGATCTTCAGCAGCCACGCGATGTTCTCACTGGAGGCGCCCACGAACGCGACGCCGGCACCCGGGAAGGTGATCTTCGATGTGGAGGCGAACACGACCGGCCGGTTCGCGTGGCCGGCCTCGGCGGCGAGCGCCAGCACGTCGATGGGCGCAGGCACGTCGTCACTGAGGTGGTGCACGGCATAGGCGTTGTCCCAGATCAGCCGAAAATCGGGTGCGGCTGCCTGCATCGAGACCAGCTCGCGCACGACCTTCTCGCTGTAGACGGCGCCCGTCGGGTTGGAGTGCACGGGAACGCACCACATGCCCTTGATCGAGGCATCCGCCGCCACGAGAGCCGCCGCGACCGCGGTGTCGGGGCCGTCATCCGTCATCGGAATCGGAATCATGCGCACGCCAAGCGCCTCGCACACGGAGAAGTGCCGGTCGTAGCCGGGCACGGGGCAGAGAAAACTGACGGTGCCGGAGTCGCCCGAGCGCCACGGTCCTGCCCCGTCGGGAACCCCGTGCAGCAGCGCATGCGCCACAAAGTCGTACATGAGGTTCAGGCTGGAGTTGCCGAGCGCCAGCAGCTGCGGCACCGGCACGCGCAGTACCTCGGAGAAGATCGCGCGCAGTTCGGGCAGGCCCTGAGCCCCGCCGTAGTTGCGCAAATCCGTACCGGATGCGTCGCGAAAGTCGTCGACGCCCGGCAGCCCCAGCAGCGCATTCGAGAGGTCGAGCTGCTCGGGCGAGGGCTTGCCGCGCGTGAGGTCCAGCGTCAGCCCCCGCGCGACGAGCGCGTCGTATTCCGCGCGCAGTTCGGTCATCTCAGCCATGTACAAATCGTAGTTCTTCGCGGTGGGTACAGTTGATCCAGTGACTGCCGCGCCCCAGCCCCTGACCGTGTGGGGCGCACTTCGAAGCCCTCGTGCCCTGAGCGTCGAGGTGCTGGCCGGTATCGTCACGACCCTCGCACTTATTCCCGAGGTGATCTCGTTCTCGGTGATAGCGGGAGTCGACCCGCGGGTCAGCCTCATCGCATCCGTCGTTCTGGCGGTCTCGATGTCGTTTTTGGGCGGCCGGCCCGCCATGATCACTGCTGCAGCCGGATCCGTCGCGCTCGTGATCGGCCCGCTCGTGAAGGAGCACGGCGTCGAATACCTACTGCCGACGGTCGTGCTCGCCGGCCTGGTGCAGATCGCGTTCGGGCTCGGCGGGCTGGCGCGGCTGATGCGATTCATTCCGCGCTCGGTGATGATCGGCTTCGTGAACGCCCTCGGCATTCTCATCTTCGTGGCGCAGGTGCCGCACCTGCTCGGCGTCTCGTGGCTGGCGTATCCGCTGTTCGCCCTCGCCGCACTCATCGTGCTGCTGCTGCCACGACTGACGACAGCGGTACCGGCGCCGCTCGTCGCGATCATCGTCGTCACGGTGATAGCGGTGATCTTTCATCTGCAGGTGCCGACCGTCGGAGATGAGGGAGCCATCGGCGGCGCGCTTCCGGGCATCACGGCGCTGACCGTGCCGCTGAATCTGCACACCCTGGGCCTGATCTGGCCGACAGCTCTGAGCGTGGCGTTCGTGGGCCTCATGGAGACGCTGCTGACCGCCAAGCTCACGGACGACATAACCGAGACGCGCTCGCACAAGGGCCGCGAATCATGGGCGCTTGGCGTCGCGAACATTCTGGCCGGCTTCTACGGCGGCATCGCCGGCTGCGCCATGATCGGCCAGACCGTGGTGAACGTGAAGCTCGGCCGCGCGCGCACCCGCATCTCCACCCTCGTCGCCGGGCTGTTTCTGCTGCTTCTCGTCACGCTGCTGAGCGGAATCATGTCGCTGATTCCCATGGTCGCCCTCGCCGCGGTCATGATGATCGTGGCGATCAAGACCGTGAACTGGCACAGCGTAAACCCCGGCACCCTCAAGCGGATGCCCCTGCCCGAGACCCTCGTGATGGTCGTCACCATCGCCGTCGTGGTCGCCACCAACAACCTGGCGATAGGCGTCGGCGGGGGCGTGGTGCTGGCGATGGTGCTCTTCGCCAGGCGCGTGGCGCACGTTGTGCGCGTGCATCGCCTGCTCGAACCAAATGGCGAGCGGGTGCGCTACCGCGTGGTGGGTCCGCTCTTCTTCGGCAGCAGCAACGACCTCGTGGAGCAGTTCTCCTACGCGGATGACCCTGCCGAGGTGCTCGTGGACCTCAGCGAATCGCAGATCTGGGACGCCTCCACCGTTGCGGCGCTGGATTCGGTGGAGGCGAAGTACGCCCAGCACCGGGCATCCGTCACCTTCGTCGGCCTCGACGACCGCAGCGTCGACTTTCATGCGCGACTGACCGGGCGGCTCGGCGAGTAGCGGCCCCGTTAGTGGCGGGTCAGCTGCGCTGCGAGCTCGCGCGCACGATCAGCTCGGGCTGAATCACGATGCTGCGCACCGGAAGCGCCTCGGACGACTCGGCCTGGTCCCTCACCAGGTCGACGGCGCTGCGGCCGAAGACCTCCCGGGGACGGCGAACCGTTGAGAGCGGCACCGCTGCGGATGACGCGAAGTCGATGTCGTCGTAGCCCACGACGGCGAGGTCTTCGGGAATGCGAATGTCAGAACCCGTCGAGATGGCCTGCATGATGCCCATGGCCAGCGAATCGTTCGCCGCGAAGATGCCGTCTGGCCGGTTTTTCTTCGCCCTCGCCAGCAGCTGCTCCCCGGCGTCGAGCCCGGCATGAACGGAGCGCTCGACGGTCGGGATCACCTCGAGGCGAACACCCGGATGCGCATCGACGGCGGCGCGCGCGCCACGCAGGCGCTCGGAGATCTGATGGATCTGAATCTCGCCACCGATGAACGCGATGGAGCGGCAGCCCTGTTCGATCAGGTGGGTGACCGCCCGCATCGCTCCGAGAAAGTCATCGACTGATGTTGACGAGAAGCGATCGGTCTTGCCATATGCGTCAACGAGCACCGTCGGTATTCGGCGCGTGAACAGCAGATCGAGCTCGCGCTGCCTGGTCATGCCCGACGCGAGAATCACCCCGTAGACGCGCTGCTGCGCGAACATCTCGATGTACTGGCCCTCACGGTCGGCATCGCCGTTGCTGCTGACGATGAAGAGGAAGAGCCCGTTCTCGGCGGCGCGGCGCTCCATCGCATCCGCAAACTCCCCGAAAAATGGGTTGTTCAGCTCGAGGGCGACGAAGGCCAGGGTCTTACTCTCGCCTGCACGCAACTGCCGCGCGGCCTCATTGCGCACATAGCCGAGATCCTTGATCGCCTTGCTGATGCGCTTCTTCGTGTCGGGTGCCACGCGATGCGGCGTATTCAGATATTTGGAGACGGTTCCGATGGACACACTCGCGCGCAGCGCCACGTCCCGAATGCTGACCACTGTTGCACCGCTCCCGTGAATCGGGCGAATTCTCGTGAGCCCGAAGGGCTATCGCCGTGGACTGATCATATCGATTACTCCCGTGTTTGCCAGTGCGAACAGGGAGAAGTCGAGGTGCAAACCGATCACTATCTGTGATACGTTTCACCGCATCCAGCACACACAGCTGCTGACAATGACGTCGAGTGACGAGGAACGCACCGCACATGATCCACCCGAGCGTCAGCGAATCACTCGATCACGCGGCACCCGATGCCGGTGACATTCGCCGAGTGCGCGAGCCTTTCGCCCTCGTCGCCGACGGCCAGTCCCAGGCGCGGGCAGGTGACGAGCGGATCGTCGCAACCGTGGCGTCGAGCCGGCCGTCGCTCGGCTGGAAGATCGCCCCCGAACTCGGCCCACGTGGCGCCGACGCGTTCGAGGTCGAAGTCCGCGATTCCTCGGGGCTGCCGTTCTGGGGCTCGGGCATCATCGCCTCTGACGCCACCGAGGTAACCATCGCTCGCGAACTGGCAGCGCACTCCTTGTACGAATGGCGCGTGCGGGTGACGGATGACGGCGGGCAGTGGTCGCCGTGGGCCGCCGCAGCCCTGGAGACGGGCCCGCTGGCCTACTCGGACTGGCAGGCACGGTGGCTTTCCGTGCCCCATCGCGCGCTCGTCTCGACGCCGTTCCATCTCACGCGCCCCATCGTCAGGGCCCGCCTCTACGTCACAGCGCAAGGACTCGTGCGCGCCCGGGTCAACGCTGACACCATCAATTCCGACAGGATGGATCCGACGAGAACAGACTTCGTTCGGGCCCTCTTCAGAAGCTACGACGTCACGGCATCGCTCGCCTCCGGCGAGAACGTGCTCGAGCTCGTCACCGGTCTCGGCGAATGGGCGCGCACCGGCGAGGCCCCTCGGGTGCTGGCCGAATTGGTGGTGTGGCACGACGACGGCACGACGACGCGCATCGCTCCAGGAGCAAACTCCGCGGTGACCGAGTCTGAGGTCACGATCGATGAACCGTTTTACCTTGAACGCCACGATTCGCGTGCGCTTTCGGCCGCGGCAACGCCACTGCCCGCTCCCGTCGTCCTCGACGCTGCGGCGACGCCGGCCTCACCCGCGACACCTCCCACGAATGTCGCCTCGGACCCCACACCACCCCTGCGCACGGTGCAGACCTTCACCCCAACGCAGATCGGGCGCACGGCAGGCTCCCGCGTCTTCGATGTCGGCGTGAATATCGCGGGTCGATCGCGGCTGGTTCTGGGGCGGAACGTGCCCGCCGGCACGGTCGTCAGCGTGCTGCACGGCGAGCACATCGGCCCAGACGGGCATATCGACACGACCAATCTCACGATGCCCTATGACCATGGGCGCGAGCGCCAGTTGACCCAATACGTGACCGGCGGCGTCGCGGGAGAAGCGCACGAACCCTGGTTCGCGTACTACGGCTTTCGCTACCTGGAGGTGCGCGGGCTTGCCGAGGACGCCGACGTGAGCGTCACCGCATACTCGATGCACACCGCGCTGCAGGCCTCGGGCACGCTGCGGACCGACAGTCCCACGATCGATCGACTGCTGGCCGTGGCGGCGCGCACGCTTCTGAACAACGTGCACGGTGTGCCCGAAGACTGCCCGACCCGCGAGCAGGCGGCGTGGACCGGAGACACCGCATCCGTGGCCGAATACGAACTCGCCGCCTTCGACAGCGCCCGCTTTCTCGACAAGTGGATCGCCGACCTCGAGACCAGCCAGCAGGCCGACGGCCAGCTGCCCGCTATCTCGCCCGATCTGCACGCGACCCGCATGCCCTCCGACCCCGTCTGGGGTTCGGCGCTGCACCGCATGCTGCGGGGCCACCTGCTGCACTACGGTGACCTGCGGCTCGTGCGGCGAGCACTGCCGGCGCTACGCCGCTGGGCGGACTTCCAACTGGGCTGCGCCGACGGTGACGGCATCATCTCGCGCTCGCCCATCAGCTACGGCCACGACTGGCTGGCGCTCGAGCAGACACCGCCACCCATTCATCACACGGGAGCCGTGATCGATTGCCTGCTGGCGCTCGCCGATCTCGAAGAGGCCACCGGTGATGCGGATGCCGCAGCACACCGCCGCGCGTCGGCCGACGAACTGCGCGCATCCGCCCGCCGCGCCTTCTTCGACCCGGCCACGGGCACCTTCGGCAACGGCTCACAGGGGTCGTACGCCATCGCCATCGAGGCCGGCATTCTGACGGGTCATGAGGCGCTGAACGCGGGCGAGCGACTCGTGCGGCTCGTGCGGCAGCGGGGCAATCGCGTCTCGAGCGGCTTCGCCACCACCCGCAGCGTGGTGCGGGCGCTCACCATGCTGGGCGCGTCACAGCTGGTCTACGACATTCTGCAGCAGCCCGAAGAGCCTGGCATCGGCGCCATGCTCAGCTCGGGCCCCGGCACGTTCTGGGAGTGCTGGTGGATCGACCCGAGCAACACCGGCACGGGGTCGCTCAATCACGTGGGACTCGGCGGGCCCTTCGCCGCCTGGGCATGGGAGGCGCTGGCCGGACTGCGACCGACCGCGCCCGGATACACCCGCTTTCGGGTCGCGCCGCAGTTCATCGACGACGTCAGCCGACTCGAGCTGCGCACCGAGACCGTGCGCGGCGAGGTCGCCGCGGGGTACACCCGCAGCGGGTCACGAGCGCGGGTCGAGATCACCGTGCCTCCCGGCAGCGAATGCACGCTGGCGTTCGTGGGCAGAGCGGATGAGATCCTGCAGCCGGGCACACATGTGATCGATGTCGAGATGGCGGCCTCCCCCGCCTCGCCCCCGTCGTCTTCCGCGAGGCCTTCCCGCGCATCCGTCGCACCGACCGCCGCAGATGTGGTGGGCTCACGAACCCTGCTCGCCGAGTCGCGCGTTGTGGCCGGCCGCGGCGATCCTCACATCGAGACTCTCGAGACGCTGCGCTGCATGCCCGTTCCCCACGAGCAAGCGGACCACGCGGTGCTGAAGATCGTCGGCACCGCCCACGGTCTCTCCGACGAAGCCCCGACGGTGACCGTCACGCCTCACGCCGCGGTACCCCTCGCCGGGGTCACGTTCGTCTACGCCCTGATCGACCAGTGCATCGAGGGACCGGAACGAACCGCGACGCCGGTTCTCCTTCTCCATCTCAGCGATGGAACAACGCTGCGGGGCTCGTCGACGGGCTGGCCCGCGGGCTGGAATCGGGTCGCGGTCGACACGAGGCACCTGGGCCGCAATGTTGAGGTCACCGCTCTCGAGGTGGGCCTGGAGTATGGCGACGAGCCGGCCGACAATGCGCTGGCCGTCTACCCAAGCGAGAATGGCATCCGCACCGGATTCCACCTCGGCGAGGTGGGGTTCAGCACGAGTGCGCGTACGTGGTGAGGCTCAGGCCAATGAATCGATTTATTCAAGAAAAGTACTTGACACAAGGGATGGAATTGAGACACTATGATGAAACGTTTTATTCGAAGTCAAACTCGATGGTGAGGTGTTGATCGTGGTGGTTACCCTCGACGCACCCTCTCTCGTGCCCTCCTCGACCAGCCCTCGCAAGGCCGACCGCTCCCCGCGCAGGCGCGTCGTGCGCTGGTGGCTCTATCTGGCGCTGCTGCCCCTGGTGATCATCATCGGCTGGTTCGCGTACTACCCCGCCGTCTCGGCCATCTTCTGGTCGTTCTTCCACTGGCAGCCGGCGGCGGAATCGACCTTTCTCGGTTTCGGCAACTACGTCACGATGCTGGGCGACCAGATCTGGTGGACGTCGTTCCGCAACCTCGGCTTCATCTTCCTGTTCGCCGTGGTCTCGTGGATTCTGCCGTTGCTTGCAGCTGAACTCCTGATCTCGCTGCGAAGCCAGCGCTGGCAGTTCACGATGCGCACCCTGCTCATCATTCCCATGGCGTTCCCCGGCGTGGTCACGGCTTTGGTCTGGGGCTTCTTCTACAGCCCCAACGACGGCGTGATCAACCAGACGCTCAAGGCGCTGGGGCTTGGGGCGCTGGCCCAGAACTGGACGGGACAGAACAGCACGGCGCTGCTCTCGCTGCTCTTCGTCGGCTTTCCCTTCATCGCTGGCCTGCCGTTTCTGATCTTCTACTCCAGCCTGCAGAACATTCCGACCGAGGTGCTCGAGGCGGCCCAGCTCGACGGCGTCGGGCGGTTCGCGCGATTCTGGCAGATCGACCTTCCGCTGATGGCCAGCCAGGTGCGCATCCTGCTCTTCCTCGCGGTCGTCGGAACGCTTCAGTACGGTTTCGTCGCCTATGTACTCACGCAGGGCGGCCCAGACAACGCAACGATGGTGCCGATTCTGCGCATGATCAACGTGGCCTTCTCGGGCGGCGACTGGGGATACTCCGCCGCCCTGTCGACGACGCTGTTCGTCATCACCGTCATTATCAGTGCCGTCGTCGTGATGGCACGCAAACGCGGTTCGGAAACGACCGACGGAGGTGCAATGTGACCACGGTCCAAGCCCGCAATGTGGCCACTGCTCGATCCGTAGCCCGGCCCGACGGTACGTCGCGCACGTCCCGACAGATCGGTCTGAAGACGATCCTGATCATTCTGGCCGTCGTTTCTCTCGCGCCCTACCTGTTCATGATCGTCACCTCGTTCAAGACGAACCAGCAGTTCGCCGACAGCTTCTGGCAGATCTCCTTTCCCCTGCACTTCGAGAACTATGCGGTGGCCTGGAACCAGATCGCACCATATCTGTTCAACACCGCCGTCGTCGCGGTGATCTCCATCGTGCTCATTCTGGCCATCGCCTCGATCTCGGGATTCGTGCTCGCGCGGTATCGCTTCCTCGGCAAGGGCTTCATCTACGGCGCAGTGCTCGTGCTCATGATGGTGCCCGGGCTCGCCAACCTCATTCCGCTGTTCATCATCATGAAAGACCTGGGCCTGCTCAACACCTACATCGTTCTCGTCATTCCGTACACGGCGGGCGGTGTCGTGCTCGGCACGATTCTCATTCGCAACTTCGTGGAGGGCATACCGCAGACACTCTTCGATGCGGCACGCCTCGACGGTGCCAGCGGGGCGCGGATGTATCGCTCGGTCATGCTGCCTCTCTCGCTGCCCGTGCTCGGCACGATTGCGCTGATCACCGTGAGCGAGGTCTGGAACGACTTCTTCTGGCCGCTGCTGGTGATCTCAGACAACAACCTGCGCACCGTGTCTGTCGGCCTCCAGTTCTTCCAGGGGCAGAATGTCACCGACTACGGGCCGCTCATGGCCGGTTACCTGCTGGCCAGCCTGCCCCTCGTTCTTCTCTTCACCTTCCTGTCGAAGTACTTCCTCGCCGGAGTGCAGGGAGGCGTACCCGGCGCCCACTGAGCCGCGCTCGCCCAGAGCGATCGGACGGTCCTTTTACGACCGTGAATGAAACGATTTACTGATGTTCCTGAACCACATGAACCACACCAAGAAAAGAGGAAGCATGCTAGTAACAACGAAGACGTTGCGACGGAAGCGGATCCGCCTTGCGGCGCTCGCATCCATTGCCGCGTTGGGCACAGTGGCCGCGCTGGCCGGATGCTCACCGTCGTCAAGCGATTCGGGCAAGGTGACGATCACCCTCTCCGGGCCCAACCAGTTCACCAGCGACGCGAACACGTTCGGCCCTGCCTGGGAAAAGCTGGTTGCCAGTTTTGAAAAGGACAACCCGAACATCACGTTGAAGACCAACGTGCTGCCGCTCACCTCGTGGGCACAGACATCCGCCGCGCAACTGACCGCAGGCACGGCTCCCGAGCTGATCTTCAACCAGACGCAGCACACGCCCGAGCAGGTCCTCTCGCTGGATGATGCGCTCAAGAAGAAGAACCCCTTCTCCGACAGCGGCAAGTCCTGGAACGACGACTTCATTCCGCAGTACTGGAAGGACTCTGACCAGCTCATCAACACGGCCGGTCACCACGAGGCGATTCCGTTCAACCTGGTCGCGGTCGGCATGTACTTCAACAAGGACATCCTCGCGAAGGCGGGGGTGAAGGAATCGGATCTCAAGACGTTCGATGGATTCCTCAGCGCCTGCAGCGCCATCAAGAGCGCGGGCTTTGCGCCGGTCGCAACGGACAACGGCAACCTGCCCGCCGGCTGGGCTTACGTGGCGCTGGGCTCCATGCTGCTGAACCCCGAAGCGGAGAAGATCAACCAATTCGCCTCGGACGGCAGCGCGGGCACGGCCAAGATCGTGACGAAGAAGAGCATTGCCCACGCCTACCTCACGGGTGAGCTCAACGTCACCACCGATCCGGGATCAGCCGAGGTGCTGAAGCTGATGAAGAAGTTCTACGACAGCTGCGCAACTCCGAACTGGTCGGGAATCAAGTCGCAGGGCGCCTTCACCGGCGGAACGGACTTCACCGGCGGCAAGGCTGCGATGGCCTGGGGCACGAACTTCGCCACCACGGGGCTCGCCGACGCGGGCTTCAAATACGGCACGGTGCCCTTCCCGACGCTCTCAAAGAGCGACTCGAGTCTCGCGACCGGAGACCCGGCCAAGTTCGGCGTCACCGCTGGCGGAACCGCCTACATGATTCCGGCCTACATCAAGGGCGCGAAGCGGGATGCGGCCATCAAGTTCCTGCAGTACGTTTCGAGCCCCAAGATTCAGTCGTGGCTCAACAAGACCGGTGGCATCCCCGCCGCGAATGGTCTGACGGCCCCTCCCGGACTCGAAGCCATGAGCACGGGAGACTGGGCGACCGTTCCTCCGCTCGGCCAGGGTGGGCTCTTCCAGGTACCCGCCGCTATCGCCGCGCAGAACAAGTACGAGGGCTATCTCCTCGGCAGCACGTCGCTGAAAGACACGCTGAAGACGCTGAATGCCAACGGGATCGCGTGGAGCAAGGAGCAAGCAGTACAGGGCAAGTGGACCGAGGACTGGGCCACAAAGAAGTAGGGCGCGACTGACTCGCGCTGTGCACGACAGGGGCGGGCCATCGGCAACGGTGGCCCGCCCCTGATGCAAGACCAGCTTCAACGACGAAGGGGATGTCATGAAACGACGAATGATCGCGGCCCTGACCGCGGGAACACTGGCGGCGCTGGCGCTGACCGGAGTGAGCCAGCCCGTCTGGGCGGCCAGCAACACCTTTTACGTGAACAACCAGACGGGCTCCAATTGCAGTGACGCCGGACCGGCGACGCAGGCACAGCCCTGGTGCACGTTCACCCCCATCAACTCACACGGCGCATTCAGCGCTGGCGACCAGATTCTTCTCGCCCGGGGCGCAACCTGGAACCAGCAGATGAACCTCTCGGGCTCGGGCACCGCATCCGATGGCATCTCTGTCAGCGCATACGGAAACGGTGACAACCCGAAGATCAGCAGAAACGGATCGGTAGACGATCGGGGCATCAAGCTCGTCAACGGAGACTACTGGAGCTTCAGCCACCTGGAGGTCTCCAATGCGGCCTCGGGCATCCTGGCGTTCTACGACACCACCGGCCACAACGGCCTGAGCTTCACCGACATCTATGTGCACGACATCAAAGGCGTGATCTACTACGCGGCCAACGGCACCGGCGACAAGGTTGCCAGCGCCGTGGCAGACAACGTGCGCAACTCCTCCGGCATCCAGATCACCGGTAAGCACACGACGTTCTCCGCATCCGATTACTTCATCAGGGGCGTGCGGATGGATAACATCAGCGGCGACCACAACCTGAACACCGTCGGCATCGACATGCTCGGAGTGGGCGAACAGATCACCTCCAACGTGGGCGGCAGTGGCGGAGCCGGCGCGAACATGGTGCAGGACGTCGTGATCAATCACCTTGCCAGCCACCACGACAACTGGCAGTGCGACGAGGCCCTGCGCCTTTTCACCGTCAAGCACGCGGTCATCATGAACTCCGACCTGAACGACGAGGCGCCCTGCTGGAACGTCGGCGGCACAACGACAGTGATTCTGGGGCACCTCGAAGACGTGTCGATAGTGAACTCGATGTTCACCAACGTGAATCACACCGGCTCGAACGATGAGAATGCGCTCGACTTCGAGATCTTCAACAACAACGTGAGGGCCCAGAACTCTCTGTTCGCGAACACCGCTGGCTCGGCAATGTCGTTCCTGCGCCTCGGAGGCCGCCCCGGCGACTATTCGACGAATAACGAGGCGTCATCCAACGTGATGATCAACAACGGGGTGGCTCAGAACTTCGGGCCGATTCTGGTGCTCAACGGCGCCGACGCCGCGTCTCCCATCACGGGAACCATCAAGGACAACATCAACGTCAACAGGAACTTCCTCTACGACCAGGGCAACGGCTTCGCCGGCTTCTCGACCACGAACAACACGACGCTTTCCAACGGAAGCGGAGACGTCTACTTCTCCGCGGCCGATTTCAGCGGAACGCAAGGCCTGAACGGCTGGTCGTACCAGTCGCTCAACGGCAACAAGTATGTCGACCTGGTCTATGACGCCGCGGGCAAGAAGTGGACCCCGTCCGACAGGTCGGTGCCCGAGATCACCCAGTTCGACCAGAATCCCGACACCTCGGCGGCGCACTGGGTTGCCCGAGCGTGGACCGCACCGAGCACCGGAACGGTGAGCCTGCGCGGGCGCATTCTCAAGTCGGATAACACCGGCAAGGGCAATGGAATCCTTGCCCGCATCACCAAGAACGGCAAGCAGATCTGGCCGGCGAGCGGCACGCAGGCCGTCGCCGCAGGGGACGAGTACACGGGCGTCAATTACGTGCTCGACAACCTGTCGGTGAACGCCGGCGACATCATCCGCTTCGAGACGAACTCGGGCAAGGCGCAGGGCGGCACCGATGCCCAGCAGAACAGTTCAGGCAACGGCAAGGCGGCATACGACCAGGCGAGCTGGACGCCGAGCGTGAGCTATACCTCACGCCCGAGCCAGGCGTATAACTGGGGCTTCAACGGCGGTCACGAAGCGGGATGGGCCGTCTACGGGGCGGCATCGTCAAACGCCCCCGGCACGGATCTCAGTGCACTCAACCTGACGTCCAGCGGAAACGACCCGCGCATCGAGTCGCCGAATCCGCTGCACCTCAACGCCGCTGCGGCCACGACAGTGACAGTGCGAATGAGCAACGATACGAGCAGCACCACCGGGCGAATCTACTTCACCACCACGTCCTCGCCCGGCGCCAGCGAATCGAAGGCTCTACCCTTCACGGTGAAGCCGCACAGCGGATACACGACGTACACGATAGACATGGCGTCGAATCCGTTGTGGACCGGTGAGGTCAACTGGATGCGTGTCGATCCGATCGACACGACCGGTAAGACGAATATCGACAGCATCGTGGTCTCCGGAACCGGCGACCTCTACGTGAACCGTTTGCTTGACGGCAGTTTCGAGGACCAGTCGGCAAACTTCTACACGTACCGGCCGACCGGCGTGTGGCAGTACAGCGGCAGCGCCGGCGTGCAGCGCAATCACAGCGCCTTCAGCGGCACACAGGGCGCGGCTTCAGGCCAGCAGACGGCCTTCATTCAGGGCACGGACTCGGTAAAGCAAACGCTGAACCTGTCGGCCGGAAGCCACACCGTGACGTTCGCGGTCGACCAGCGCACGAACAACGGTGGCGCCCAGGCGCTCGACTTCTACGTGGACGGTGCCAAGATCAATACCACGCCGTTCACGCCGCCGTCGGGTGGAGGCTTCCGAAGCTTCACAACGCCAAGCTTCACGACGACGGCAGGGCAGCACACCATTCAATTCGTGGGAGCCAACGCCGGGGACAACACCGCATTCCTCGACGCGGTCGCGATGCATTGAGGCGTCACTGGCGCGGCAGTGCCGGTGAATACAGTGCCCATCAACACAGTGCTCGTGACCACAGAGAAGGAGAACGATGAACGACGTGGATGCCGCAACCTCCTTTGCCGCCGTCATCCGCAGTCTTGAGGCGGGCACGTCGGGCCCTGATCCGCGCACGGATGTGGACACCGCCTCGCTCGTCGAGCGGTATCCGCAGCTGGGCACGGTGAGCGTGCGAGACATCCGTGTGCCGGTGCGCCACGGAGACATCGCCGCACGGCTCTATCTGCCGACGGGGGCGCCGCGGGGCGCCCTCGTCTGGGCCCACGGCGGCAGCTTCATCGGCGGCAACCTCGATATGCCCGAGGCCAACTGGGTTTCGCTCGCCTTAGCTGCCCGCGGCTTCACCGTGCTGTCGGTCGAATACACCAAGGCGCTGTTCGGGGTGCACTTTCCCGTGCCGTCGCTCGACCTGCTCGACGCATGGAACTGGGCCGTCGCCGAGCTCGGGGTGAGCGTCGATGCCATGCATCTGGGCGGCGCCAGTGCGGGCGGATGCCTGTCCGCCGGCGTCGGCGTGCGGCTGCGCGACGGCCAGGGGCCGTTGCCAGCCTCGCTCGTGCTTGTCTATCCGCTGGTTCACACTGTGCTTCCCGATGGTTCGGCCGCCGCCCGCGCGGCGGCCGAGACGCTGTCTCCGGGCGACCGGTTTCCGCAGAGCATGGTGACGGCGATTGCCGACAACTATTTGGGCGCCGAGCAGAGTGCCACCGACCCCTATGCCTACGCGGGCAATGCGCAACTCACGGGCATGCCGCCGATTTTCATTCTCAATTCGGAGCGCGACGAGCATCGCTATTCCGGGGAGGAATTCGCGCGCCAGGCGATGGATGCCGGCGTGCCGGTGAACGTCACCTATGAACCGGGCAGTCGGCACGGTCACCTCGATCGACCGCACACGGTCGAGGCGCAGCGCAGCATCGCCCGCATCGCCGACTGGTTGGACCGGTTTTCGACAGACGCCTCGCTGTAAGGAGTTCAGCATTCGCAATCGTGCGCGCATCCGCCCCCAGCCTCTCGACGCCGCGCCTCTCGACCCCGCGCGATTTGCCAACCCCACCGCGGATGACCGGCCGGGCATCCGCTGGTGGTGGCAAAGCCCGGTCTCGAACGCGCAGCTCACCCGCCAGCTGCACGCGATAGCCGACGCGGGCTTTCGCGAGGTGGAGATCGCCTTCAGCCGGGGATTCTGGGGCGATGACAGACAGCGCGATGCTCTCACGGCAATTCTGACGGAGGCGGAGCGCCTCGGCGTCGGAGTGGCCATGACGCTGGGCGCCTCGTGGCCGCTGCAGACGCCGAACACCGAGGTCGGCACCGGTTTCAGCACCCAGGAACTGCAGTACGGCTCGGTGGCGATCCCCGCCGGACAATCCGGTACGGTGCGCGTTCCGGCGGCGTTCGACGACCTCGACGGCGAACGCCCCTCGACACTCGTGCGCGTCACCGCGGCCCGGGTGCTGCAACGGAATGAGCCGCCCACCATCGTGCCGCTCGACGATCCGTATGCACCGCCTCGCGGAGTCATCACGCCGCCCGACGCATCCACCGTGCTGGAGGCGGAATCCCTTCTCGACCTGACCTCCCAGCTCGTCGACTCCGCTGTCGACTCCACTGTCGACTGGGAGGCGCGCGACGGCGACTGGATGCTCTTCGCCTTCTGGATGCGCGACTGCGAGCAGGGCGAGACGAGTTTTCTTGATGGCCACGCCGCTGTCGCCGCCACCGAATATCTCGACGAGCATCAGATCGGCACCGACAATCGTGAGCTTCTGCGCCGGGCCGGCACCGAACTCTTCGAGGATTCCCTTGAGCTCAACGCGGACTCGCTGTTCTGGACATCCGGGTTGATCTATCGCTTCGCACAACGTCACGGCTACGACGTGACGCCCTACCTGCCGCTGCTCTTCGCGCACGGCATGTGCAGGTTCTGGGTGCCGAACGAGGAGCCGGTGGCCGACTTCGAGCTCGACACCGGCATCGGCGCCCGGGTGCGCCGCGACTACTACCGCCTGCTGACCGACCTCTACATCGGCGAACACCTGCTGCCGCTGCAGGAGTGGTCGGCGGCCCATGGCCTGCAGCACAAATCGCAGCTGGCCTACGGCCAGAACCTCGAAGCGATCCGCGGCAATCGCGAGTTCGTGCGAGCCGGTGGTCGAGCCGAGGGCGAGTCGCTGAACGCCGGCGACCGAGCGCCGATCGACCGCACGGATGCCACGTGGCGCTTTGCGCTCGACTGGCAGCGTTGCGTCGTGGCCGGCGCACATCAGGGCGGTGCGGTGCGCGTCAGCACCGAGCTCGGCGCGCAGTTTCGGGCGGCCTACGCCTTCACGCTTGGGGACCTGCAGCAGATGCTCGCCAAGGAGTGGGCGGTCGGCATCACGAAGCCCTTCGTGCACGGGGTGGCCACGCAGCAGCCGGGATCGCCCTGGCCCACGCAGACGCGCTTTCAGCACATCGTCTCGGACAGCTGGAACGATACGCATTTTCCCGAATGGGCGAACTGGAAGCCCCTCACCGACTACTGGGCTCGGGGAACCGTCGTGCTCGAGACCGGGGTGCCGCGCACAGACATCGCCATCTATCGCGACGGCTTTCTCACCACCGCCGCGCGCGGCGTGCGGGACGAGACCCTGGACGCGACGGCGCCGTCTCGCCTCGCCGACACGGAGGCGCTCGAGTTTGCGGGTTTCACCGTGCAGTTCATCGACCCCATCGGGCTCGCGGAGGCGGGTGCCATTGGCGATGACGGCACCGTGTTTTCCGAGGGGCCGGCCTACCGGGGCCTCATCGTCGACGAGCGGGCCATTTCGCCCGAGGCGGCCGAGGCGCTCGCAGACGCGGCCGAGCAGGGCGTGCGCGTCGTCATCGTCGGCGAACCGCCGTCGGTCGATTCCGGCTTCGGTCACGGCCCGGCTGGCGACGAACGCGTGCGGGTCGCTCTCGCGCGTGCGCTCGCGCAGCCATCGACCGTGCGGGTGCAGACCATGTCGCAGGCGGCCGCGGCCTTCGCGCGGCTGGGGTTGACGCCGAGGCTGACCGTGGACGGCGCGGCCCTGCTCTCGCAGTGGCGGGAGGCGGGATCGTGTCGCTACGTGCTCGTGTACAACACGCTGGCGTATCCGGTTTCTGCGCGGTTGTCACTCGAGGGAGTCGGTCGGGTGCGCGAGCTCGAGTTGTGGGGCGGCAGCATCCTGCCCGCCGAGCACCTGGCGCAGGATGCTCGCACGCTCGTGCCGACGCAGATTCCCGCGCTCGGCGTGCGGGTGTTCGAACTCGATCTGGCCGTTGCGCCGTCGACCGTAGCCGCGCTCGGCGAGCACACCGTCCCGGATGTCGAGCTCGGCCTCGAAGACTGGCACCTGCATGTGGTCAGCGAGGAGCCGGACGGCCCCCGCACCATCGAGCTCGACGGGGCAGGCCCGGGAGACTGGCGCGGGATCGAGGAGCTCAAGGACGTCTCGGGCGTGGGCCGCTATACGGCGCGGGTCGTCGTGGGCGACCAGCGTCTGGCCTCTCGCTCGGCCGCAATCGAGCTCGGAGCGCTCGCGGGGTCCGCCGTGGTTCGTGTCGGCGGCCGGGTCTTCGGCACCGCTTACGTCAGCGACACCGCCATCGACCTCGGCGACGCGCTCGCTGGTGCCCTCGATGGCGGCGCCGATACCGGAGCCGAGATCGAGATCGAGGTGCGCACCGCCCTGCGCAACGCCGTCATAGCGCACGACGTCTCAGACCTCTTCGACGAGACCTCGTCTCGGCCTCAGGGCCTGATCGGCCCCGTGACGGTTCGACTCACCTCGCGCAATTCAGGAGTGGAGCGGCGTGAGTGACACCGGAGCGCGGCCCGGGGTTACGCCCGAGCAGCATCCGGGGAATCGAGCAGTTCGGCGAGGAGCGCCGCAACGCGCGCCTTGATCTCGTCGCGGATGGGGCGCACGGTCTCGATGCCCTGGCCGGCCGGATCGTCGAGCTGCCAGTCTTCGTAGCGCTTGCCGGGGAAGACGGGGCAGGCGTCGCCGCAGCCCATCGTGATGACCGCGTCGGCCTGACGTACGGCATCCGTCGTCAGAATCTTGGGCTGCGCACCGGCGATGTCGATGCCCACCTCGGCCATGGCCGCTATGGCCACCGGGTTGATCTGCTCGGCCGGCTCGGAGCCCGCGGAGAAGACGTCGACCGCCCCTTCTGAGAGGGAGGCAGCGAAGCCGACGGCCATCTGCGAGCGCCCCGCATTGTGCACGCAGACGAAGAGGATGGCGGGCTTTTCGGTCATGGGTCGATGGTATCCCGGTGCTCTCGCTTGCTCACTCCTGAACCACGCAAACGGATGTGACGGCAATCAGGCCGCCATGCGCTCGCCCTCGCGAACGCCGGCGGTGACGAGCAGCGCGTCGTCGTGAGCATCCAACCGCACGACGCCGCCATCGGTGAGCTCACCGGTCACCAGAAGGTCGGCGATGCGGTCGTCGATCTCGTGCTGGATCAACCTGCGCAGCGGACGCGCGCCGTACTCCGCCTCGTAACCGTGCTCGGCGATCCAGTCGATCGCGGCATCGTTCGTATCGAGTGTGATGTCGTGTTGACGCAGGCGCGCCGAGGTGGCGTCCAGCAGCAGGCGCACGATGTCGCGCAACTGCGCGGTGTCGAGCTTGCGGAACAGCACTATCTCGTCGATGCGGTTGAGGAACTCGGGGCGCATGGCCTCTCGCAGCTTGCCCATCACCCGGTCGCGCAGATCCTTCTCGGAGGAGAACCCGCTCGCGTCGGCCGAGGCTCCGACCGGCACGAATCCGAGAGCACCACTGCGGGATGCCAGGAACTCCGAACCGAGGTTCGAGGTCATGATGACCACCGCGTTGCGGAAGTCGACGGTGCGCCCCTGACCGTCGGTCAGGCGTCCGTCGTCGAGCACCTGCAGCAGCAGGTTGAACACGTCTGGATGAGCCTTCTCGATCTCGTCGAAGAGAATGACCGAGTACGGGTTGCGGCGAACGCGCTCGGTCAGCTGACCCGCCTCGTCGTAGCCGACGTATCCCGGAGGGGCACCGACCAGTCGCGCGACCGTGTGCCGCTCGCCGAACTCGCTCATGTCGAAGCGCAGCATCGCCTTCTCGTCGCCGAACAGCGAGGCGGCGAGGCTCTTCGCCAACTCGGTCTTGCCGACGCCGGTCGGTCCGAGAAAGAGAAAGCTGCCGACCGGGCGGTTGGCGTCGCCGAGTCCCGTACGGTTGCGGCGAACGGCCCTGGCGACCGCCGTGACGGCGTCGTGCTGTCCGATCACACGCTCGTGCAGTTCGGTCTCGAGCAGTGCGAGGCGTTCGCGGTCGGCTTGCCCGATGCGGCTGACCGGGATGCCGGTGGCACGTGAGAGAACCGCGGCGATCTCCGCTTCGTCCACGACGGCGTCGAGCTGGGGCGTGCCGCTGATCGAGTCGAGCGAGTGCTGCACCGATTCGATCTCATCGCGCACTCGAGATGCCTCCTCGTAGTGCTCGGCAGCGACGGCGGAGTTCTTCTCCGACTCGAGCTCGGCCAGGCGCTCCATGAGGCTGGATGCGTCGACCCGCTTGCCCAGCGACAGGCGCAGGCGCGCGCCCGCCTGGTCAATCAGGTCGATCGCCTTGTCCGGCAGGAATCGGTCGCTCACGTAGCGCGCCGAGAGCTCGACGGAGGCGCGGATGGCGTCATCCGTGTACCGCACGCCGTGGTGCTCTTCGTAGGCGCCGCGCAGCCCCGAGAGAATCTGTACGGCGTCCTCGATGCTCGGCTCACCGACCGTCACGGGCTGGAAGCGGCGCTCGAGAGCGGGATCCTTCTCGATACGGCGGTACTCCTTGAGCGTCGTCGCACCGAGAAGGTGCAACTCACCGCGGGCCAGACGGGGCTTGAGGATGTTGCCGGCATCCATACCGCTGCCGTCTCCCGCGCCGCCGGTACCGACGACGGTGTGCAATTCGTCAATGAACACGACGAGCTCATCGCGACGGGCGCTGATCTCGTCCATGAGCGCCGTCAGGCGCTCCTCGAAGTCTCCACGGTAACGGGTGCCGGCGAGCATCGCGGCCAGGTCGAGCGCTATCACGCGCTTCTCTCGCAGCTGCTCGGGCACGCCACCCTCGACGATGGCCCGCGCGAGACCCTCGACTACCGCCGTCTTACCGACGCCGGCCTCGCCGACCAGCACCGGGTTGTTCTTGGTGCGCCGCGAAAGAATTTCGACGGTCTGCTCGATCTCGTCGAGGCGCCCGATCACCGGATCGAGCTTGCCCTCGCGTGCCAGCTGGGTCAGGTCGGTACCGAACTTGTCGAGCATCGGGGTCTCATATTCGTCGTCTGACCGCGCATCGTCGGACTCCGGCGCCCCCACGGTGGCCGATTCACGCATCGCGGAAGTGAGCGCCTCCGGCGTGACGCCCGCGGCCTGCAACACCTGCCCGGCGGGTGAGTCCTGGGCTATCACGAGCGCGAAAAACACGTGTTCCGGATCGATATAGGTCGAGCCGGATGCGCGCGCCACCTGGAAGGCGTGGAACAGCACGCGCTGCGTCGACGGCGTGATGGCAGCCGAATCGACGTCGAGGCGCGAGACACCATCACGCGGGAGGCGCTGCTCGGCGGAACGGGCGATGGCGGCCGGGTCGCCGCCGATGCGGCGCACCGCGTCGGATGCCGGCTCCTGGGTGACGAGCACGCGCAGGATGTGCAGGGCGTCGAGTTCACGGTGACCGTGGCCGAGCGCGAAGCGACCGGCCTCGGCGAGCACCTCCTGGGTGCGTCGGCTGAGGTAGCGGCTGATGTCGACGGACTGCGTGGCGCGCGCACGCTCGCCCGCGAGATAACGGGCCAGAAACTCGTCGAACGAGTTGCCGCCGTCACTTTCCGGAGTGAAGTTCTCGGGCACGAATTCTCCTAATTGCTCAAGTTGAGTCGTCCTTACTCAACTTTTAACAAGGAGGGTCGCGCGGTATTCCCGCGGCCTCGCCGCGGTGCCGGCTGCGGCATCCGTCGTCACATTCTCCTCGTGCGCAATTCCGGAGCGGAGCGGCGTGTCGTGGCCGGCCATGCGGATGCGCGGGGTGCGACACGCCTCCACTCCTGAATTACGAGGGTGTTCGTGCGGGTTTCGAGACGCTCGTTCCTCGCTCCTCAACCGGCATTAGCCCCGAGCTCAGTAACGGTAGACGGTGGCGGCGGTAGGCACACCGCGGGGACCGTAGGGCGCCTTCTCGAGCCAGGCGGATGCCGCGGCGTCTTCGGGAGCGCGCCCGGCCGCCTCGGTGATGCGCGCCTCGGTCTCCGCATCCGGTCGCAGATGGGTGAGCGCCTCGCCGGCTGCCGCGCAGTTGAACTGCGCCGCCGAGCGCCGCGCCAGGCTGAAGGCCTCGACGGCGCTCGCGGCCAGGGCCGGGTTGGTTGCGGTCAACGCGGTGTTGATAGCGAGGGCCGCGCTCTCGGCATCCGGAACACCGGAGTTGAGTCCGCGCGCCCCGAACGGCGCAAACAGGTGGGCCGCCTCGCCGACCAGCAGCACCCTGCGGGCCGGGTCGGCGAAGTCGTGCGCCACCAGCTGCATGAACTGGTAGGTCGACACCCAGGTGATGCGCTCGGCATACTCGGGCGGCATCACCTTGCTGAGCCACACCTTCACGCCTTCTTCACCACTGAAGCGCTCGGGGTCGTCTTCGGGCAGGCACTGCAGGTCGACGCGCCAGCCGCCGGCGAAGGGCACGATCAGAATGTTGCGGCCATCGACGGCGGGGTGCTCGTAGTGGAAGATGCGCTCGGTGGCCAGCGTGGGGTTCTCCAGCTCGGCAACGTCGACCACGACGTACCAGCCGTCGTCTCTGTCGCCCTCCATGCGGGCACCGATCTGCTTGCGCACCACCGAGCGGGCGCCATCCGCGCCGATCACATACTCGGCAGTCCAGGTGGTGCCGCCCGCCGTCGTAAGGGTGACCCCGGCATCCGTTGAATCGACGCCCGTCACCTCCTGCGAGAACGCGAATTCGACACCGGATGCGACGGCGCGCTCCAGCAGATACTTCTCGATGTGCACCTGCGGCAGGCTCGTGAAGTGCGGCCGCGTACCGGGAGCGGGGTCGGGGTACGTCTTGGCGTACACCTCCTTGCCGCGGTGGAAGGTGCGCTGCGTGTTCCAGTAGTCGCCGTGCTCGCTGAGCTCATCGGCGAGGCCGGGGCTGAGCCTGTCGAGCACGTCGAGAGTGTTCGTGTGCGTGAAGATGGCACGGCTTCCCGGTCGACCGCGGCCCTCGGGACCGGCTTCCAACACCGTGACGTCGCGGCCGAGCGCGCGCAGGGCGAGCGCAGCGGTCAGGCCGACCGGGCCAGCGCCGACGATGAGAATTTGGCGGTGTTCAGACATGCTGCTCCTGGGTGCTGGTCACGACGAGTGCGTCGAGAACGATGGGGCCGGTGCCGGTGAGGCGCACGGGGTTGAGGTCGATTTCCTGAATGTCGTCGTGCCGGCAGATCACATCGCCCACGGTGACGATCACGCGGGCGAGAGCGTCACGGTCGACGGCCGCGCCGCCACGGTGCCCGGCACGGATGCTCTCGGGCAGCCGGTCGATGGCGTGCAGCGCCTGCGCGGTGCTGACGGGAGCAACGGTGAGAATCGGCTCGCCGCCGAGTTCCACGTCCACCCCGCCGACGCCGAGCAGCACGACGGGGCCGAAGGCGGGGTCGCGGGTGGCGCCGACGATCAGCTCGACGCCGCGCTCGGCCTGCGCCTCGATGAGGTACCGGCGCGGGTTCGCGCCGGGAATGCGGTCTATCGCGTCCAGCGCCTGCGCGAGCTCGACCGCCGTGCGCACGCCCACGTGCACGCCGCCGACATCCGACTTGTGCGTGATGGAAGCGTCGAGCACCTTCACCACGACGGGCCCGCCCAGTTCGGCCAGCGCCGCTTCGGCGGCGGCGCGGTCAGTGGCGACCCGGCGCGCGGGCAGCAGCAACCCCTCCGCCTCAAACAGGGCCTTGCTCTCGTCTTCGTCGAGCACGCGACCCAGTGGCTGACCGTGCGCGGGCGTCTCCGAGCCGGCGGATGCCTGCCCTTGTCTCAGCTGCGCCCTCGCGTCGTCGATGACCGCCGCTGCACCGCGAGCCAACGCATCCGGTGAATCGAAGAGCGGCACCCCGATGGCCTGCAGCGCGTCTCGCCGCGCGTCGAGAGCGGCGGTCGTGCCGCCCGAGGCGAAAAGCGCAGGAACCGATGAGTTGTGCAGGGCGCCTGCAGGATCGAGCGCGCCCGGCTCGTCGAGCGCGTAGACGGCGAGCAGGTCTACCGCCGCATCGCCGGTGACCGCCGTGACGATGGCGGGGAACGTCTCCCCCGGCCGGCCGGTGTCGACGGGGTTCTTCTGGTAGGTGAGCGGCGGCAGCAGCGTGGCGATGGTGGCCCGGCTGGCATCCGACAGCGTGGGCACGCTCACGTGGCGTGAGGCCAGTGCGTCGGCGATGATCAGGCCTGGTCCGGCCTGGCCGGTGATGACGCCGACGCCCGCGTGGTCGCCCGCGGGCAGTCGCACCTGGCTGAGCGCCGTGAGCGCGTCGACGAGTTCGGTCGGGTTGTCCACCACCACGGCGCCGCTTTGCGCGAGCGCCTGCCGTGCGGTCTGGTACGAACCGGTCAGGGCTCCCGTGTGCGATTTGGCGAAGTCACCCACGTCGTTCTTGCCCACCTTGAGCACGACTATCGGCTTACGCTCTGCCACCCGACGCACGGCGGCCATGAGCGCGCGGCCGTCGCTGACGCCCTCGACGTGCAGGCCGACGGCGGTGGTCGCGTCGTCCTCGGCGAGGTAATCGAGCACGTCGACGAAGCCCACGTCTACCGCGTTACCGAGGCCGGCGGCGAGCCGCAGCCCCACGTTCGCGCGGGCAAGCATGAACGACAGCGCCAGGTTCACGCCGCCGCTCTGCGCGACTATCGAGACACCCCCGGCACGCAGTTCGGTGACCGAGGGCATGAAGTTGGCGCACACGCCGTCGACGGGGTTGATGAAACCGGAGGTGTTGGGGCCCAGCAGCCGGATGCCGCCGGCACGCGCCGCCTGGATCACCCGCTCCTGCAGCGCCGCGCCTTCGTCACCGCTCTCGGCGAAGCCGCCCGAGCAGATCACCGCCGCGCGCACGCCCGCCGCGCCGCACTGCTCGAGCGCAGTCGGAACGGCTCCCGGCGGCACGACAAGCACGGCAAGCTCGGGCGCCTCCTCGAGGTCGGCGACGCTCGCGTATGCTCGACGGCCGAGAATCTCGCCGCCCCGAGGATTGATCGGGTACAGCCGCCCGGTAAAGGTCGCCAGCGATTGCATCATCGCGTATCCGGCCTTCTCGGGAGAGGCACTCGCGCCTATGACGGCGATGCTTTTCGGCGCGAAAAGCGCATCGAGAGAACTGGTCATGGGGGAGCTGCTCCTACCGGCGTTGGTCAGTTGACATTATCATCAACGAGCGCCGAGGCAAATGTCAAGTAATGAAAAAGGGCGCACGTGCGGCAGGTTTCGAGACGGCGGCTTCGCGCGCCTCCTCAGCCAGCGAAGAGGCTCTGCTGGTTGAGGAGGGCTCGACGAAGGAGGGCCCGTCTCGAAACCAGCGGCCCGCGAGCCCCTACGCAGAGGTGGTGTGCACGCTCACGCTGTCGGTGAGCTCGGGCGCGTGTGCGCCCACGATCTGACGCACGCGCACCGTGGCGGGGTCGCCGAGGCCGTCGTAAACGGCGCGGAAGATCGCTCGGGCATCCGCTCGTGGCCATTCGGCAGGCAGCAACTCGCCCGGCAGTTCCGGGTCGATGTTCGGCATCGAACGCCATTCGTCCATCACCTGGGTGCGGGCATGCAGCGCCTCCGACGGCGACACGCTGCCGGCGAGCAGCCGCGCCTGAATCGGCTCCATGCGGGCAATGAATGCCTGGTACTCGCCGCGCACGGCCTGCAGATTCCACGCGTCGATCGGGTGACCATACTCGACACCAGTGCCCAGTTCGCGACCGACGAGAACCGTCGCGGATGCCACCGCCACCTCATCGAGAATCGCCTGCACCTCAGAGCTCAACGGCCGCGGCGACACCCACAGCCCGTCGTAGAGCGGAGCGAATCCGAGCCAACGCAGCCGGGCACGCAGCTGATGCCGGATGCTGCGCTGATGTTCCGGCACAGAGAACGCCACGTAGGTCCACTGTCCGTCCCACGGTTCGGGGTCGGAGCCGAACGAAACAATACGATCGAGTCCGGTCGTCAAAATGTGGCGCGCCTGTTCGGTGAGCCTGTAGTACGTTCGGCGACCGATCTTGCTCGAAGACAGCAGGCCCCTGCGGGAGAGTCGACTCAGCGCGGCCCTCGCGCCCGGGGTCGAGACGCCGAACTCCGCGAGCAGATCCACCAGCGCCCCGGAGGGAACCACGGAGTCCCCGGAGATCCAGTAGTCGCCCAGCAGGGTGAGCAAAAGGTGTTGCGGATGCTGGCCATCCCGCACGCTCGCGTTGGGGGGAAGGTTCGCATCCGTCTCGTCGTCGAGAGCGATGGAGGGCGCTGAAGTCACGAATCGAGTGTATCGCCGCGCCCGATCCGGTCAGCGTTGCGCGCGTGGCATTGCTGGCGATCAGATGTTTTTAGTTGACTCTCTTCTTAACGATCGTTAGTGTGAATGCACACTGGCAGTTGCCTGCACCCGCTGCCGCCACCCGAACACATCCGTCGTTCGAGCTATCAATGGAGATAAGAACATGGCCAAACGCAGTATTACCGCCGCGATTGCTGTCGCCGCGGCACTCGCCCTCCTCACCGGCTGCTCATCTGCAGCAACCCCCGCCGCGACCGCAAAGACGGTTTCAGACCCCGCCCTTGCCTCGCTCATCAAGGCCGCGCAGAAGGAAGGCTCGCTCACCTTCTACTCGGTTCCCCCGGAGGCAACCGCCCAGGCTCTCGCCGACAAGTTCAAGGCGGATTACGGCATCGAGGCCAAGTTCGTGCGCGGCACGGCCGGAACCCTCGCCACCCGCATCTCTTCCGAGGCGACCGCCGGAGCCCTCGCGGCCGACATGGTCATGATCTCCGATTCGGACTTCGTGACCCAGGCCATCGACAAGAAATGGCTCGAGACGCCCAAGGCCGCCGATCTTCCCGGCTATCCCTGGTCCATTCCCAAGGGCTCCCTGCACGACGACGGAAACGTCACCATCCAGTACGCACCATCGGGATTCTCCTACAACACCGACGCGGTGAGTAAGTCCGACGTTCCGAAGGTGTGGGACGACCTGCTCAAGCCCATGTTCAAGGGCAAGGTGCTGGTGCCGAACCCCGGCTCCTCCCCCGCCGCCGTTGAGTTCTGGTACATGGTGGAGCAGAAGTACGGTATCGACTTTCTCAAGAAGCTCGCTCCGCAGATTCCTCGCTTCTACGACAGCGTCGTTCCCATGACCGAGTCGCTTGCCGCAGGCGAGGGCGCGATAGGTGTTCCCAACGTGGCCGCCGCCGTCGGACCGGCCGCCGCCAAGGGCGCCCCGGTCGACATCGTCTACCCCGACCTCACCACGGGCCCGGAGATCGTGCCTCTCATCGCAAACAAGGCAGCCCACCCGAACGCCGCCAAGCTGTTCTCGATCTTCCTCATGTCAAAGGAGGGCAACGCCATTCTGAACAAGGACCCCGGGCTGGTCGGACCGTACGACACCGACAAGCTTCCCAAGGACTGGACACGCGTCGACCGTGATGCTGCCGCCGCAGCCAAGTCGGAGATCATGAACGCCCTGGGCGCGAAGTAACGGCAAACGACACGACGCCGACCAGGGAGAAGGACACGAAATGAGCACCCAACTGCGCGAGGCACCCGGTAGCCCGGGCCCCGACACGCACGGTTCCGATGAGAACGGTGTCGGGGCATCCGACGCCGCCCTCGTCAGGGCACGCAGGCGCTCGTTCACGCCCTTCTCCCTGGGCAGCGTCGTTCTCGCCCTGGCGCTGGCGGCCCTCGCCGTCTACCCGCTCATCGCCCTCGTCGGCAGCATCGCCGCCCAGGGCGGGGCACCCGTCGTCGGGGCCTTCACCCAACCCGACCTCGGCGAGCTGGTTCTCAACACGCTCATTGTCGTGGGCGTGAGCACGGCCATCGCGCTGGTGATAGGCGCCCTCCTGGCGTGGGTCAACGAGCGAACGGATGCGAGCCTCGGCGTCATCACCGATGCGATGCCGATGATTCCGTTCATGCTGCCGCCCATCGCCGGCGCCATCGGCTGGGTGCTGCTGCTCTCGCCCCAGGCCGGCTACCTCAACGGCTTCATCCGTTCGGGCCTCGACCTCGTCGGGGTGCACCTCGACAAAGGCCCGTTCGACATCTACACCTGGTACGGCCTGATCCTCGTCTACACGATCTACGCCGTGCCGTACAGCTTCATGATGTGCAGCGCGGGGCTGCGCAACTTCGATCCGGCCCTCGAAGAGCAGAGCCGGGTGAGCGGCGCCGGCCTCTGGCGCACACTGCGCAAGGTCACCATTCCGGGAATGCTGCCCAGCATCCTCGGCGCCGCACTGTTGATTCTCTGGAGTGGATTCGGCCTCTTCTCCATTCCCGCCGTCATCGGCAAGGGCGCCAACATCAGCATCCTCTCGGTGCGCATCGTCGACCTGCTCTCGTTCACCTTTCCGCCGAAGATCGGCGCGGCCGTTGGCTTGTGCCTCATCGTCGTGGTGTTCGTGGCCATTGCCTGGTGGCTGCAGAGCCGGGTTCTCAAGGGCGGCAGGTTCTCAACCATCGGCGGCAAGGGCCAGCGGGCAACGCGCATCAAGCTGGGCAAGGCCAAGCTGCCGGTGCGCATTCTGGTTCTGGCATATGTGGGCGTCACCACGGTGCTGCCCATTCTGGCGCTGGTCATCGTGGCGCTGAACGGATACTGGACCCTCAACATCCGCTGGGCGAAACTGAGCCTCAACGCCCTCTTTCAGGCTGTCTTTCAGGATGTCGCAACCCAGCAGGCGCTGCAGAACAGCCTCATGCTCGGACTGTTGGGTGCCACCATCGGCATCGCTGCCGCCGCCATCGTCTCGCTCTACGTGGTGCGCTCACACAGCAGGCTCGCCCGGTTCATCGACGGCGCCATCAAGCTGCCCTCGACGCTTTCGCACATTGTCATTGCCGTGGGATTCGTGCTGGCCTTCGCCGGGGCGCCGTTCCATCTGGGCGGCACCATCCTGATTCTGTTGCTGGCCTATATCGCGCTCTACCTGCCGCAGGCCGCCGTCTCGGCCGACACGGCGGTGGGTCAGGTGGGCCCCGAACTGGCCGAGGCGTCGCGCGTCGCCGGCGCCGGAGAGGGACGCACCTTTCGCAAGATCTATGCCCCACTCATGCTGCCCGGCCTCATAGCCGGTTGGGCACTGCTGTTCGTGCGCATGATCGGCGACCTCACCGCGTCATCCATTCTCGCCGGCACCAACAACAACGTCGTGGGCTTTCGCATTCTGGAGATCTACCAGAACGGCTCGTTCTCTCTTCTCGCCGCGCTCTCCACGGTGCTCACCGTGATCAGCGCCGTGATCGTCATCGGCGTGCTGGTGGTCTCTCGCAGGAGCGAACGCCAGGGCCGCAAACTGAACTCTGGAGGCCCCCTTGCCTAGCGCCGTCGACACCCAGTCCCAGCCGCAGGGCCGTGGCCTTGTGGCAACCGACCAGGTTCCCGTCGTACGCATCACCGATGTGGTCAAGCGCTTTCGCCGCGGCGACGGCACCGTGGCCAACGCCATCGATGGGGTGTCGTTCGATGTGATGCCGGGCGAGTTCGTGGTGCTCTTGGGGCCCAGCGGATGCGGCAAGACGACGCTTCTGCGCACCCTCGCCGGGCTGGAGCAGGCCGACAGCGGCGAGATCGAGATTCGCGGCGCCACCGTTTATTCGGCAAAGAAGGGGATAGAGCTCGCTCCCGAACGCCGTCGGCTCAGCATGATCTTTCAGTCGTACGCGCTGTGGCCGCACATGACGGGCTTCGACAACGTGGCGTACCCACTGCGCAGTCGCAAGACCGACAAGCTCTCGAAGGATCAGATTCGCGAAAACGTTGACCGCGTCTTCGCGATGGTGGGCGTGAGCGAGTTGCGCGGCCAGTATCCGGGCCAGATGAGCGGCGGCCAGCAGCAGCGCGTCGCGCTCGCTCGCGCCCTCGTCGGCGGTGACGACCTGGTGCTTTTCGACGAGCCGCTCTCCAATGTGGATGCGAAGGTGCGCGAGTCCCTGCGCCGGGAACTGCTCGAGATGCAGCGCGAACTCGGCTTCGCCGCGGTGTATGTGACTCACGATCAGAACGAGGCCATGGAGCTCGCCCATCGCGTGGCGGTCATGGGCAACGGCAAGGTGCAGCAACTCGGCCAGCCGCACGAGGTCTACCTGCGGCCCACCAGTCGCTACGTCTCGAAATTCGTCGGCACCACCAACGAGATTGCCGGCACCGTCGCATCCATCGATAACGGCGCCGTCGTCGTCACGACGGAGGTCGGCGAGGTGCACGGCCTGGTCGGCAATGACTCGCTCGAACCGGGCATGCAGGTCGTCGCGTCGTTCCGGCCCGAGCAGGGCGTGGTGACCGCCGCCGACCCGGGGCCCGGCGTCAACCGCTGGTTCACCGTGGTCGACCGCATGTTGTTTCTCGGCGCCCAGACCGAGCAGATCGTGCGCCTGGGTGGTTTCGAACTGCGACTCGTCACGCTCGGCATGGTCGATCGGCACAGCGGAGACTCCGCGTGGGTGACCGTGGCACCCGAGAACGTGCGCGTGCTGCCCGCGAGCTGAACCGACGTGTGCGTAGCGATATCAAGGAGAACAGGCGATGAAGCATCCGAATTTTGACGTAGACCTCGAGGCAGACGAGCGCCGCCGTGCCGCACACGACTTCGATCCGGTGACGCCCGGTGAGACCTTCACGAGCGCGCACGAGGAATTCGAGGCGTTGCGGGCCCGGCGCCCCATCGCCCGCAGCCAGGAATATGAGGGGTTCTGGGCACTGCTGGGCTACGACGAAGTGCTGACCGCCATCACCGACATCGAGCACTTCACCACCTCGAAGCAGAACGCCATTCCCAAGTTCGCCTTCACGGGAGTGCGACCGCCCCTGCACCTCGACCCGCCCGAGCACACCGAGTACCGCAGGGTGATCAACAAGGCGTTCACCCCGCCGAAGATACGCGAGCTCGAATCGACGGTGCGCGCATCCGCCGTTGGACTGCTCGACCCGCTCATCGATACCGGCTGGGCGGATGTCTGCAAGGAATACGCCCAGCGCTTTCCGGCCTTCGTCTTCGCCGACTTCTTCAACCTCGACCTGGAGACGTCGGAGCTGATCAAGTCGGTGACCCGCACCTATGTGGATGCCATTCAGGTGCTCGACCATGAGGTGGTCAAGAGTCTCAGCGGCAAGCTCTACGAGATAGCCCAGACCATCATCGACGACCGGGCCGCCGGCGGATACGACCCGGAGGAAGACCTCACGGCCGCACTGCTGGCCGCCCGTCCCCAGGGCGAGCCATTGCCCGACCATCTGGTGCTCGGATGCGTGCGGCAGCTGATTGTGACCGGCATGGTCGCGCCGAGCGTCTTCATCGGCAATATGTTCGTGCACCTGAGCCGTGACCCCGAGTTGCAGGACCAGCTTCGTGCGAACCCGACCCTCATTCCCGCCGCGGTCGAGGAGTTCCTGCGCCTGTACTCCCCCTATAGAGGAATGGCCCGCACGGCCCGCGAAGACGTCATGCTGGGCGGCCAGCTCATTCGCAAGGACGACCCGGTTGCCCTGGTCTATACCTCGGCCAACCGCGACGAACGGGTGTTCCCCGACGGTGAAACATTCGTGCTCAATCGACCCAACATCAGCAAGCACATTTCCTTCGGGCGCGGCACACACAGCTGCCCGGGCGCACCCCTCGCCCGCATGATGATGAGCATCACCCTTGAGGAGGTGCTCTCGCGCAGCGCGAGCTTCACCGCCGCCGGTGACCCCGAGATGGCGATCTGGGCCGAGTGGGGCACCCGCTCGGTGCCGCTCGACTTCGTGCGAGCGTGACGACGACAAGCCCGACGCCTCTCGCGGAGATTCCGCGGGGTCGCCCCGGCGCGAATTCCCAGCGCCTGTTAGCAACGCTCGTCGCCGACTACCGCTTCACGGCGGGCGGATGCTTTCCCTCCACCGCGATAGTGCGACTTCTCGGCGAGTTCGGTATCAGCGAGTCGGCAGCACGGGTGGCGCTCAGCCGTCTGGCACGGCGCGGTCTGCTGGTGCAGGAACGACGCGGAAGGCAGTCCTTCTATTCGGTCAACGAGGAGAATCTCGCCGGGCGCGATAAGCGGCTGCGTCTCTATCTCGACTTCGGTGGTGATCGCGAACCGTGGGACGGCCTGTGGACCGTCGTGGTCTTCTCGGTCTCCGAAGATCGCCGCAGCCTGCGCCCCCGGCTGCGCACCGGCCTCGACAGGCTCAAGTTCGCGCCGATGACCGACGCCGTCTGGGTTCAGGCGCGCGACCACCGTGACGGCGTCGCGGCCCTGGGCGCCGAGCTCGATGTGAGGCTCGCCGTGATGCGTGCCACCTTTCACGATCTCGACCACGACGCCATGGACCCCGTCGACGCCTTCGATCTGGTGGCGGCCCGAGAGCGATACACGCAGTTTCTGAACAGCTTCGAGCACCTGGTGCACCGAGCCCACGCGGGCGATATCGCGCCCGCCGAGGCGTTGATCGTGCGCACCACCGTGCTCGCGGCGTGGAGAGACATCGCGCTTCAGGATGCCGATCTGCCGCACGAGGTGCTTCCGACCGACTGGCCGCAGCCCCGCGCGCGCGATGTCTTCACCGAACTGTGGACGACGATGGGCGCGCTCGGGTTGATCCGCATGCGCGAACTCGTCGCCGAGTTCGACCCTGCGGCTGCTGCGCAACTGGATTACTACCGCCCCGCCATTGCGTCACGGAGTACCCATTAATGATTCCGATCGCCGTAGATTTGTAAGCGATGCTGAGCCCCGAAGACACGCCGCCCTGGTTCGACCCGAGCCTTTTCGACGACGCCGAACGGCGGGAAGTTTCGGTCGCGGGGGCGGGCATCCGGTATTTCTCTGCGGGCGAGGCCTCACTGCCGACGCTGCTGTTCGTGCACGGTGCCCGGGCCCACGCCCGCTGGTGGGAGGCCGCGCTCTCGCTGCTGGTGCCGCGCGGCATCCGTTGGCTGGCGATGGATCTCTCGGGCCACGGCGACAGCGACTGGCGCGAGTCGTATTCGGTTCAGCGGTGGGCTGATGAGGTGCGTGCTGTGGCGCAGGCCGAGGCTGGCCGTACGGGAATCACCATCATCGGGCATTCGCTGGGCGGGGTCGTCTCGCTCGCGGCTGCCGCGCACGGGGCGGCAGAGATCGCATCCGTCGTCAGCGTGGATGCGGTGCCGCGTTCGAAGCCGGCCTCCGCCGCCCCCTCCGGCCGACCCACCTGGTTTGCCTCCCGCGAGCAGGGTGCCGCCGAATTCGCGTCCCGCGATGCCCGCAGTAGTTGGCCGCGATGGCTTGCCCTGCGCGTCGGTGAGCAGAGCCTGCGGGCGAGCGACGGCGGCTGGGCGTGGAATCACGACGTGAAAACCCGCGGCATGGCGCATCCTCCCGATTCGGAATTCGACGGGCTCGACCCGTCTCGCGTGGCGCTGATCACGGCCGGGGACTCGTTCATGGCGAGCGCCATCGACGCATCCGCATTCCTGCACCTGATGGGCGAGCGGATGCGCCGGGTGAACATCCCCGGCGCCGGTCACGACGTCATGATGGAGCGCCCCGCTGAGTTCGTCGAGGCCCTGCTGCCGCTCCTGTCGCCTACTCGTCCAGCCTGAGGTTCGTCGTCGTGTGGTGGGTCACGAGGGTGGCGAGCCCCGGATCGACGGCGCCGAGAATCTGGCGAAAACGGCTCTCGGCGGTGGCGCCGACGCTGTCGTAGATGCTGATGAAGACCTCGTGGGCACGCCTTCTCGGCCAGTCGGCGGGCAGCAGCGATTCTGGCAGCTCAGGGTCCTTGACCCGGAACGAGAGCCAGTCGCTCATGAGCCCGGTGCGCAGTACGAGCGCCTCCGACGGAGTCACCCTGCCCGAACGCGCGACCTCGACCATCGGCTCGTGGCGGTCGATGAACTCCAGGTAGTCCGTGCCCAACTGCTCGAGCTCGAAGACATTCGAGAAGGACATCGGCTGCGAGGCACGGGGCAGCAGTTCGGCGCGCATGATGCTGGCGTCGGCCACCCCCAGCCTGTCGAGCAGCGCCTCGGCGTCGGCCACCCGATCGTGCGGCGATACCCAGATGGCGTCGTTGAGCAGGCCAAACTTGTGCGAGCGCAGCCCATTGCGCAACCACCGGCGCACGTCGCGAGCCTTCTCCGGAACCGAGAACGACACGACGGTCCACTTGCCATCCCAGTCCGGGTAACGCGAACCGAAGCCGACCGCCCTGCGCAGCCGCTCCGCGGTCACCGCGGAACTGTTGCGCCGGGAGCCGTAGTACGCGGTACGGCCCACGCGCTCGTGCACGAGCAGGCCGCGCGTCGCGAGCCGCCTCATCGCCTGTCGCGAGCTGCTCTCTGACACGCCGAACTCCGCAAGCAGTGCCACGAGCGCCGCCGACGGAATGAGCTCCTCGCGGCCGAACCAGTAGTCGCCGAGCAGCGTAATCAGCAGGTATTGCGGCTCATTGCCCACCTGCGAGCGAGGCAGGCTCGGGGCGGATGCCGGTGCGGCAGCTTTCTGCGTCATACGGCACCTTTCACCTGTTCTCGACCGCCCCAGTGCGATCTCGCGGGTTTCGAGACGGGCCCTCCTTCGTCGAGTCCTCCTCAACCGGCATAAGCCATCCGCTGGTTGAGGAGCCGTCGAGGAACGAGGCGGCGTCTCGAAACCCGCGCGCGATTCACCCTAGCGCAGCACCGTCGAGGACAACCATTCCGCCACCGAGCCGCGGAACGCATCCACGTCGTAGCTGCTGCTGTCGGCATTGTCGGCCTTCACCTCTATCACCGGAATGCCGGCCGCCTCGAGTGCGCGCGTGGTGGCCCAGTTGCCGCGCGGATCATCCGACACCAGGTGCACGACGCCATCGACCCCGTGCCTGCGCGCCTCATTCACGTACCACTCGGCCGACATGGGTGCCACGTAGAGGTGCTCATGAAAGCCCACGAATCGTGAGGCGAGCGCGCGCAACGGGTCTCCGCCGTGGCGGGCGTAGCCGTCTGCCGCGATGGCCAGGTACATCGACCACACGAAGACGGCGCCATACTCTTGCTCAAAGTGGCGATAGAAGCCCAGGTCGAACCAGAGTCCACGGCCTATCCACATGAGCCGCGCGCGCTCCGGTTCGGCGTATGAGCGCCCCTCTTCGACGCGCTGCAGCACCTCCTCGTACAGCCCCTTCGCGGCATCCCGCCCCCATTCGGTGCCGCGATGCCACTGCGGCAACATGACGGCCGGAATGCTGTCTGTCACGCTGATCGGGCACGGCCGTACCTCGGCGATCAGGTTGCGGGTGCGCGTGTTCCACGCGGCCTGCTCGTTGCCCAACTGCATGATGCGCTCGAACTTTGCCTGGTCGAAGGTGGTGCCGGTCTTCTCTTCGAGAAACGCTATGAGCTCCTTCATTTCACCGACCATCAGGTCGATGCGTTCCGTGCCGCTCAGTTCTTCCCAGTCGTCGGCCAGGCGGTCCCACCACACCGACTCGGCCTGGGCCTCAGAGGCGCTCTCAAACGGAAAGAATGTCACGCCCTCCTGCTGGTCCCACACATCGAAGACCTTGCCCGACGCATCGCCGGTCAGCTCGCCCAGCACCAGGAACGGTCGTGGCAGCCCTCCCCACGGCGCGGTCTCGGGGTCGTCGTCGAAGGCGCTGCCGAGCCCTATCGCGTTGTACTGCTCCGAGTCGTTCGGGTAGCCGCGCTGCTCAATCAGCGACAGGTATCGCTGGGCGCCCTGCTTCGAGGCGGCGATGGATGCCCACCACTGGTTCACGATGTACGGAATGTCGAAGGCGCGCAGAATCTCGTGGGGCGTGTCCGCATTGACGAGCGCGACCAGGCCGCCGGATGCCGCGTGCTGCTGCACCGACTCGAACCATTCCCGCTGGTGCCGCAGCGCGTTGCGTGCGGAGACGAGGCGATCGGGAACCGGCCTCGTCGGGGCGGCGGCGGAATCAGTGGCGGTGGAATTGGTGGCGGTCATGCGGCATCCCTGGGCTCTCGGAGAAGATCGAGGGCCTCGGCAAGGTCCCCGGCGTCGATGGCCCCGTAAGGCTGGCGCGACACCATGACGGCGGGCATGCCTGCGGCGGCCTGTTGGGCAGCGAAGTCCCAGAGCGGCGCCTCGTCTTTGTCGCGCGTGTAACTCAGCAGCACCTCGGCGCCGGCGCCGGCGGCCGCCGTCGCGGTGTGCGTCGCGCGCTGGCGAATGGATGAGCGCTGCGAGGTGGGCCCGTTGTGCTGATAACGCTCGGCGATGGCGTCGAGTGTGGCCGCGCCCACCTCCCGTTCGGTCAGCAGTTCCCCCCAGTCGTGGTCCTCGCCGACTATCACGGCACCCTGCGCCTCGATCGCGCGGTACACGCCCGGGTCGTCATGGCTGCTTCCCGTGAGAAAGACCCGCAGCTCATCGTGCACAGGCAACTGATCGGTACTGGCCAGGAGTGTGGTCAGCAGCACACGATATTCGTCGAGCGGCAGACGCGTGGCCGCGCCCATCACCGCCAGGTATTCGCTGCCGGTGAGTCGAGCGGGCTGTGCGTGCCGCAGTGCCGACACCTTGCGCTGCAGCCAGCGAATCTCGTCGTGGAGCCTCACCGCGTTCTCCAGGGCCGTGTTGGTGATGCTCGCACCCGTCCAACCCTGCAACACGTCGACGAGCTGCCCGACGCGCACCCGGTTGTAGCGTGTTGTCGTGGCACGGGGAAGGTGCAGGATGTCCACCAGATACACCGGCGGAATGTGCGTCTGCGGCTCCACCCGGATTATCTCGCGCAAGACGTAGTACAGGCGCAGGGAGGCGTCGCAGTCTGCGGAGACGACCACGGCATCCAGCGTGCCGAACTCGCGGCCGAGCAGCAGGGTCAAGAGTGAGCGGGTGGCGGGGTCGAGCCCCGTTCCCAGGTAGTGATCGGCCACTGCCGTGTCGCGGCCGGGCTCCCCCCGCAGGCGCAACGCCGTGGCGCCGACGGCGGTGATCAGCTCGCCCGGCACGTCCTGGCCGACCATGCCTATCACCGGTCCAGAAGGCTCCCGCAGCGGGGCATGGCTCGCGTACGCAGCCTCGAGCGTGGCGAGCGTCTCGCTCAGCCGAGATGTTTCCAACGTCATTGTTCTCTCCTCATATAAACCTTAGCGTGACGCTCGTCATTTTTCGAGAGTCCTATTGAGCGATGCGCTGTTCGGCTCTTCTTCTGAGTGCGACAAAGACCAGCGAGGCGCACACGGCGCAGCTGGTTGCGCCGACCCCCAGTGCCAGCTGGCCCGAGGTCGCATCGATGAGCACACCGACGGCGAGCGCGCCGAGAGGGGCCATTCCGATGTTTCCCAGGGTGACGAGCGACATGGTGCGCCCTATCGCGTGCGGCGGACTGGCCCCCTGTGCCGCGCTGTTCAACACGCCCTGATAGAGCCCCAACCCCAGCCCGAGCAGCGGGGCGACGACGAGAAATACCGCGAGGCTCGGGGCGAGCGCATTCACGGCGAGCGCCGCGGCGAACACCAGGCACGCCGGCACCAACGTCAGCACCCGCACCAGGCGGATGCGCGTCACGAGCAGCCCGCCCACTATCGCGCCGACGGCGTTGAGCGCATGCGTTGCGCCGAGGGCAACGGCGGTGCCCGCAAAGCTCAGCGTGACCACCGAGGTGAGCACCACATTCATGTTCAGCGCGGTCAGGGTGATGATGACGTTGACGACAAGCAAGACGAGCAGCGGCCTGTTGAAGCGCACCTGTTTGATCGTCGACCAGGTGGAGACGGGGCCGCTCTCCACGCGCGGTCGGGGGTGCAGCATCCGCGTTCTGATCAGCAGCAGGGCGAGAAACACACCAGCGTACGAACAGGCGTTGATAAGCAGGCACGCGGCTGGGCCGAAGCCGGCGTACGCGAAGCCCGCGAGACCCGGCCCTATCGAGCGAGCGGCGGAGATATAGACGGTGCTGAGTACAACCGCGTTCTGCAGCAGCGTCGCACCGACCAGTTCGAAGATGAACGCCTGCGCCGCCACCCGGTCGAACACGTTGATGGTGCCCGAGAGCACGATGAGCCCGTAGATCACCGGCAGCAGCGGATGCTCGACCGACACCGCCCACGCCAGCCCCAGCGTCACGAACACCGCCGCCGCCGAGGTGCACAACAGTATGGTGCGCGGCGAGACCGAGTCGGAGATGCGCCCGGCAACCGTGGCCAGCACCAGCGTCGGCCCGAACTGCGCCACCGTCACGAGCGCCAGGGCGCTCGCGCTTCCCGTCAGCTGCAGAACCAGCAGCGAGATGGCCAGGTTCTGAAACCAGGTTCCCGTCTGCGAGACGAGCTGACCGTAGAAGTAGAGCGCGAAGTTCGGCAGCCGCAGCGCGTCGAATGTACCGGGGCCGGTGCGCCTAGCCACCGATCACAGCGAGCCGTCGCTGCGCAGCGCCGCGACCTTCTCGGTGCTGTAGCCGAGCAGCTCTTCCAGAACCGCCCCGGTGTGCTGGCCCAGCCGGGGCGCCGGCTCGGTGAGCGTGGCCTCGGTGCTCGAGAAGCGGATGGGCACACCCGTGCCGTACAGTCCCTCGGGCGCACCAAAGAGCGGATGCTCCAGCTGCACGACCTCGCCGCGCGCGAGCACGAGAGGGTCACGCACCGCATCAGCGGTGCTGCGCACCGGCGCGGCGGGAACGCCCGCCGCCTCGAGCCGGGAGACGATGTCGGCCACCGGCAGGTGCTGCGCCCACTGGGCAATCATGGTGTGCAGTTCGGCGGCATGGGCGACCCGGCCGTCTCGATGCTCGAAGCGCGGGTCGTCGGCGAGCTGGGGCATCCCCACCGCCGTGAGAACCCCGCGAGCGAAGGCGTCGGTCGGCGCACACAGCGCGAACCATCCGTCGCTGGCGGTGAAGGTGCCGAACGGTGCCAGCCGCGGCACGAACTGGCCGGTGCGCAGCGGCAGGCCGATCTCCTCAAAGGCGTCGAACGGCTCGCAGGCCACCAGGGAGGTGAGCGCCCCGAGCATGGAGACGTCGACGTGCTGGCCCTCACCGGTGCGCTCGGCGTGCACGACCGCGGCGAGCGTGCCTATCACCCCGAACAGCGGGGCGACCAGGTCTCCGACGGGCAGGCCGAAGCGAATGGGTCCCTCGCCAGGCATGCCCGCCGTCATCATCACGCCACTGAGGGCCTGAATGATGGTGTCCATCGCCTTGCCGGTGCCGCCCGCGGTGCCCTGCGCGCCGAATCCGCTGATCGACGTGTAGACCAGTGCGGGGTTGAGCTCGCGCACCGACGCGTAGTCGATACCGAGCCGCTCGGTGACGCCCGCGCTGTAGTTCTCCACGACGATGTCGGCATTCTTCACGAGATCGTGAAAGATCTCCCGCCCGTTCTCGCTCTTCAGGTTGAGCGTCATGCTCTGCTTGTTGCGCCCGCGCAGCATCATCGAGACCGACATGTCGTCGGGGCTCTGCCGGGTGACCTTGAGACCATCGGCGGTGACGTATGGCGAGTTGTTGCGCGAGGTATCTCCCCCGTGGGTGGGATTCTCCACCTTGATCACGCGGGCGCCGAGCCCGGCGAGCAGCAGCGTGGCATACGGCCCGGCCAGCGCGGTCGTCAGGTCGATAACGGTCTTGCCCTCAAGCGGACGTGTCGTGGTCATGGTTTTCCCCCTGCTGATGGTGCGGATGTCTGTGGCGCGGATGCCTGCGGCGCGGATGCCTGCGGCGCGGATGCCTGCGGCGCGGCTTCAACGCGTACCTCGCCGCCCTCCCACCGGAAGACGGTGTCGAGCTCGACCTCCCGCGTGATGTTCTCGATGTAATCGGCCACCCGGCGGCCGTCGGCGGTGTCTGCCAGCGGAATGGGCCGGGCATCCTGGTCGATCCAGCACGGCACGAAGCCGGCCGTGACCTCGCCGCTCGCGTCGACGCGAATGACGGCTACGGCCGTGTTGCGGCTCTCGGGATGGAACGCGTATGTGGGCATGCTGGGGTCGGGGCTGAAGCCGAAAAGCTTCTTGCGCCGCTTGGCCCAGGCCTGCCGCTCGGGCGAGTTGTCGTCACCACTGGAGAGCGCCATGGTCACGGTGACGAAGTTACCGAGACCGTGAAAAATGGGCTTGCCGTTGTAGATCTCGATGCCGCGCATGATGTGCGCGTGGTGCGCAATCACGGCGGATGCTCCCGAATCGATGGCCGCGTGCGACACCTCGTATTCATAGGCCGCGATCTCGGCGGGCATGTGCCCGATGCCCTTGTGCAACGCCACAATCACGACGTCAACGTCGGCGCTGAGCGAGCGGATGTCTGAGCGCATCGCCTCGAGACTGGCCGGGTCGCAGAACGAGTAGATCGAGGGCGGTCCGCCCGGGTTCGCACTGTCGAGCTCGTAGTGGGTGAGCACTTTGACGAATGCGGCACCCGGCTTCTTCGAGGTGGCCCAGGATTCGCGCGGCCCGACACAGTTGTAGTCGAGCACGCCAATACGCTGGCCGCCGCGCTCGACGATGGCGGGCATCCGCGCCTCGGCCAGCGTCATGCCGGCGCCGGTCGTGAGCATTCCGGCCTCGGTGCTGAACTGGATCGTCTCGGCGATGCCCTGCGGGCCGCAGTCGTAGACGTGGTTGCCGGCGAGCGTCGCGATGGCGATGCCGGCATCCGCTGCTGCCTTGAGGTTCTCGGGGTCAGCGGGCGGCGCAGGCACGTCGACGCTGGCTGTCTCGGTCGAGTACGAGTGCGGAACCTCGATCTGCCCGATCGTGAGATCGGCGGAACGCAGCAGCTCGCGGCTCGGCTCGAAGAAGAACGGCGCGTTCGGCTCGTCGAGCACGAGGTCGCCCGTTGCCATGATCGTGATGGAATTCTTCATTCGGTGAATGCTCCGCCCGTGGACGAGGCCGGCCGGCGGGGCCGACGCGGCAAAGCGGTGCCGTTGAGCTCGTCGACGTACAGCTTCACCTCCCGAGCCAGTCGCTCGGGGCTCTCGCTGCTGATGAAGTGTCCTTCGTCTTCGAATAGCACGGCCTTCGCGCCCCGCACGAACTTCGCCCCTCGCAGCGACGATTCGGGCGAAATCACGCCGTCGCGCATCGACGCGAGAATCAGCACGGGCACGCGGATGCCACTGAGAATGGCCTCAAGCTCCTCGTCGGTCTGCGCCTCGGGAAACGGCTTGCCCTGGTTGATCCAGGCCACGTCCTCGCTGCGATTCATGTGCTCGGTGACGCGATTGGCGTAGCTGATCTCGCGTTCGGCCAGCCGCACGGGGTCGTCGCTGAAGCCGCCGAGAATCTCGATCTGCTCGCGAACGATCTTCGGGTCGTGGCGACCCTCGATCATTCTGCGACGGCCCTCCGACGAGTCGGTGCCGCCCGCGCGATCGTGCGGCGTGCCCACCACAGAGACGAATGCCTTCAGGCGATCGGGATTGCGCTGCGCGATGTACCAGCCGATTCCGCCGCCGTGCGATGCTCCCGTGTAAATGAAGGTGTCGATTCCGAGCGCGTCGGCCACCGCGCACACGTCATCGGCCCACTGTGCCAGCCAGCCGATCGCCGGCGCCTCACTCAGGTGGCTGGACTTGCCGAATCCGCGCGTCTGAATCGTGATGACCCGATAGTTGGTGGGCTCGTCTGCCAGCAGCTCGGGGTACGCCCAGCCCGAGAATCCGTTGGCCGAGGCGAGCACAACCTCGTCACCGCTGCCGTACTCCTCGTAATACAGATCGACGTCGTCGAGAGTGATGGTGGGCATGGTTGTTCCTTCCTTATACCTGCGTGGGCTGCGCGGCGGCCGCCCGAAGGCGCGCCTGGTTACGCGCTCGTTGCTCATCGGGATCGGGCACCGGCGCCGCCGCGAGCAGCGCTCGCGTGTACGGATGCTGCGCCGACTCGTAGATCTGCGTGGCGTCACCCTGCTCCATGATCTGGCCGCCCTTGAGCACGACGACGCGGTCGGAGATGTGACGCACCACCGACAGGTCGTGAGAGATGAACAGGTAGCTCAGGGCGAGTTCGCGCTGCAGCTCGGCCATCAGGTTCATGACCTCCGCCTGAATGGAGAGGTCGAGCGCGCTGACCGGCTCGTCGCAGATCACCAGCCGTGGAGAGACGATGAGCGCGCGGGCGATGGCGATGCGCTGGCGCTGGCCGCCGGAGAACTGCGAGGGGTACCGGCTCGCGGCATCCGCGTTCAGTCCCACCCGGGTGAGCATCGCCTCGATACTGGCGCTGTGCGACTGCCGCTCGTGCGGTCGGTGCACCCGCAGCGGCTCGCGCAGCGTGTAGCCGATGGTCTTGGTGGGATCAAGCGAGCTGTACGGGTCCTGAAAGATCACCTGCAGCTCACCGGTGAGGCCTCGGCGCGCTCGGCGCCCCACGCCCGCGATCTGCCGCCCGTCATAGTGGATGCTGCCGCTGGTCGTCGGCACCAGCCCCAGAATCGCCTGCCCGATGGTGCTCTTGCCCGAGCCCGATTCACCGACCAGCCCCAGCGTCTCGCCGGGGTGAATCTGCAGGCTCACCGTGTCGACCGCGCGGTTGCGCTGGCGCCCCGTGCCGTATTCAACAACAAGATCGGTCACCTCAAGCAGAGGCGGGTTCGCGTTCTCGTTCGCGTTCATCGCGTGCTCGCCATCAGCTCATCGATTCGGATGCACCGGCTCATGCGGCCCGTCTCGAGCGCGTGTTCCGCGATCGGCGCCGCCGCGCATTCTTCCGTGGCGAAGGGGCAGCGTGGGGCGAAATGGCACCCCGTCGGCCACGCTCTCGGCGGCGGAACGATGCCGCCGATGGTCGGCAGCGGCTCGCCCTTGCGCGCCAGGTGCGGGCTCGACTCCAGAAGCCCCTTGGTATACGGATGCTTCGGCGCAGCGAACATCTCGCGCACCGAGGCGCGCTCCACCACCTGGCCGGCGTACATGACAACGGACCGCGTGCAGATATCGGCGACCACGGCCCAGTCGTGGGTGACCAGCAGCATCGCCATGCCCGTCTCGGCCTGCAGCGAGCGCAGCAGATCGAGTATCTCGGCCTGCACCGTCACATCCAGTGCCGTGGTCGGCTCGTCGGCGATCAGCAGCCGGGGACGTCCGGCAAGGGCGATGGCAATGGCAACGCGTTGGGCCATTCCCCCCGAGATCTGGTGCGGATAGAGCCGGGCGACCTTCTCCGGGTTGGGCAGTTTCACCGCACGCAGCAGTTCCAGAACACGCGCCTTCGCCTGGGAGCGGCTGCATTTGTCGTGCGTGCGCACCGCCTCGGCGATCTGGAACCCGACGCGGAAGACCGGGTCGAGGGCCACCATGGGTTCCTGCGAGATCATGCCGATCTCGGAGCCGCGCAGGCCGTGAAAGTCGTGCCCGGTGTACGAGGCGATGTCGGTGCCGTCGTAGACGACCTGCCCGCCCGCCACCCGACCATCGCCGGTGAGTAGCCCCAGGATGGCGAGGGCCGTCACGGTCTTTCCGCTGCCGGACTCCCCGACCAGACCCACGGTCTCGCCGTGCCCGATGTCGAAGTTCACGCCCTCGACGACCGTCAGGGCCGATGCCCCGGCGCCGAAGGCAACGGTGAGATTGCGCACCGACAGCAGCGCGCCGGCATCCGCGGCCTCGACCTCGATCGGCGTCACCGCACGCCGGGTGCGCTTCACGGCGCGCGCGGGAGGCGCGGAGTACCGCTCGGCGTTGGCGTCGCGAACCGCGTCGCCCAGCAAGCCGAACGCCATGGTCGTCAGCGCGATGATGCCACCGGAGGGAACCAACAGCCAGGGGTCCTGCTGCAGCAGGCTCGATGCCTCGGCAACCATTCCGCCCCAGGTCGGGGCTGGCGGCTGCAGGCCGAAACCCAGGAAGGAGAGACCCGTCTGCACGCCAAGCGCGATGGCCGAGAGCATCGAGGCCTGCACGATGATCACTCCGACGGTGCGCGGCAGAATGTGACGCACGATGATCTGCGGCCGGGTGAGCCCGATGGCGACGGCCGCGTCGACGTACAGTTCCTCGCGCACGCCGAGAACCGTGCTGCGAATCATGCGCACCAGCCCGCCGGATGCCATGATTCCGAAGGTGATCATGGCGGCGGTCATGCTGTTGTTGAAGATCGCCAGAACGGCCAGGGTGAGAATGATGCCGGGAATCGCCATTTTCAGGTCGATGATGCGCATCACCACCCGGTCGAAGGTGCCCCCGAGAAAACCGGTGGCCACCCCGAGCGGTACGCCGATGATCAACACCACCACCAGGGCCTGCACGACACCCAGCAACGAGTCCTGGCCGCCGACGAGCAGCCGGCTCAGCACGTCGCGACCCAGCGAATCTGTGCCGAGAAGGTGTGTGGCCGATGGGGCGCCCTTGACGTTGAGCAGGTCCTGCGTCAGCGGATTGAATGGTGCGATCTTCGTGGCGAAGATCGTGAGCAGAATGACCACCGCGAGAAAGATCGAGGATGCCAGGCCGAGCGGCTTGCTCAGCACCGCGCGAACCATTCCGCGCCGAACCCGAGGCCTGCCCGTCGGGCCGGCCAGGCCCGCCGACCCGGGTTGCGTCAGTTCGGTCATGTGGCACGCACCTTCGGATTGAGAATGCCGTATGTGAGGTCCACCAGCAGATTGATCACAATGACAATCACGGTGAAGTAGACGCCGAGGCCGAGCATTACCGGCAGATCATGGTTGAGGGTGGACTGGGTCGCCAGTCCGCCGAGGCCCGGCAGCACGAAGACGCTCTCCACGAAGACCGTCGCGGTGAGCGACGCCACCGCGCCCAGGCCGACGATGGTCGTGGAGGGAATCGAGGCGTTCTTCAGCACGTGTCTGAAGAGAATGGAACGCTCGCTGATGCCGTTGGCGCGCAGCACGCGCACATAGTCGCGGCTCAGTGCGTCCAGCGCCGAATCGCGCATCTGTTTGGCCACCAGGGTCACGCCCGAGAGGCTGAGCGCGGCCACAGGCAGAATCAGCGACATGATCCACCCGCCGGGCGAGTCTGAGTTGTATCCGGTGGCGGGAAAAACCCTGAAGGTGACGGCGAAAAGCCACACCAGCAGAACCGCCACGGCAAAGCTGGGAATCGCGAGGCCGACCAGCGAGAGGGCGTCGAGAGCCCGACCCAGCCATCCGCCCTTGAAGGCGCTGAGAAGACCCAGCGACCCCCCGATCAGCGCGATGACTATCGTCGAAAGCAGAATCAGCGACCCGGTCACAGGCAGCCTGCCGTTGAGTAAGACAACGACAGACTGCCCGCTGTAGATCGAATTACCGAGATTGCCCTGCACCGCGTTGACCGCCCAGTTCAGGTACTGCTGGTAGAGCGGCAGGTTCAATCCGAGCTGGGCCCGCAGCGCCTCCACCGCCGTCGGAGTGGCGTTCTCCCCCAGGATCGTCTGGGCGGGGTCGCCGGGCACGATCGAGGTGAGCAGGAACATCACTATCGAGACCACCACGACCATCGGCACCGACAGGGCCAGCCGACGCAGGAGCATTGCGATCATCGTTCTCGCCTCTCTTCACGTCAGCGGGTCAAGTGGGTGGTGCTGGTGGCGTCGCGTCCTGGCGACGTTCGCGTGCGGTGCTGGCTACTTCACCGGCTGCCACGCATACTTCGCGTCGGGGCCGGTGGGCATCGGATTCGGGTTGAGCGCCGTCGCCTTTACATTGGTGACCTTCGGGCCGACATAGGTCATGTTGTCATCGGAGTACACCGGTATCACCATGGCGTCATCGGTCAGCTGCGTGGTCATCTTCTGGTAGATCTTCGTGCGGTCGGCACTGTTCGCGACAAGTGACTGCGTGTTGAGATCTTCCAGCTTCGGGTCGAGGTAGCCGAGTGGGTTGCGCATGCCCGACTGCAGACTCGCGTAGGCGTCGCCCATGTTGGTACCCGTCACGGGAAAGACGAGCGCAGCGTATTTCTTCGACAGCGCCTCGGTGATGAATTGCGGAACTCCGGTGGCGATCGTCTTCAGCGTCACCGTGATGCCGAGCTTCTCGATGCTGCTGGCGATGGCCTGCGCGCGCAGTGCCTTTCCGTCGAGCGAGGATTCCGCGAGGATGGTCATCGAGAATCCGTCGGGGTATCCCGCTTCGGCAAGCAGACTCTTGGCCTTGCTGAGGTCGTATGTGAAGCCCGCACCATCGAGGTAGCCGTCGGTTCCCTTGTTCATCACCTGACCATTTGCCTGGCCGTAGCCGCCGCCGATGCCCTTGGCAATGGCCTCACGGTCGATCGCCATTCCGATGGCCTGGCGCACCTTGGGGTTCTTGAGCGCGGGAGTAATCGTTCCATCCATGTCGGCGAGGTACAGCGCCCAGTTGAAGAACGGCGCCGTCACGATCTTGAGGCCTGCAGACTTCGCCGAGTCGACGGTTGTGGCCGAACCGCCGACCACGTCGACCTGTCCGGTCGAGACGGCAGAGAGCACAGCGTTGGGGTCACCGATGATGCTGACGGAGACCGTGTTGTACAGTTGCGCATCCGGGGCCCAGTACTTGGGGTTTCGCTCGTAGACGTACTTCGAGTCGGGTACCGACTTGGAGGCGTTGTAGAGGTACTGCCCCGTTCCGTCCATGCTCGTCAGCAGCGACTTGGGGTTCGCCAGCGCGTCGGGCCCGATGATGTTGCCGAACATCATGTACTGGCTCAGCGAGGTCGCAGCGTTCGGGTATGAGGTGGAGTAGTTGATTCGAACCGTTGACGAGTCGACGGCCTCGATCGAGCCGATCTTGCCGACCTGAGTGGCCAGACCGCCACCCGCCTTGAGGAAGTACTCCATCGAGGCTTTCACGGCCGCCGCATCCATCGGCTTGCCATCGGCGAAGGTGACGCCGCTGCGCAGCTTGACTTCGAAGACCTTGTTCTCTGTATCGGTGTACTTCCATGAGGTGGCGAGATCGGGCACCAGGGAACCATCGGACGCCATGAAGATCAGCGGGTCGTATGCAAGTGAGGCGAAGACGGTGCTTCCTCCATTGCCTGCAAGCGCCGGGTTGAGGCTGATCGGCGAGCCGACGAACTGCAGTTTGAGTTCTGCCGCCCGCTCAGCGCTGCCGTTCGAGTGCGAGGTGTTATCGGATGCCGACGAACAAGCAGAGACTCCAACGAGCAAGACGGATGCGGCGGCGAGCGCCACCGCCATCTTCACTCGTGTTCCAAAACCAGACATAAGCGTGCTCCTTTGCTACTGCGCTGTCTTCATGCTCGGAATGAGCCACCCGCTTCAGTACGAGTGACATGCGAGAACATATCAGGTAGCTTGACACTAATGCAATACACCTTTGATAGCGAACGCTACGAGAAAGGCATTGAATCAACGATGATCGCGACTTTCACTCTCCTGCACTCGACCCCCTCTTCTCGCCCGTTCGGCACGGCCTACCTTCCGGCCATCGGTCAGGGCGTCGATCTCGTGCCGAACGGCTACATCGAAGAGGAGTACCTCGTCGCCGGAACGGCGGGTGAATGGAGCTACGACGAGGCGGGTGCGGCATCGCTGCACACCGCGGATGTGCCGTACGTGACGCGCCTTCTGGTGCGGCGGCCCGCCGAGGCGGCGCGGGCCAGTGGAAGCGTGCAGCTGGAGCCGCTGCATCCGAATCTCGACACCGCGCCCACCTGGCGCTCCCTGCACGAATGGATCATGCGCAACGGCCACACGTGGATCGGCGTCACCCAGGATGCGCCGATCTCGGAGCAGCTGCGCACTCGCTTCGGCGAGCGCTACGGCACCCTCTCACTACCCGTTGCCGGACTCGGCTACGACATTCTCGGTGACGTCGCGATAGCCGCGCGCCAGGGGCGTCTCGCCGGCGTCAGCGCCGAGCGGGTGATCCTCTCGGGGTGGTCGGCCACCGGAAGCTTCTGCCGGGTTTACCTTGGCGACGGCTTTCATGACAGGCATCGACTGCCCGGCGGCACGCCCGCGGTAGACGGCATCGTCATCGGAATCTCCTCGGGCGCGGCAGATACGGCCGGCTACCCGCCCCTGTCGGCCGCGTGCCCACCACTGCCTGCCGGCGACCCCCGCAGAGTCGTTCATGGCGACGAGACGCCGGTCTTCGAGATACTCAGCGAGCTGGAGTCGGAGACGAACGCCGCCAGCCTGCGCCCCGACAGCGACGAGGCCGACGACCGCTACCGTCTTTACCAGGTCGCCGGCACCTCCCACTCCAGCGCCCAGAAGGATGTGCTGACCAATGGTGCACAGTTCGAGCTCAGCGGCGAGGCGCTGCCTGGCACTCTCACCAACGAGGCGCCATCGGATGCGCGCATGGACTATGTCGCGCGCGCCCTATTCGAGCTTTTCGAGCGTTGGGTCACCGACGGCACCGCGCCACCGCGCGCGCCACGCTTCACCTTCGCGCAGCAGCCGGGTGAGCCGGGCAAGCCGGTAGCACTGACGCGAGACGGCGCCGGAAATGTCGTGGGAGGCATCCGCCCGCCGTGGATCGAGGTGCCGCTGGCCGTGTACTCGCCGCACAGCACGCCCGTGCCCGGCTCATGCCTGGCACCGTCGTGGACCCCGCTGGGTTTTCCCGAAATCGTCGCGGGGCTCATCGGCTACTCGACCCCACTGTCGGACGACACGCTGCGCTCACTGCACGGGTCGCGGCAGGGCTACCTGGAGGCCTTCGCGGCGAGCGCCCACGCTCTCGTGCGCGACGGGTTTCTTTTGAACGAGGAAGCTGAAGCTCTCATCACCCGCTCGCACTCGAGCTGGCCTGCCTAGCGATTCTGCATGCGCAGGGCCAGCGCGGCGGACTCCGCCTCGTCGTCACCGAAGTATCCGCCCGCAATCACCTCGGCGCTGTGCAGCAACGACGGTATCAGCGCGGTGCGCTCGGCCGGGTCGAGGCCCGAGAGGATCCTGCTTTCGATGGCTGTCACCTCGGCGAAACACTCGCCCAGCACTCGCCAGCCTTCCTCGGTGAGGCTGATAAGCCGGATGCGCCGGTTCGTCTGGTGCTCATCGCGTTGCGTCAGACCGCGCGCCGTCAGCTCGGTGACCACCTCGTGCGTCGCCTGTGACGAGACGAAGGTGCGGCGGGCGAGCTGGGCGTTCGAGATGGCGTGGCCCTCGCCCAGCACCTGGAAGACCATGAACTCGGGCGGCGTCAGGCCGTGGGTCAACGCCACATTGTCCATGGCGCGGTTGAGCGCTCGCGCCAGCCGGCTGACCAGATAGTGGAGGCGATCGGTCGCAGCCCGCCCACGAGCATCCACCGGTTCCTCGAGCATTCCCTCAGAGTATCAAGCAGCCTTATACCGCGTTGCTCTGCTCCGAGTAGCGGGACAAGAAGCTGCGCAGCCGCGCCGTCTGCGGCCTGGCGAAGAAGTCGGCGGCGGCTCCCTCTTCAATCACGGTGCCCTGCGCCATGAACACGCAGCGGTCGGCCACGTCGCGCGCGAAGTTCATTTCGTGGGTCACCACGACCATGGTCATCTTCAGTTCGGCCAGGTCTTTCATGACCGACAGCACCTCGTCGACCAGTTCGGGGTCGAGCGAGCTGGTCGGCTCGTCGAAGAGCAGCACGCGCGGCCGGGTGGCCACGGCACGCGCTATCGCCACGCGCTGCTGCTGTCCGCCCGAGAGCTGGCGCGGGTGCGCGAGCGCCTTGTCGGAAAGTCCCACGCGCTCGAGCAGGTACATGGCGCGGTCCTTCGCCTCGGCCGCGCTCTGCTTGTGCACCTTCACCGGCGCTTCGGTGATGTTGCGCAGCACACTCCAGTGCGGCAGCAGGTTGAACTGCTGAAACACCATCCCCATCTGGCGGCGCTGCAGCTGGATGCGACGCTCCGGCAGCGGCCGCAGCCCGCCCCTGTGCTGCTCATAGCCGAGCAGTTCGCCGTCGAGGTACATGGCCCCGCCATCGATGGGCTGCAGCTGGTGAACGCAGCGCACGAGCGTGGACTTGCCCGAGCCGGATGGCCCGAGAATCGCCACGACGTCGCCCTCGTTCACCTGAAGGCTCACGCCGTTCAGCGCCTGGTTGTCGCCGAAGCGCTTGCTCACGTTCTGCACCTCGAGCACCGGTGTGCCGGTCGCTGACGCGCTCATGCTCCCGCCCCTTCCGCAACCATTACGCGCTTGGCGGCACGCTTCTTGCCGCCCGCCCGGTCATAACCCCGCCCGAAGTACTTCTCGAGCTGGCGCTGGCCGAACGTCAGAATCGTCACGACCACGAGGTACCAGATCACCGCCACCATCAACAGCGGCACCACCTGATACGTGTTGTTGTAGATGACTTGAACGGCATGCAGCAGGTCGCCCATGGCTATCACGCTGACGAGCGAGGTGCCCTTCAGCAGGCTGATGAACTGGCTGCCGGTCGGCGGAATGATCACCCGCATCGACTGCGGCAGAATCACCTTCCAGAAGGTCTGCATGCGCGAGAACCCCATGGCGCTGGCCGCGTCGCGCTGACCGGGATCCACCGACAGCACGCCGGCCCGCACGATCTCGGACATGTACGCCGCCTCGTGCAGGCTCAGCCCCACAATCGCCGCGGTCAGCGGGCTGATCACGTCGTTCGCGTTCCACGAGAACAGCTCGGGTCCGAACGGCACGCCCACAATGATGCGCGGCACGAGATAGGCCAGGTTGTACCAGAAGATCAACTGCACCAGCGGCGGGATGCCTCGAAAGATGCCCACATACAGCTGGCACACCCAGCGCACCGGCCCGAAGTCGCTGAGCTGCCCGGCCGCGAGCAGTGTGCCCAGCACCGAGCCGATGACCATGCCTATCACCGTGAGAAACAGCGACATGCCCAGCCCGGCCATGACGGCAGGGTTGAAGAGATACTCGCCCACGATCGGCCAGCCGAAGCGCTTGTTGGTCACGAGGAACATCACGATCTGCACGAGCACGAACAGGATGATGAGCGCGATCAGAATGCGTCCGGGCCGAAACCGGGCCTTGGCGGTCGAGACGTCCAGCGCTGGACGGCGGCCGGCGTCGGCCGGGCGGGCGCCGGCATCCGTCATCGACGTGGTCATGAAAACTCTCCTCAGAATCGTCAGGCGAATGCCGGCGGGGCGCCGCGTGGCCGACGACTTAGTCGGTGACGGTGGGGTTCAGCTGCGGCTTGTCGAGCATCACAGACTCCAGCCCCCACTTCTTCATGATCTTGGCGTACTCGCCGTTGTCGAAGAGGTTCTGGAAGGCGTCGAAGAGCACGGTGCCGAGTCCGCTGTCCTTGGGGGTCAACAACGCCATGAGGTCGACGCCGGCACCCTGCTCGTCGGTCTGGCTCACGTATTTGAAGGTGTCCGGTGTCTTCTTCACGACGTCGATCGCCGCGGTCTTGGTGGTGGCCATCGCGTCAACACGGCCGGCCTGCACCGCGAGCACCGTGGAGTTGGTGTCGGCGAGCCCCACGAAAGAGGCCGCCTTCTTGCCCTCCGCGTCGCACCAGGTGTTGAGGCGCTTGACCTGCACCTCGGTAACGGATCCGGCGACGCCGGCGATCTTCAGCCCGCACAGCGCGGCGCTGTCGGGAATCTTGTTCGCGTTCTCCTTGAGGAACACATACGAACTGCGGGTGGTCATCCACACGACATTGTCGAAGTCGGCCTCCCGGGCCGCCGTCGCCTTCACCGGTCCGTTGAACGCGTGGTAGCGGCCCGACTGCATTCCGGTGAGAAGTGCCGGCAGGCCGGAGGTGATCTCGGTTTTGATCTTCACGCCGAGCTGCCCCTCGAGAGCCCGCTGAAAGTCGGGGTCGATGCCGGTGATGGGGCCGCCGTCGGATGCCTGCGAGCGATACGGCGGGTGATTGTCACCGCCGAAAATGATCTCGCCGCTCTTCTGGATGTCTTTCGGCAGCTCGCTGAAGAGGGGGGCCTTGTCGGCGGCAGGCGCGGAGGATGCCCCGCCGTTGTCGCCGTTCGAGGAGGGTGTGCTGGCGCATCCGGCCAGAAGAAGGGCGGAGGCGGCGAGGGCGATAAGCGCGGTGGCTCGGGTAGCGGTCGTGCGAGTTGCAGTCATTGGAACTCCAGTCAACGGGGAATGTGAGGGGAAGCCGTTGACGCAGGGAGTATGAATCACGTCCCGACCTCTTCGGCGGCTGTACTCAAGCAGCACCAATGTAACTCATTGTCGTGACGATCGTCAATTTTTCTGATGAATGTCACAGCGCGTTCTGCCGCGCGTTCTGCACCAGATCACGGCGCACTCGCAGCGCACCCACACCGAGGCGTGGGTGCGCTGCGCAAACGGGGTGATCGTGACCCGAGCAGGTCAGGACTGCACCGGCAACCACACGCGCATAGTGGACGGCCCGCGGTTGGCCCACCGAAAGTACGGAATGAGGTCGACCATCGCGGCCGCGGGCAGCGCGGGCGCGTCTCTCGCCCCGTACGGCCAGCCCTCGCCATGCTCCGGCTGCTCCGAGGCCAGTCGCATGCGGGCGCCGGCCGCGGTGGTCTGCACGCCGGCGCGGATGTCGACGCTCACCCCATTTACGCTGCGCGCGCCGGGCAGATCGGTCGACTCCATCGCCAGCACGAGCGGCCCGCGCTCCACGGCGATGGTGCCGCGCACCGCGTCGATCCGCGGATCGGGGCGCACGATGCGGGCATCCATCGGCAGGCTCAGCGTCACCGTGTCGCCGGCGCGAAAGCGCCGCGTCAGCTGAACCGTTCCCGCGGAGGCGGCCCGCACCACCTCGTCGTTCACTGTCACGGTGGCCCCGCCACCCGCCCAGGCCGGCACCCGCAGCGTGATGCCGATCTCGGCATCCGGCGCCTCGGTCACCGTCACCACAACGTCGCCCTCGAGCGGGTAACCGGATGCGACGCGCAGCGCGACCGGGCCGGCATCCAGCTCCGTGCTCACCTCATAGTCCCCGTACTGATGCAATTGCACGGCACCCGACGAGGCGGTGGCGAAATACAGCCCGACGCTCGCCAAAGTTCGGGCAACGTTGGTGGGGCAGCACGAGACCTGAAACCAGGGCGCGCGCATGCTGGACTCTGCCCGCTCGCTCAGGGCATCGTCATCCGGTGCCTCACCGACCGTGCGCTGGTGCAGGGTGTTGGCGTAATAGAACGCGCGCCCGTCTTCACGCGGCGAGGCCAGCACCGTGTTGAGCAGGGTGCGCTCCATGAGGTCGGCGTACTTGCTCTCACCTGTCTTCAGCAGCAGCCGCCAACTCAGCATCACCGAGCCGATGCCCGCGCACGTCTCGGAGTATGCCCGGTCGGGGGGCAGCTCGTAGTCTTCGCCAAATGCCTCATTCTGGTGATGAGACCCCATGCCGCCGGTTATATACGTGCGCCGGTATACCGTGTTCTGCCACTGCGTCTCGATGGCGGCGGCCAGTTCGCCGTCGCCTGTCTCGACGGCAACATCGAGCGCACCGCAAGCCAGATAGAGTGCGCGCACCGCGTGCCCGCGCAGCACGCTCGCCTGGCGCACGGGCATGTCGTCGAGAAAGTAGTCGTGACCCTGCTGAATGCTGGTGCGCAGCGTGCCACTCCCCCGGCGCTGCACGAACAGCTGCGCCAGTTCGAGATACCTCTCATCGCCGGTGGCGCGGGAGAACTCGGCGAGCGCCGGCTCGATCTCCGGATGCCCGCACACGGCATCGCGCCCCGTCGGCCCGAACTCGCGGTACACGTGGTCGGCGAGCCGCCTCGCAACCCCCACCAGCCGATCGTTGTTGCCGTTGCCGTTGCGCAGCCGGGCGACGGCGGCCTGAATCAGGTGGCCGAAGCAATACAGCTCGTGGCCCCACTCCAGATTCGAGTACCGCGCGGGCTGACCGTCGCGCCCGAAGCTCGTGTGCAGGTAACCGTCGGCTTCTTGGGCGGCGGCGACGCGCATGACGAGGGCATCGTAGCGGCGCTGCAGCGCGGCATCCGGCTGCCGGCCGAGCTCCCACGCCATGGCCTCGAGCAGCTTGTAGATCTCCGAATCAATGAACTCGATGCCCGAGTGCCGGCCGGCGATGCTGCCATCGGCGGCTCGGTCGAAGTTGGCTATCCAGCCGATGCGCTCCATCCACCTCTCGCAGTGCCCGAGAATCGTCGAGGCGTTGAGTTTCTGCCGTTCTCCCCAGAACCCGCCGGTGAGGCGAACTTCCTGCGGCCCGAGCGGGCGCAGCAGCGAGTGGGAGGGGACCACAGGGCCGCCCGTCGTCTCAGCGCCCAAGGTTCACCTCGGCTCCTTCGCGCAGAAAGACTGGAATGCGCTCGATCGGCGCATCCACGCTCACGCTCACCCCACCCTCGGTCACGGTGCCGTCGAACGCATCGACCCAGCGGGCGCCGAGCGGCAGGTACACCTCGCGCGAACGCTGCCCTGCCCGGCTGATCGGGGCAACGAGAATGTCGGGGCCGAAGAGAAACTCGTCCTCGACCTGCCACGCACCTGAGTCATCTGGGTAGTCGACGAAGAGCGGCCGCATGGGCGGCAGCCCGGTTGCGGATGCTGCCCGCATTTGTTCGTGGATGTACGGCCGCAACCGCTCCCTCAGATGCAGCAGTTCGGAGATGATGCCATAGGCCTGCTCGCCATACGACCACACCTCGTTCGGGCCGCCGGTCTGCGCGGAACTCGTGGGCGTGCGCGGTTCGCGGTCCCCGTGCAGGCGGAACAGCGGACAGAACACCCCGAACTGGAACCACCGGATCATGAGCTCCTGGTAGGCCGGATCGCTCGCGTTGCCGCCATGGAACCCGCCGATGTCCGTGGTCCACCACGGGATGCCCGAGATGGCGATGTTGAGCCCCGCCCTGATCTGTTGCTCCAGCGACTGCCACGTGGCGGGAATATCCCCCGACCACACGGCGGCGCCGTATTTCTGTGCCCCGGCCCAGGCCGAACGGCACAGCAACACGGTGGGCTGCTGCCCTGTGGCGGCCATGCCCTCGGCGAAGAGCCGCGCATTCTCCTTCGGGTATATGTTCGCCACCTCGGCCCCGGACCCGGCGTAATACATGGTATTCCCCGGATGCGCAGGGTTCAGTTCCGGCTCGGAGGCGTCAAGCCAGAACACGCGAATTCCCTGATCGAGATAGTTCTTCTTCACCAGATTCCAGATGTATTCGCGGGTCTCGGGGTTCGTCGGATCATAGAACGCCAGGGGCATCGGCGTGGACATGCCCTTGTCCTGGATGGTCTGCTGAAACTCGACGCCCTGGTCGGCACCGACGAGCAGTCCACGGTCGCGATAGTCGGCGAAGTTCTCGGACAGCGGCGAGATGGTCGGCCAGATCGACACCATGAGTTCGATGCCGAGCTCCCCGAGTTCGCTCACCATCGCCGCCGGGTCCGGCCACTCGGCGTCATCGAAGCGATAGTCCCCCATCGCCGACCAGTGAAAGTAGTCGGCGACGATCACCGAGAGCGGCAGCCCGCGCCGCTTGTGCTCGCGCGCAACCCCCAGCAGTTCCTCCTGATCGAGGTAGCGCAGCTTGCTCTGCCAGAACCCGCTCGCCCACTCGGGCAGCTCGGGAACGTGCCCCGTCACATCCGCGTATCGCGCCAGAATGTCGGCCGGACTGGGCGCCGCCGTGAACCAGTAGTCGATCTCACGGGCCTGATCGGCCTGCCAACGTGTGGCGTTCGAGGCGAACTCCACCCGGCCAACGGCCGGCACGTTCCACAGCATTCCATAGCCGCGGTCAGAGAGCACGAAGGGAATGTTCACCTCGGCATTGCGTTGCACCAGGTCGAGCGACAGGCCCTTGATGTCGAGTCGCCCGTGCGTGCGCTGGCCGAGACCGTACAGTTTTTCGCCCTCGTAGGCCTCGAACTGCTGGTGGATCTCGTACGCGCCGGAACGGTTGCCGAGATAGACCCGCGCCCCGGGCATCCAGAAGTGCTCGCGGCTCTCGGCGAGCAACTCGGCACCCGTGCTCGTGCGGGTGAAACTGAGCTGCGGCTCGGGGTAGGCGAGCTCGGCATCGAAGCGCACCGTCACGGTGAGCTCACCGTTCACGAGCGTCGCGTCATCGGTCTGCACCGTCACCGCCGCCGATCCTGCCGGCGCCACATCCTCCAGTGCACCGGCACTTTCGCTCGGAATGCGATACTGACTGCCTCGCACGCGCACGCTGTCGGCACCCCACGCCTCAATGCGCAGAACCTCGTGCCGGTGCCGTACCTCGAGCGCGTTGTCGAGTGGTCGAAATGTCACCATGAGTGAAGAAGTCTCCCGTCAGAACAGATAGAACGAATAGCGGATGCGAGCTCGACGCTCAGTCCTTCACGGCCCCCGCCGTCACCCCGGCCGCGACATAGCGCTGCGCGAGCACCAGCAGCACGGCCGCGGGAATGGATGCGACGACCGCGGTGGCCATGATCGAGTTCCACTCTTGGTTGTTGTTGCCGATGTATGCGTAGATTCCGAGCGTGATGGGCCGGGCGGATCCGCCGCTGTCGAGTGTCGAGGCGAAGATGAAGTCCGACCACGCCCACAGGAAGGCGAACAGCGACACCGTCACGATGGAGTTGCGGCTCACCGGCATGACTATCGAGATGAAGGTGCGCCAGGATCCGGCGCCGTCGATCTTCGCCGCCTGCATCAGCTCGTTCGGAATGCCCGACATGAATGCCGTGAAGATCAGCACGCCGAACGGAACGGCGATGGTCGAGTCGGCGAGAATCAGGCCGGGAATCGAGTTGAGGATGCCGAGATTCAGGTAGATGGCGTAGAAGCCCATTGCCATGATGATGCCCGGAATCATCTGCGCGATCAGCAGGATGAAGTTGAGCGCACCACGCCCGCGAGGGCGCAGCTTTGCCAGCGAATACGCCGCCGGTGCCGCCAGCACCACCGTCAGCACGACCGTGCCGAGCCCTATCACCAGGCTGGTGGCGAGATAGGGCAACTGCTGGCTCAGCACCGCCTGGTAGCCCTCGAACGTCGCGTTGAACGGAAACCATGACGGCGGCGACTTGCGCATATCCTGCGCCGGAGTGAGCGAGACGTTGATCATCCAGTAGACGGGAAAGAGCATGATCGCGGTCAGCACGATGCCTATAGCGGTCTTCCACCAGGGGCGCTTGCCGTTCATGACACATCCTGCTTTCGCTGGGTGCGAATGTAGATGAGCCCGAAGATGAGCGCGAGAACGATCAGCAGGTTGCCGACGGCCGCCGCCGGGCTGAAGTCGGGCAGCACCGATCCGAAGCCGAGCTGGTACGACCAGGTTGCGAAGGTGGTCGAGGCGTTGGCGGGGCCGCCACGGGTCATGATCCAGATGATGTCGAAGACCTTGAGCGTGTAGACCAGGCCGAGCAGAATCGTGATGGCCGAGACGGGCCGCAGCAGCGGGAATGTGACCCGCCAGAACTTCTGCCAGCCGTTCGCCCCGTCGAGGGCCGCTGCCTCATAGATGTCGCCCGGAATGTTCTGCAGCCCGCTGTAGAGAATGACGAGGTTGAATGGGATGCCTATCCAGATGTTCGCGATGATCACCGAGGTCAGCGCCCACTGCGGTGAGGTGAGCCAGTTGACCTGGCTGATCCCCATGGATGCGAGCACCGAGTTCACGACGCCGGAATCGCTGTTGAGCATCCACGACCAGGTGCTCGCCGAGACGATCAACGGAAGCAGCCACGGCACCAGGAACAGTGCGCGCAGCGTGGCCGAGAGCCGAAAGTTCTGGAAGAAGAACACCGCCAGCACCATGCCGATGGCGAACTGGAACACGATGGAGATCACCGTGAACAGGGCGGTATGCAGGAACGCCGGCCCGAAGGTCGGGTTCTGAAACACCCTGATGTAGTTGTCGAACCACACGAACGGGGCGTTGCCCTGAACGAAGGACCGCACCGTGTAGTCCTTGAGACTCAGCTCCAGGTTGCGGTAGAGCGGATACGCGTAGAAGACGGCCATATAGATGACGACCGGGGCGAGGAACGCCCACGCCGCCCATTGCCCGGACCGGCGGCGACGCGTGCTGTTCCCGCGGCCGGGTGGGGCGACATCCGTTGCCCCACCCGTGCCGCGCACAGATCGCCTGGGTGCGCTCTGTGTCAGTGCCATGGAATTACCTCGTTGTGTGTGGTGTGTCGTGTTACTTGATGGCGGCCGCGGCTGCGGTCTGCGCGGCCTGAAGTGCGGCCTTCGGGGTCTGCGTGCCACTGAGTGCATTCTGTACCGCACCCCACAGTTGCTGCGAGATCTTCGGGTACTTCGTGCCCAGGTTGTCACTCGTGCGACCCTTGGCTGCGGCGACGGCCTTCACCCACGGTCCGAGTTCGGCGTTGCCCGCGACCTGCTCCTTCTGTGCGGCCTCGGTGGGTGCGATGTACGACAGCGTGTTGTCGGTCTTCACGAAGTTCGCCGTGCTGGTGAGGCACTTCGCGATCTTCGCGGATGTCGCATACCGAGCCGTGTCCTTCTGCACCGGGATGGTCATGAACTCGCCGCCGGTGGGCACGGGTGCATCTGGGCCGCTTTCGCCGGGAATGTTGAGAATGCCGTAGTCGATTCCGGCCTTCTTCACATTGCCCAGCTGCCAGGTGCCGTTCTCACCGAACGCGTAGTCACCGGTGGCGAATTCCTGCCAGCTGGTGGTCTGCGTGTTGTTGATGACCGAGTTGGGCGCGTAGCCCTTCTTTACCCAGTCGGTCCACAGGGCCAGCGCCGAGACGGCCTTGTCGCTGTCGAGCTTCAGCAGGTCGGCTCCGGAACCCCAGAACCAGGGCAGGA